>CAIJXB010000023.1 GCA_903824495.1 uncultured Chlamydiae bacterium
GCTAAAAATTATTTAATATTTAATTGTAATTTTTAAAATGTTATTGTTTTTATAAAATAAATCAAAAAAACAGGTTCCCGATGAGTTTTGTAGCAAACAATCAAAATTGCAGCAATTCAGCCTCTGACAAAGGATTTGAAGAAAGATTTGTGAATGGAAAAAGAATAGTCAGATTGCCTTCAATAGACCGAACAAAAGGTTTTTGGCAAGAGCTCATAGATAAGAATAAGAAGTCTCTTGCAGAAGGGCGAGAAGTTCGAATGATTCTAAAGACAAATGGGTATGATGGAATAGAGCATGAAGAGGTTTCTTTGTGTTTAAGTCAAAAAAACCATGGATACTCAGCGCTGCAAGAATACGATGAAAATGACAGCTCTAACGCTGTGGAGATTGAGGCGAGGTTAGAGATGTCTTCTTCAGGAGGCAAGTTCATTCAACCCAGTGTTGTAGAAGGCGAAGAGGCTTTTGTTTTAGGGACCTCTGCAGACTATGACGAAGAGGACTGGATCGATGTCTCACCGAGTGAATCAAACGAAGAAGCGAATGTAGAGAAGTTTATCTATTGGGCCTACCGAAACTTTCACAATCTTGTCCAATACCTCTAATACGAACGAATAGAAGCTTTCGCTTCTTTCTAAATCCTTTGGCAGAAGGTCTTTATTGGGTCTTCTGCCATTAAGAAAATTATTGAAAACCCTCTCTTTACTTTAATGAATCTTAACGATATAACAGTCTTTTTATTGTGTAGTTGCATTAGTTTTGTATGCAAAAATTAAAATAATATTTACTGCATTTTTAATGTAAAATGAGTGGTTTGCTTTTTTATAGGTTTAATATGAACATATCAGACAGATGTCCAGAGTACTTTGCAGCAGCGATGGCAGGGGTAGAAATTCCTCAGGGCCTTACCTCGGAAAAGTTCTTAAGAAGGGGGATTAAAAGCAATGCTCTGCAGTTTTCTTATGGCAATGCGACCTATAATGATTACCAGGTGAACTACAGAATAAACGAACAAGCCATCAGAGATCGCAAATGGGTTGCTATTCCTAATGCTCTACTTGCAGGGGCTTGTAAGACTGTGTATGACTTATCTAATGCTGTTTTCAAGGGGATTAACGGGGACTCTAGAGGTTTTGCAATTAACATGTACCGCGCTGCAAGAGATCTAGAAGAAGCCTATGGTTGGATTGTGACTCTATTTGATGATGTTTTAGGTTCTTACCACGTTCAGCAAAGTCTTTTCCATAAGGAATGTTACTCCTATTTTGAAAGGACTCCAAGGGAAAGCAGCGTTAGTTACTACCACGACGTGAGAGTTCCATATTGTTCTGAAGCTATGAACATAACTCTCAAAGCTTTTTATGAGATGGATGAAGCTACGCAAGAAGGAAAAATTGAGCTATTTGAACTTGAAGAGGTTATTGCTAGCTTTGGAGGGAAAGAAGTTTTTTTTCGGAAATTAGCAGAAGCTAATCAAGAGGCATTAGCTTTGGTTGATTTAGTCGACTTGAAATTAGAGGGTGTACAGCCAAAAATCAGCTACGTTATCATGACTGATGTGGACTTTAAAGCTTTGACTTTAGGTCAAATCAAAGATGCGAATGCGAGCCAGATGAAAGTTATCTCCGAAAGACTGAAACAGTTTGCAGATGAACCTGCGCTTGTTGAGATTCCAGAGGATATTATGAGCGTTCCTGCATTCCAATTCGATAGCATACCTGGATCAAGGATTACTCAGCAGTTAGACGTAATCCCGCCCGCTATATTCCCTTTATTTTCAGATGCTCAGATTCAAGAAGTTGATTTTGCGAATGCTTCAAAAGAGCAAGTGGACTGTCTTTTTGATTTAGGTTCTAATGAGAGGGTAACGCAGCGTTTAGAGCTTCTTTCAACGCCGCAATTCCAAGATGTTTTAGGAAAGCTAAGTCTTTATAAGTTAAAACTTATACCTAATGAGCGACTTTCTCAGCTTGATTTATCAGTGTTAGATGAGAGAGCTTTGAATGGCGGGTTATTGGAAGTAGGCTCTAATCCGAAAATAGCAACGCGTCTAGGTTGCCTTCATATCGACCAATTACAGTCTATTTTAGGGAAACTGAATCCCTATAAGTTAAGACTTATACCTAATGAGCGACTTCCTCAGCTTGACTTATCAGTTTTGGGTAAAGATGCTTTGAATGGTGGGTTATTGGAAGTAGGCTCTAATCAGGAAATAGCAACGCGTCTAGGTTGTCTTCATATCGACCAATTACAGTCTATTTTAGGGAAACTGAATCACTATAAGTTAAAACTTATACCTAATGCGCAGCTTCCTCAGCTTGACTTATCAGTGTTAGATGAGAGTGCTTTGAATGGTGGGTTATTGGAAGTAGGCTCTAATCAGGAAATAGCAACGCGTCTAGGTTGTCTTGGAACTCACCAACTTCAGTCTATTTTAAGCAGGTTAAAAGGCTCCTGCTTAAGATGCATAGAGGGGGAAGCTCTCGGATGTTTAGATATTTCCGGGTTATTGCAAGAGCAAATTAATGCATTATTCCCAACACTATCAAGAGATGCGATTCGGCAAGAAGGCAGTGGCTTTTATTGCTTTCACTCCATAGCTGTGAATGGTGAGTTTGTTTGTCAAGAGGAAGGGAATGGCTATTCTGAACAAAAAATAGACTCAATCATCTCGGAAAGGACGCGGGCGGCTCAGGTTATTCTAACGGCTTTAACTGAAGATCAAATCAACAGTATCAGAGATAAGCTATCTCCTGATCATCTAGCGTTGATTGAATCTTTGGCAGTCGTGAACGCCTAATCATCTAATTATAATTTTAAACCCGATTGAGAGCTCCTTAAAAGAGCTCTCAATCTAATCTCAGCCCCAAATCCCGTCCATAGCCCTTATAGATCGCTTTTTACCCCTGAAAAAGCTTCTAAGGTCCCAATAATAAATCAACCCCCGGTCCTTTTTTCGAAAACGCATCAACTATATAATATTCATTATATTTTTAATTTTAATTTACTGTTTTTATTCATATTTTGCTGTTATTTATCTGTGTTAATTGCTATTCTACTGGTTTTATAGTGAAGGCTAATGACTTAGCGCGAAAAAATTTGTTTGCTCTTGAAGTAGAGGGTTTTGTATGGTAGTCTACTCGGAGTATTTATTACGTAAGGACAATTATATATGAGTAAAGCCTCTTCTGCTGCGCAAAACCCTATTTTGCTGCGTTTCAATAGACTCATGGACGCCTTTGCCAAATCTGATGATGAAAGAGACTTTTATCTGGATAGAATGGAAGGGTTTATTGTCTATGTCGATCTAGACAAGGGGGAGCAAGAGATTGAAGACCTCGAAAAAGAACTACTGTTCGATCATCCGGAAAGATACTGCCTGATCCCTAAGATGACATTCTATGAGACAAAGAAGTTCATGGAAGGGTTTATCAATGAAAAAGTTTACGATATCGATACAAAAGAAAAGCTCTTAGACATCATTCAAGCGAAAGAAGCCAGAGAAAACTTCCTAGAGTTCATCTACGATCATTTGACAGAACTTGAAAAATGGCAGCAATTCTATCAAGAAAGATCTCGTATCAGAATCATCGAATGGCTCAGAAATCAAAAAATCCAGTTCGTTTTTGAAGAAGATCTTGATTTTACAAAGAACCTGCTCGAAAAAATTAAAAGACACCTCTTTGATAATAAAGTTCCAAAAGATGTTGCGGCTGCAAGAGAAGCTCTTCAACTCAAGGCTAAAACTTATTACTCTAGCGAAGCTCTGAACCCAAGACCAAAGAGAGGAAGACCTCCTAAGCAGGTAGTTAAAGCAGAGCCTGAAATGCAAGTCACAGTCGACATGTATACAACAGTGCCTCAACCTGTGAAGGGCTTTTTATACTTGCCAGATATTTCAAGTGCTGCAGCTATCACATTCTCTTCTCGCTTTAAAACAAAAGCAGAGCTTTTAGATAACCTCCGCGGTAATCCAAGAGCAAAAGTGGATCATAAGCTCCAAGCGTTGTCTGAAAGACTTGAGTCTTTAAGGCACCTTTCTGGCAGATTGATGGACATTCAAGAAATCACAGGATCTGATAAAGATGCCAATCTGATCCGTTCTGTTAAAAAAGTCACAGCTTCTACAGAAGAATCAGATAAGCCTTCTAAAGAGCTCGGGATTACGAAGAAGCAGCTAGGAGCAATACCGAAGAAGAAAGACGGAGAAGAATCAGAAACTATTAAAAAGATGAAGATTGTAACCCATATTTCCAAAAAGGATACAAAGTAGCCTATGACAATGTGCCCCCATTCCCAGGTAGAAGACCTAACCCTAGAGGTGTCTTCTAAAGAGAAAGCTCTCAAGGTTCTTGAGGTCATGTACCTGACAAGGCTTGCAGATGATAAGATGTACAAGATGATCCGTCAAAATAAAGGCGGTAGCTTCCATCTGTCTGTGCTCGGACATGAAATGGTGGGCGCCGTCTGCGCTTTAGGTCTTACTTCAACAGTAGACTGGGGTCTTCCTTATTATCGCGATAGGGCCTTTGCTATTGGGATTGGTTGTACATTAACAGATCTATTTGCTGCACTACTTGCTCGTGACATTCCTCACCACTCCGGTGGAAGAATGATGCCAGAGCACTACTCTCATCAAGAGCTTCACATTCCTGTGCAGTCAAGCTGCGTAGGATCTCAATTTTTACAAGCAGTAGGCCTTGCGAAGGGTTTGCAGCTTTCAGGCAAGCCTGAAGTGGTCTACGTCTCTGCAGGAGACGGAGCGACCTCTCAAGGGGATTTCCATGAAGCATTGAACTTTGCAAGCATTCATAAACTAGGCGTCATTTTCGTTATTCAAGACAACGGCTGGGCTATTTCCGTTCCTGTTAAGGAACAAACAGCTGGCGGATCGATTGTGCCTATGGCGCGAGGGTACGAAGGCCTTACAGTTCACGACGTAGATGGTTGTGATTATGAGCAAATGGATCAAGCTGTTAATGAAAGTGTTGCTAAAGCAAGATCCGGATGCGGTCCAAGTTTAATTGTTGCAAAAGTACCTCGTATCGGTGCTCATAGCAGTAGCGATGACCCAGCAAAATACAAATCAAAAGACATCATAGAAAAGGAAAAGGAAAAAGATCCTCTTCCTCGTATGGAAAGTTTTGTAATCTCTCAAGGTTTTGCGAGCGAAGAAGAGCTTAAAACGTTAAAAGCTCAATGCTTTCAAAAAGTAGAGACTGCAGCAGAACTCGCTGATCTAATTCCATTCCCTGATGTGTCTTCTTGCGATACTAAAGTATTTAAAGAGTGTGACGAATTAACTGAAAATGATGAAGGTTCTAGCTCTTCTTCAACAGATGACGCCGTTGTTATGGTCGATGCACTCAACCATGCCCTTGAAGAAGAGATGAGTAAAGATCCTTCTATTGTAGTGCTCGGGCAAGATGTGGCCCATGGAAAGGGGGGAGTGTTTGGTGTTACACGCTCGTTAACTAGCCGCTTTGGAGAAAACCGCTGCTTCAATACGCCTCTTGCAGAATCTTGCATCATCGGACTTGCCATCGGACTTTCTTTTGCAGGTCTTAGGCCTGTTGCTGAGATCCAGTTTGCAGATTACGTCTGGACGGGTGTGAACCAACTACTTAATGAACTTGCAAGCATGCACTACCGCTCCAATGGAGAATGGAACTGCCCGGTTGTCATTAGACTTCCTTACGGCGGTTATATCCAGGGAGGACCTTACCATTCACAAAGTATCGAAGCCTTTTTAGCGCATACGCCAGGGCTTAAGGTTGTGATCCCAAGTAATGCATCCGATGCAAAAAAACTATTCAAAGCAGCCCTTAAAGACCCTAATCCGGTTATCTTCTTAGAGCATAAGGCCCTTTATAGACAGCGCGTATTCTGCGCTAGAAAAGAGCCAGGAGAAGAAGAAGTGGCCCCGCTTGGCAAAGCTAAGATCGTAAGAGAAGGAACTGATGTAACAGTTGTCTGTTACGGAATGCTCGTCTTTATGGCTGTACAAGCTGCTGAAACACTTGCTCAGGAAGGGATTTCTGTAGAGATCATCGATCTTCGCACGATTGTACCTTTAGATGAAGAAGCGATTTTAGAGTCTGTGAAAAAGACAGGTAAGTGTTTGATTGCGCATGAAGCGCCATCAAACGTGGGTCTTGGAGCAGAGATTTCAGCAAGGATTACAGAAAAAGCCTTTTCTTATCTAGATGCGCCGATTGCAAGGGTATCAGGCAAAAACTGCATGGTTCCTTATTGCAAGCAACTAGAGGATAAAGTTCTTCCTCAAGTTTCCGACTTAGAGGCTGCGCTTCGCAAATTGGCGAACTTTTGATTTTCTTCTGTTGCGGCCAATTCTAGGAAGTTTAGGAAGAAGCTGCTTTTGAATCGCTTGCATGAAATGAGAATTAAGCTCATTCATTCTTATGATTTTTTTATGTAGCTCTTCGTATTTTTTTTCAGGAAGCTCTTCTTGCGTGTGTGCAAATCTTGCAAGGAGGCTCTCTTGAGTCTTATGTAATGATCCTAGTTCTAAAGAATCCAAAACATGAAGTTCGCTTTCACAAACAACTGAAGCATTATGCATGAGTTGATCAAGTGTTGCATCAAGCTCGGCTAGAATCTCTTCTTGTGTACGGAACATAGTTTTCTCTCTTGTTTGTTTTTCCTTAGAGAAAGCTTTTACCGTTTTTTTGTCAAATAAAAATGTTAATATTTTTTTATGAATGTTTTTTAATTAGAAAAATTAGAAGCAGATTTCTCTAGCTGTTTTTAATAATAGAAATCCATTCTTCAGGAATGCCAGCTTGCCTTCTTGGTTCTTCAAAAACAGAAAAACCTCTAGAGCGTTTGACCGTAAGAAGATGATTAGAGTTGTTTCTCCAGCAGTCCCATTCTGATTCAAGGGGATCTTTCATTTTTTTAAGCCACTGCATCCCAAAAGAAACGTGTTTGATCTCATCATCCAAAATCTGCTGCATCAGATCAGCTGAAAAAGTATCACCATGTCTTAAAAAGGATTGCTTGTAGATCGGAGCAAAGTCTAAATTAGCCATTTCAAATGTTAGACTCATGACGCTTACGTAATTTAAGGGAGATCTTAGAAAAGGAGTATGAGACCAAAAATGTTTATAAAGGGGCATGTCTCCAAAATTCACTCCGAGCTCTTTTAGTCTTTTTATATAAAGCCTTACATGCCCTTGCTCTTCTTTTAAAGTGTTAGCAAGGCCTCTTCTAAAGTGTTTAGGGGCTTCAGGGAAGGCAAGTAGCGCGTAGGCCATGATCTCTACAGCTAAAAGCTCATGTCCTGCAAATCGATGTAGACATACAGCTCTTTTGTCTTGGGATCCATGTTCATGAAAGGGAGGGAGTTTTTCTTCTTTAGAGTGTCTTTTGAACTGCATATTGGCAGGTCTTGATGGAGTATCCCAAAGGAGGGGAGGTCCAGGAGCTCTATCTGTTAGTTCTAGGGGATCTAATAATTTTTCCTCGAGGGTGAGCCCCCCGAGGATTCGTATGCACCAATCTCGAATTTCCACTACTGCTGTTCTTCTACTCCGAGTACGAAATAGGCAGGAAAAGCAAAGTTGTTATTGGGGCGAGGAGCTCCAATCAAAGACACTTTTTTGCCGATTAGATCTTGTAGATTCACAACGGTACTGTAGACGTAGCCAACAGGAAGATCGTTGTGTTTAACAACGTAATCGCCTGGTTTGCATTTTACAGGTGCTGAATAAGGCTCTAAGATTCCAGTGATACGCTCTGCTGCAATTTTTTGCTCAAGTTGGTAGTCTTGGAAGTTTCTAGCTTCATGACCACCTGACCAGCCGAGAAAAAGAGCTTCTTCTACAGGTTCCCATATTTTCATTTTATCAGTCGGGGAGGCGTTTACAAAAGAGTGATCTTTTGTGGATGAGTTAGAAGAGCTACTTTCGCGTGCTACTTTGCTTTCCATGTAAGAGATTCTCTTATCGATGAATTTTTCTTGGATAGCAGAAAGCATGTCTTTTGCTTGATCTGTATATTGCGGGAAGTCTGTATAGTCTTGGATAACAAGTTGGAAATTGCGATTCATTTGATCAAAATCAATTGAATTGTACTCTTTTTCCATCTCTGCTTTTGCAAAGCTCTCAGCAAGCTCCATTTGGTCTTTTACAAGGCCCAAACGAGTGTCATGTGTTTGCTTAATTTCAAGGCCGCCGATGTTTTCAATGTAGTTTTTAGATACATAAAAACGGGATGTTTTAGGAGCGTCGATTTCGACCCACTTATGATTTGCTTCGCAGATAGAGCCATCAATAGTGTCTCCACTATTAAGGTGAACAATCACTGGAGCTTCCATATTAGGATGCAAACGAACATTCACTCGGTTCCCTTCAATAACATTATCAAGAACAAAGCTCCTGAACACATAAGCTTTTAAATCAGACGGTGCTTCTGTGATCCAAAAATCATCGACTTCATCTAAAATCGCTAAGTATTCACCTTTTTGCAATTCTTTAACAACAGCGCTATCTAAATCGGGTTGAGTGCGAAGGCGTACCTTTTTGCCTTTTACTTTTCCAGTAAATGGTTTGAACAGCCCTTTCGCTTTTTCTTTTTTTGCAATAGGAGCAGCTTCTAGAGCTGGCGCTCCTGCTTCACTTACAGAAGCCGCGGTCTCAGCAGGAAATGCCGGAGGCGTTTCTAAAGAAAAAGAAGAAAAAAAATCAGACTCAGATGCAGACACGGATGTAGATCCAGCGTCATCAGGTTGATCTGCCCCTAAAACCCCAAAGCTTAAGGCAAAGAGCGAAGTGCAGAGTAAATACATTGATTTAAACATGTTAGTCGAACCTCCTGACATCTAATGTAACTGTATATAAGATAACACAAAGTCTCATTCTAGAGTTTGGAGTGTTTTTACTCCAAGCTTTTTCTTTTTGCGAAAATAAAGATGTATTTTCTGCTAAGAGCTTAAAACGGCTTTGATGTGATCACATTGATTAGAGCCGCAGGTGCAGCCAATCGGCGATCCTAAGAAGACCTGATATTGATCTTCAAGATGGTCGGGATGAACGACCAGATAGAGGTTTTGTTTTAAAGGACGGATGATCCAAGAAGTAAAAGTGAGATCTTCTTCTGTAATGAGATCTTCTTCATCTTCGTATGACACTTGCTCATGGGCTTCGCTTCCCATCTTTTGAATGGATTTAGCGATTTGGCAGAAGGAGCAGTTGCAATTTGGCTCAGCAACAGGAAGTGTTGCTGAATTAGAAAGGCCCATCTCTAAAGAGATCTCTTGTACTTTACTGAGTATATAAGAAGGAAGATCTGGAGCGTTTCTTTCTTGCTCATTGTGGGTCATCATCGAACTGATGTTTTCAATTTCAAAGAATTTAATGCTGGGATTTGCTTCTTGAACGGAGGAGTTCCTTTTATTGGCTTCTACTTCTGTGTTTACTGGTGCTTTGCTCTCAGTCTCGACATACTTAGCGTGAGCTCCAAAAATGGCCTGTACAACAACAGCTTCTAGATCTGGGACGCGAACGAGGCCGCCGTCTTGCAAATGGATAAGTAAAGAGTGTTTTTCGCCCTCTTGCGTGGATTGCAAAGAAGAAATGTTTTTCCAAGAAGTAGAAATGTAGGGGGGGATACTTAAGACTTTATGATTAATCTTCATATTGATAGTCCACAAGTTGAGTTAATCTCTAATTATGAGGGAGAAATAAAAAAAAGTCAATATTGCTCTGTAAAATAAATAGTTTACACGTTCCTCCCTGGGAGAGTTTTTGAAGATTTTGAAAAAAAAGATTGTAGTACAAAAACTTTTTGGTATGCTCCGCCTTGAACTGCTCATAACAAGGAGAACCCGATGTCTCGGAAAACGTTTGTGATCGATACGAATGTCTTACTGCATGATCCTAATGCTATTAGTAAATTTAAAGAAAATGATGTCGCGATTCCTCTTGGAGTTTTAGAAGAGCTCGATGGGATGAAAAGACAATCAGATGAGCTTGGGAGAAATGCAAGGACTGTCGTTCGTTTCATCGACTCTTTAAAAGAGATTAGTAAGGGAGACCTTCATAATGGGGTTCAAATCGAGCACGGGATTTCTGTTCGTATCTACATCGATACAAAAGTATGTGAAAAAAAGATGTTCCCACTTCCTTTAGATCGAAACAATAACAGAATTCTTCTTGCAGCCTATCAACTGAAAGAAAAAGGGGAAAACGTTGTTTTAGTCTCTAAAGACTTTGTGATGAGAGTTAAAGCTGAAGCCATCGGGATCGAAGCGGAAGACTACGAAAATCTCAAAGTTGCTTTTGATCGCATGTATAAAGGATATAGGAAAATAGAAGTTCCTAAAAGAGACATCGACACATTTATCAAAGACGGGTTTCTTGTTACAGAGATCCACGATTTTCATCCGAATGAATACTGCCATCTAGTTTCTTCCGAGAACTCCTCAGCTGTTGGTAAATATAATTTCCACACTAAGAGACTTGAGCCTCTTTTAAAGATGAACAGAGATGTGTGGGGGATTCACCCACTCAACGTTGAGCAAAAGTGCGCGCTTGACCTGCTTCTTCGCGATGACATCAAGCTTGTTTGTTTGATTGGTCAAGCGGGAACAGGAAAGACGCTCCTAGCGCTTGCCGCCGCTCTTAAAAAAGTATTCGATGAAACGGTCTATAGCCGCATTCTAGTCAGCCGTCCTATCGTGCCGCTTGGTAAAGACATTGGGTTCTTACCAGGTACTAAAGAAGAAAAGCTTTTCCACTGGATGCAGCCGATCTATGACAACTTAGAGTTTCTCTGCCAATCAACAGGCGGGCCTGCTGCTGGCGCTGAGACTCAAAAGTGGATCATGGAAAGTAAGAAAATTGAAATGGAAGCTGTGACTTACATTCGAGGAAGAACACTTCCTAAAATGTTCATCATCATCGATGAGGCTCAAAACTTAACTCCCCACGAAATCAAGACTGTTGTGTCAAGAGCAGGTCAGGGGACAAAGGTAGTCCTTACAGGAGATCCATCTCAAATCGATAATCCTTACTTAGACAAGGATTCCAACTCTCTTACTTATACGGTTTCAAGGTTCAAGAACCAAAGCATCTTTGGTCACATGCTCCTTGAAAAGACAGAAAGATCAGAGCTTGCAGCGATTGCGGCTGATATTTTGTAATGCACAGGAAAAAAGGGATCCCTTCTCTTTCTGCTCTACCTAGAGATCAGGAAAGAGGGGGCTTCCTTGGATTGCATCTAAGATAGCGGCTGCAGTCAAAGCAACTACAAAGAAAGCTACGAACAATCGAGGGAAAATCTCATTTCTCTTCGCTGTACATGCGCTTTTTATATCATCAGAAACTTTACGCCGATTTCGGTAAGTTTAAAAAGCGTATCCGGTTGCCATAGAAAAATACAAGGGGATGCCAATTGCAATATTAAATGGCAAGGTGATGCTGATACTGGTTGTAAGATAAAGGCCTGGATCAGCGTCTGGTAGCGCCATTTTTACAGCGGCTGGCGCTGCAATATAAGAAGCGCTCGCAGCCATTGTTGCCAAAATAGCGGTTCCACCAGGTGAGAGCCCTGCAAGTGTTCCTGCAATGAGGCCAAAAGCAGCAAATACTAAAGGCATAGCCGTACCAAAGAGCAACATGAACACTAATGAAGATTTAATGGCTTTTAGCCGAGAAGCCGCAACAACACCCATTTCTAAAAGAAAGAAAGCTAACACTCCCTGAAAGGGTGTGATAAAGACTTTGGAGACGGACTCTATGCCGACGCGATCTGCAAATAATCCAACTAATAAGCCGCCAGAAAGGAGTATCACACTTTTTCCAGTAATGGTCTCGTGTAAAACTTTCCCAAGACGAACTTCTTTTCCTCTATTCTTGAGTACTTGATAGATCATTAAGGCGACAATGATCCCAGGAATTTCAAGAACAACGACAAGAGCCGTCACAAACCCCTCATAGGTAATATGGGAAAGCTCGGCAAAATTAACAGCTGCCATGAATGTGACAGCTGATACGGATCCAAAATGCGCAGCAAGAGCTGCAGAGTTTGTGCGGTTGATTTTTCCAAGCTTTAACGCGACAAAATAGGCAATGATTGGAGTTAAGATAGCAAGAGCTAAAGTTGCCACCATCGGACAAAAGATAACGTCTAGCGAAGTGTTTGACAGGGCAATTCCACCTTTTAAACCAATGGCAAAGAGCAAATACATAGAGATAGTCTCATGCACTTGCGCCGGGATCCTTAAATCGCTTTTAACCAAAGCTGCAAAGCTGCCAATGATAAAACAAAGGACTGCTGGACTTGTGAGATTTGAGACAATTAAAGCTGTATTCATAGGAGTGCTGCTGACCCATAGTTATGAAGTTTCTTTGAGGTATAACACCAAACTCATTAAGTCGCTAGTTTGCAAAGAGGGGTTTATTTTTTTTAGGAGATTTTTTGCTGGAATACAAAGGAGATGCAGTTTTTGAGCCGAATTCTGCATCTTCATGCAGTTTTTCGATCGTTTTTTGCCGTAGAATAGAAAAAGGCCGATGAAGCTTCTAGCTTCATCGGCCTTTATTATGAAAATACTTAAGTTACTGACTAGTACTTCTTCTTCGCTTTTTTGAAGTCAGCCGTCTTAGCACCTGCAGGAGATGGGTGGACGAATTTCTTTTTAGGGAAATCTCCAAAAGGGCGGTCTGCAGAGCGTGGCGCTCTTGCAGGACGATCTGAGGAGTAAGCTGGTCTTTCAGCTCTGTCAAAAGAGCGAGGTGCTCTTGCTGGACGATCAGAAGAGAAGCTAGGTCTTTCAGAGCGATCAAAGGATCTTGCTGGTCTGTCTGATCCTTCAAAGGAACGGAAAGCTTTTTCAGGACGATCAGAAGAGAAAGCTGGTCTTTCAGCTCTATCAAAAGAACGAGCTGGTCTGTCTCTTCTTCCTTCGCCTCTAGAACCACTCATACCGCTTCTTTCTCTCCACTCACCACGGTCGCCGCGACGGCCGAAAGATCTGGAAGATCCAGCGTATTTTTTCTCTTTTTTGATTTCAGCGTGCTCAGGAACACCGATTGTCTCAGGTCCATCGATAGGATTTTGTGACAAAATGAGTCCGAGGAGTTTTCCTGCGAATTCTTTGATGTCGGTATCGTTTCCGAGAGAATCTAGTATTGCAGTTGTTTCTTGAGCAGGAGTTTGTTTTCCTAGTTGCTCAACAAGTCTGCGTACTTGAGACTTTCTGATCTCTTGTTTAGAAGGAATGTAAAGTCTTTCAAAGTTTCCACCCGCTTTTTGTTGGAAGTGAAGAAGTTTGCCAAGTTCTCTTGTTGTTACAAGAGTTAAAGAAGCACCTTTTCTTCCAGCTCTTCCTGTACGGCCGATACGGTGGACATAGTTGTCTGCATCGTAGGGGATGTGGAAGTTGATAACGTTTGTAACATCAACGATGTTAAGTCCTCTTGCAGCAACGTCAGTCGCAACAAGAATACGGGACTTACCAGCTCTGAATGCATGGATAACCGATTCTCTTTGGTTTTGTTCCATGTCTCCGTGAAGGGAGCTTGCAGCATGTCCTCTAGAGTTTAGAACTTGAGATAGACGATCTACTTCTTTTTTTGTCTTACAGAATAGAATTGCTTTATCCATGTCTTGTGCTTCAAAAAGACGGATCACAGCTTCATCTCTTTCAGAGTCGGCTACGATGCAATAGCTTTGAGAGATGTCCGCATTCGATGTTTGTGTCGAAGCAGCTTTCACAAGCGTTGGGTTTTTAAGGATCTTTTTAGCAAGCGATTGGATAGGTGCTGGCATTGTTGCAGAGAAAAGAAGAGTTTGTCTTTCTTCTGGAAGAAGCTCAAAAATTGCTTGAATGTCTTCTAAAAAGCCCATGTCGAGCATTTCATCAGCTTCGTCTACAATCACAAGCCAAGGCTTTAGGCCTGTTGCTTTACCTGATTGAAGAAGATCTAAAAGTCTTCCAGGAGTTGCAACAACAACGTGAGCGCCTCTTCGGATCGCATCAATTTGTGTGTTGAATGATTTTCCACCGTAAACGGTAGCAACTTTCGCTCTGAGGTTGAATCCGAGCTTTGCGATCTCTTCACTTACTTGAGAAGTAAGTTCTCTTGTAGGAGTGATGACGAGGACTTCAACTTGTCCTGTATTTTTTAACATATTAAGAGCTGGCAAGCTAAAAGCCGCTGTTTTGCCTGTTCCTGTTTGCGCTTGTCCAATGACATCAACACCTGATAGAATCAGGGGGATAACGTCTTGCTGGATAGGGCTTGGAGTCTTGAAGCCAGCTTTTTTCAAGGAAATAAGAATCTCTTCTCTAAGTCCTAGATCTTTAAAGCCGTTTTCTTCTTGTAGATCGTCCATGTTTTTTGTCCTTTTGTATAGGGATTATTTAAGTGTACTTTTGACTACATGCGCATATTCTTTAATTTAAGAAAAGCCGTGTCTTTCATCCTATCAACAAGAGAAACAAAACAAGCGATCAGCAAGCGGTCAAAACAAATGAATTTAATCATTATCGCGGAAAGGATAACATGATCGGGTAATTTCTACGAGAAGAATAAAAATTGACCGGTTGAAAGGAAAATAATAACTATGGCGCTGCTGTTGAGTCTGCATGACATTTCAAAATCTTTTGGATCTCAAAAACTTTTTGAACATCTCTCCCTCTCTATCAATGAAGGGGATAGGATGGGCTTGGGAGGACCCAACGGCGCCGGCAAATCCACCTTGTTAAAAATTCTTTATGGGATTGAGGACTCGGATGAGGGGCACGTGGCCAAAAAACAAGGGCTTAGAATGTCCTATGCCGGCCAGTCCCCAGAATTCCCTGCAAAACCACTAGAAGAAATTTTAATCAAGGAAGTTCCCCATCTTTCAGAGGAAGATGCCAGGGTAAGGGCTCACATCCTATTAGATAAGGCCAAATTCCCCGATTTTATGGCTCTTCCGGCCAATCTTTCTGGCGGATGGAAGAAACGGCTTGATATCGTCAAGGCTTGGATGAGAGAGCCTGATCTAGTGCTTCTTGACGAACCAACAAACCACTTGGACCTTGAGGGGATCGACTGGCTAGAGAATTTTTTAAAAAAAGAAAGGGTTGCCTGTCTTATTGTCAGCCATGACAGACGTTTTTTACAAAATGTCTGCAACCGAGTTGCAGAGCTCCATAAATGTTTCCCCGATGGCGTCTTTGTAAGTGATGGCAACTGGGAAACATTTTTAGAAAGAAAAGATGAATTTTTGAAAGGGCAACTAGAAAGAGAGAGAAGCTTAGCAGGAACAGTCCGCGATGAAGTTGATTGGTTAAGGCGCTCTCCAAAAGCTCGTACAACTAAATCTAAATCTAGAATTGATAAAGCGCATAACCTAATAGAAGAGCTGCAAAATGTTCGACAAAGAAATACAAGCCAAAAAGCAGAACTCCAGTTTGCTGCGTCTGAAAGAGAAACAAGAAATCTTCTTGTAGCCACCAACCTTTCAAAAACTCTAGGAGGAAAGCTGCTCTTTCGAGGTGTGAACATAAAGCTCTCTCCAGGAACGCGCCTTGGCATTGTTGGTAGAAATGGAACTGGTAAAACAACACTTCTTAAGATTTTAGCAGGGGAGATCTCTCAAGATCTTGGAACAGTAAAGTACGCGCAAGATTTAAGCCTTGTGTATTTCGATCAACATAGAGAAACATTAGATCCTAAAAGCACCTTAAGAGAAGCTCTGTCGCCTCAAGGAGACTTCGTAAGATTTCAAGGTCAAGAGATGCACGTAAACGGATGGGCAAAGAAATTTCTCTTTTCTCCTGAAAGGCTCAGCCTTCCTGTAAGCTGTCTTTCAGGTGGAGAAAAAGCTCGTATTTTAATGGCCGGTCTTATGCTAAAACCAGCAGACCTTCTTTTTCTCGATGAGCCTACAAACGATCTTGATATCCCAACTCTTGAAGTGATCGAAGAGAGCCTTTTAGAATTCCCAGGAGCTGTGGTTCTCATTACTCATGATCGCTATCTTATGGATAAGATCTGCACCCAAATCCTAGCTTTAGGAGAAGGGGAAGAGCCTAAACTCTATGCAGACTACGCTCAATGGGAAGCTGCTGAAAAAGCCGCTCCCAAACAAAAAGAAACCATAAAAGTAGCTTCTGCTCCACCTGTTAAGAAAAAGCTCTCTTATAAGGATCAAAAGGAGCTCGATGGCATGGAAGCATCTATTGCCTCCCTAGAGCAGGAAATAGCCTCTTTAAACACCAAAGCTCTAGAGGCTGATAGTAAAAAACAGCTAGAGATCTATGAACAAATGGGGCTTTCTCAAAAAAGACTTGATGATCTCTACGAACGTTGGCAATACCTTTTGGATCTTTCAAAGTAAGGAAAATTTTGCATTGGCCAGAAAAACTATCATAATGTTACTCTTTTTCGAAATTCATATATGATTGAGAGGAAAAGTAATATGAAAAAATATGCTTTAATATTGAGTACTGGCTTTGCCATGTTCTCTATGTTCTTTGGTTCAGGGAACATAGTATTTCCTATTTTGGTAGGACAGCAAAGTGGAGGCCACTATATCCTTTCAGCTCTTGGGATCTTTTTAACGGGCGTTTTCGTGCCTTTTTTAGGGGTACTAGCCATGATGCTGTGCAAAGGAAGCTTAAACGATTTCTTCCGCTCAATAGGAAAGCTTGGAACCTTTGTTTTTTCTTTAATAGCACTTTCTTTAATGGGCCCTTTTGGGGTTCTTCCTCGCTGCATCGTTGTAGCTCATGGAGCCTTTTTACAAGTCTTTTCTTCAGCTTCCCTTATCTGGGTCAGTTTAGGCCTATGTGCCGTAATTTATTTTTTAACAGTTAACAAAAATAGGATCATCCCCGTACTTGGTAGTTTTTTAACTCCAGTTCTTCTAGTCGCTATCTTAGCTATTTTTGTATGTGCTCTTGTTAAAGGATCTTTACCATCCTTTGCAGAAACAGACCTTGCTTGGAGCTCTTTTAAAATGGGCTTCTTTAAAGGGTACCAGACGATGGACCTCTTGGCTGCAGTGTTTTTCTCTACATTCATTATTTCTCATCTGCAAAGCGCAAGTGGCGAAGACGCTTCAGAAAAATCCTCCATCCGTACCTTTTGGAAAGCCTCCCTCATCGGTGGTGGCCTTTTAACTGTTGTATACTTCTTCTTAGTTCTTTTAGGCAGCATCTACGCTCCAGAGCTTGCTTCTATTGCACCTCAAGAGATGTTTGGCTATATCGCCTTAAAAACTCTAGGGCCACTAGCAGCTCCTTGTATGTGCATTGCGGTAGTTTTAGCATGTCTAACAACAGCTGTGATTTTGGCAGCCCTTTTTGCTGAGTTCTTACGTAAAGACATTTGCAGAGAAAAAATTGGCAATAAAACGTCTTTGGTCGTAACTCTTCTCATTGCCTTTGTGATCTCTACCTTGCAATTTTCTGGCATCATGAGATTCTTAGGCCCCGTGATTGAGATGATCTACCCAGCGCTTATTATGCTAGCAATCGTTAATGTCATCCATAGAACCTGGGGCTTTAAAAACACCCACTGGCCAACGACTTTGACACTCGCTGCTAAGTTCTTCTCAGGTCTTTAATTATGATGCTCGCCGTTAATATCCTGTCTGAAGTTTTTGTCAGCGTTGATCAAGCTTATGATTATGTTCCTGTTTATAGCAGTGTAACAAATTTAATAGCACTTTTTCAAAAATGTGTTATTTTTCCGCTTGTTAGCGATCTTGCTATTCGTGCGAATGCGTATTTATCGCACATAGATCAAAAGAGCTTTGCTCGATGTGTTATACTTCTCGTTCCCGTCCTTGGCAATATCGTTATAGCCCTTTATGATTACAGTATACTGCAAAGCTATGAGCGTGAAAAAGGAGCGTTGGAGTCTTATTTTCTTAGAGAGCACCAGCGTCGAGGCGACAGTCAGGAGGAGAGAAATCTACAGCGTTGGGTGCATAGACTATTCGATTCTGGGAGGGGGGATGTAGGAAGTAAAAGAGAGCAACTTTCTAATGTTTTAAAATACCTGAGATTTGCGGATCAAAATGAAGGCTTCAGAGTGCAGTTTGCTGCGATTATTCAAGATGCGAATACATCCTGTGAAGATCGCACGACTTTATCGTATCTGCATGTAGGAATTGCCTATCAAATGGCAACAATTGATTTGCATGATACAAAAGCCTTAGCTGATTTCATTAAAAGAGGCGATCTTTCTATGAAAAAGCTTGAAAAATGCGCGCGAGATCTCATTCGTGAGTCTCCTATGATCCCAGGAAGCGACAAACTTCGTGATGAGATCGAAGTATACCTTGCCTATCCTATTATGCTAAAACACAAATTGCATTTGCCAATCGATGTTGAAAGAATGTCATTCTTTGCTCTTAGTGGTGTGAGTTTAAATAATCTAAATACAGCTTATGAGACAGTATCAGCAGAGTTAGCAAATGAAGAGGAGTTTTATCACTTCCTTGCGAGTCATGATAAATGGAATGAAGCTCTAGCTCTTAATCATCCCACAGAATACGCTGCTATCGGAGCTGCAAGAGACGAAGCTGTGGGAGTTGTAGAGGATCAAACTCTCCAGGTCGTAGGGGGAGATAGTATTGACGATTTTGCTCAAGCTGACAGATACCATCAAATTAGGGCCACATACATAGCAAGTCTTGCAGAGTTAACTAAAGCTGTTCTTACGAGATAAAAATAGCAGCACGATTCTTTTAGCCTTTTTTATTATCTTTAAAGTCTATAGATCCTAATGGTTCTTCAGTAGAGAAGGATCTAGACGCTCTTTTTCCAAAAGACCCCATCCTATCTAAAGATCTTCTCTTAAAATTATTTACCGGAACACATCTCGACTTGCAGCTTGGTAATGATCCTAATTTTAAGCTTTTTGAAGAAGACTCAGATTTGGTAATTCTTTAGGATTTTAAAAGCAGGATCAAGAGCTTAGAACCGCTTGATCCTTCTATGGCAGTAAGGCTGCTTCCCTGTCTTTTCATAATACCTTTGATGATATTCCTCGGCCGGATAGAAATATGAAGCAGGACGGATTTGTGTTTTCACGCTGCTTCCTAAAAGCTCTTTCACTTTCTGAGCGATTTTACGTTGATGTTCTGTAAAGTAGAAAATAGCGGAGAGGTACTGAGGTCCAATATCTGGCCCTTGTCCATTTCCTTGAAAAGGATCGTGGATCTCAAAGAACGCTTTCACAAGAGTTTCATAGTTTACTTTCTCAGGGTCAAACAAAACTTCTACAGCCTCTATGTGGCCTGTAAGACCTGAGCAAACCTCTTCATAGTTAGGTGATGCTACATTACCGCCTATATAACCTGAGGTCACAGAAATCACCCCAGGAATCTCTTTCATCAAATGCTCTACGCCCCAAAAACAACCTCCAGCAAAAATAGCTCTTGCAAAACCCTTTTCATCAACTGCTGAGATGAAACGCATGGAAAGGGAGTTGACGCAGTGGCGCACACTTTTACTTGTAAAACCTTCTCCTAAAAACACATGACCTAAATGTCCATGACATTTTGCGCAAATGATCTCTGTTCGCTCTCCATCAGCATCTGGTCTTTTAAGCACTGCATCTTTCACTTCTTCATCAAAGCTAGGCCATCCACATCCAGATGAAAATTTAGAAGAAGAAAGGTACAGCGGCGCATCGCACTGTTTACATACATAAACACCTAGCTCATTTTCCATTTCATTGCCGGGACGTTCTGTCCCTTTATGAAGAAGGATTTTTTCTTCATCAGGAGTAAGAGAGTGATAACGCTTCATTTTGTCCTCAAAGTTTCAAGTGGCTACTTTCCCACTGTATACAATAGCGTCATTTTGCTAAAGTGTGCAGAAATAACGTTGGAGTTTTTTGTCTATGAAAGGTTTTTGTCCACTTGCATCCGGTTCTAAAGGCAACTCTATCTATTTGGGAACAGAAAAGACAAAGATCTTGATCGATGCAGGGCTTTCTGTGAAAGATTTAACTGCGCGTCTTAAAGCTATTAATGTAGATCTAGCAGAGATCGAAGCAGTTTTAATCACACATGAACACGGCGATCACATCAAAGGGCTTTCAGCCCTTTGTAGTAAACTCGGTATTCCTGTCTTTGCAAACAAAGAAACAGCTCAAGCAATCATCCCATCATGCAGAGAAATTCCCAAATTTAAAATTTTCTCAACAGGAGAAACATTCCAGTTTGGAGATGTTGAAATCCACCCTTTCAGCATCCAACATGACGCAATAGACCCCGTTGCTTTTACCTTTGAATTCGATGGTCTAAAAGTGGGACTTTGCGCCGATCTTGGATTTGCTTCAAGTTTGGTGTTAAGTAGACTGCAGCTTTGCGACTATTTATACATTGAAGCGAACCATCAACCGTCTATGGTCTACTCAAGCAGCAGACCTATGGTTTATAAACAACGAGTACTGAGCCGTCAAGGACACCTATCGAATGAAGAATCAGCTCTTGTGATTTCCTCGGTCTATCACGAGAAGCTAAAGCATGTTTATTTAGCGCATCTATCATCTGAGTGCAACACTCCGGAGCTTGCCTTGAAAATTGTGGGGGAGATGCTGGAGAAAAATAGACAGAACACGAAAGTCTCTGTTGCAAGACAAGACGTTCCAAGTGAGCCTGTTATTTTCTAGTCGATAGCGATCATCATGCCATCATAAGCTAGTTGTATCAAACATTCATGATGCAGATCTTCCATGACTCTGTGATGGTATTCGTGTTTGCCCAAAAGCTCTTCATCAGTATGTCTTGGATCATGGTGTGTGATGATCCACTTTTTGATTCCTGCTTTTTTAACTAAAATAGAGGCATTGGAGATTGAAGAGTGGCCCCAACCTTCACGGTCGAGATACTCTTCATCAGTATACTGCGCTTCATGGATCAGAAGATCACAGTCTGATAGAAAAGAAATTAAACTCTCATAAGGCTCAAATATTGAGCTTTTTTTCTCAGCCTGTTTGGCAGGGAGATGGTTTCCCATCAAAAACTCATTATCGGTCACATATCCTATTTTTTTGCCGTTCATTTCAATTTTAAAGCAAAGGGTAGGTCCCGGATGGAACGAATAATGACTTGAAATGCTAATATTGCCAAAGTTTGCAGTCTGCTCATCTCTTAGGTCATGAAAGAAGATGGATGACTGAATGTCGTCAAGGCCGACAGGAAAGTAGGCGTAGGCTAGCATGTCGGAAAAAAGCTCTTTTGTAGATTTTTCAAAACCAACAGGAGACCAGATATGCACTTCCCTTCCCGGTTGATAGATCGGGTAGAAAAAGGGGAATCCTAGCAAATGGTCCCAGTGAGTGTGGCTTAAGAGAATGTCCATTCTTTTGGCTTCATGATCATGAAGGATATGTCCAAGACCTCGAATGCCAGAGCCAGCATCGATGATGACAAGGGTGTCTCCATTTCTCACTTCTAAACAAGGTGTATTGCCCCCAAAGCGCACATATTCAGAGCCTGCAACAGGATTAGAGCCCCTAGTTCCCCATAGTTTAAGATAGGTGGGGATTTTAGGCGGGGGTGTTGGAGGTGCTTTATAATGGGGCTCAGGCTTCTTTTGAGGGAAGGGAGCAGGGGCGAGAGTTCCGTCAAAAAAGAGCTGGATGAGGTGGAATAAATTTGCAGCTGTAAAGGGCTTTTCAAGAAAATACAAAGCGCCGGATTTAATAGCTGAGTGGTAGTTTTGTACCATGGGATGGAAGGATGTGAGGATCACTCCTATCTTTTTCATGGATTGATTGTTTTTAGTGGCCTTTAAGATCTCTAGTCCATGCATTCCGGGGAGCATGAGATCTACAATTAAAAGATCAGGTTCAAACGTCTTTATCTTTTCAAGACATTCATTTCCTGACTCTGCAATTTCTATCGTAAATTTCTCAGCTTTTGTATTCTTCTTTAAAGACTTCAAAAGCTCTAAAGAAGGATCTGCAATGAGGATTTTTTTCTTACCGCTCGGCATTTAAAAGGCCTTTTTTCAGTTCATGTGTCTTTATGCTCATATAACAGGAAAAAAAGATTATATTTCAATTTTTTCTTTATATCTGACTAAGGC
This sequence comes from uncultured Chlamydiae bacterium, assembly GCA_903824495.1. GTDB lineage: Bacteria > Chlamydiota > Chlamydiia > Chlamydiales > Rhabdochlamydiaceae > CAIJXB01. The sequence goes on from CAIJXB010000023.1 coordinate 22,070, forward strand.
CCCTAAAAATAACAAGCTAATTCTTTCGATTAATTATTTTTTTTATAGACATAAGTAATTTAAAATAAGGTAGAAGAGTCTTTGTTGACCATGTTCCGTCTTGACATTCTTTGTAATATGGGTTACGGTAATGTGTATTACTGTAATATAGGTTACGATATGAAGTTCTATAATAGAGAAGAAGAGCTTTCGGAGTTAAAAAGCCTTTGGAAGCAAACAGATGGTAGCGGAAAGTTGACTGTTATAACAGGAAGAAGAAGGCTTGGAAAAACACTTCTTGCCACAGAATTTGCAAAAGAACATTCCTTTATTTACCTTTTTGTAGAAAAAAAGCCAGAAATATTGCTGTGCGAAGACTGGCTACTGCAACTTCGGCAAGAATTGCCTTTCCCAATAGTGGGGGAAATCAGACGATTTAAAGACCTGTTCATGCTTCTTTTGGAGTATGCAAAAAAAGAAAAGATCATCGTGATTATCGATGAATTTCAAGAGTTCTATCATATTAATCCTTCGGTCTATTCGGAAATACAGAATTTATGGGATGCCTATAAAGCTAGCTGCCGTATGCTTTTAATAACGATTGGTTCTGTATATTCTCTTATGCATAAAATTTTCGAAGACTCAGGAGAACCTCTTTTTGGAAGAGCAGATCGGATCTTACAGCTATCTCCTTTTTCTATCTCTACCTTGTCTTCTTTACTTAAAGATCATAATGTCTCAGCTCTTCAAGAGTTATTTGATTTTTATGTTCTTACTGGTTGCGTGCCTAAATATTTGGATCTTTTGATGACCAATGGCATCAAATCAAAAAATGATATTTTGGCGTTTATGCTTCGTGATTTTTCCCCTTTTTTAGAAGAGGGTAAGTATTCTTTAGTTGAAGAATTCGGAAAAGAATATGGTGCGTATTTTGCTATTTTAGAGCTCATGTCTGTAGGTAAAACATCGCGCTCAGAACTTGAGTCGATTCTGCAGCGTGATATAGGTGGATATCTTGAAAGGCTTGAAAGGAGCTATAGCCTTATTTATCGAATTGTTCCTCTCAATGAAAAGCCAGGTTCTCGGAGTATAAAATTTGCAATCAAAGATCCTTTTTTGAATTTTTGGTTCCGATTTATTTATAAAAATCGCAGCGCAATTGAACTTAAAAATTTTGATTATGTTCGTAAGGTCATTGATCGAGATTTTTCGGCATATGCAGGGAGATTTTTGGAAAGGTTCTTTTTAGAGCTCATTGCCAAACAAAAAAAATACAACTACTTGGGAACGTATTGGGAAGGAAAAAATCTTAATGAGATTGATATTGTTGGAATTAACGATTTAGATAAGGAACTGCTTATTGCAGAAGTAAAAATAAATCCAAAAAAGCTCAATCTTTTCGATCTTCAGCTCAAAGCTCAGAATTTGATCAAACAATACCCAAACTACCGCGTTCAGTGGGCCGGGCTTTCTTTAGAAAACGCTAAAGAATATCTACAATGAGGACCTTGTAGCAGCAAAGAAAGAAAATATTTCAATTTTTTAATTCTTAGACTGCTCTTTACTTTGTTGCCAAGAAATAAGGACGCAAGCGGCTCCAATGATAAAAAAGATCCCAGAGACGATGAAGAAGTTGAGAGTTTCGTGAGCTAAAAATTCTTTACAAAACCCATCTCCTGGAAGATCGGTAGCAATCAAAATTGTCTCTGTAGGAGAATAGGTGAATGCGTAAAATAAGAAGAGGGCGCTGAAGCCCAAAAGAATAAATCCTAAGACTTTAAGCCTTGATAGTAAAGAGCGTTCAATACGGCGTCGATTTTTCTTATTTTTCGATTGATCTTTAGCAGTCTCTTTATCGAGGTCTTTTTTTAAACGTTTAATCCAAGAAGAGATCTTCATGCGCTGCGCTCCTCTCTTTTTTTGCTATGATTCTTCGGGGTTTGCTTCCTTCTTGCGCGCTGATAACTCCATTTGCTTCGAGCTCATCCATTAAAGAGGCGGCTCTTGCGTATCCGATTTTCAGCTTGCGCTGCAAGAAGGTCGTTGAAGCATTTTGTGTGTCAACAACAATGGAAAGGGCTTGATCATACAAGCTGTCTTTTGGAGCCCCATCTTCTTTTTCTTCAGGGAAGAGATCTTCCCTTTTCATCTCATCAAAGGATTTAATGAGGTAGTTAGGGGGAGCTTGACGAGAGATGAATGAGATGACTTCATTGATGTCTTCATCGCTTATGTAGGCTCCTTGAGCTCTGACAAGCTGAGAGCTTCCAGGAGGAAGGAAGAGCATATCACCGTTTCCAAGCAAACTATCAGCTCCGTTATCATCTAAAATAATCTGAGAGTTCACCCTGCTTGCCACTTTAAAAGAGATCCTTGTTGGGAAGTTCGCTTTAATAAGGCCTGTGATCACCTCTCTAGAAGGGCGTTGGGTTGCGAGTATGAGGTGGATTCCTACAGCTCTTGCCATTTGAGCAATACGAGCTATCGGTGTTTCTAGATCAGAGCTTGAAACCATCATAAGATCCGCAAATTCATCGATGATTGCTACGATAGAAAACATCCGCTCAGGAATGGGAATGCTTAAAGAGGCTTCTAGTTCCTTATTCACTTGGCGGCTGTTGAAGGCATGAATATTACGGACTCCTAATTGTCTTAGCATCTCATAGCGCAAGGTCATTTCTTTAACAAGCCAGCTTAAAGCTGCATAGGCACCATGTGGTTCTGTGATTACAGGAGCAATGAGGTGAGGCAGTTTTGTGTATCCTGTGAGTTCCACTTTTTTAGGGTCTACAAGAAGGAGTTTAATTTCATCAGGTCTTGCATTCATGACAATCGACATCACAATGGTATTGATACAGACGGATTTTCCAGAGCCTGTTGCTCCTGCAATGATACAGTGAGGCATCTTTGTTAAATCAGAGACTAGGTGATCACCATTGACTGTTTTTCCAAGTAAAACAGGGATGTGCAGTCTTTTGCCTTGAGTCTGATATGTTGAGAGCATCTCCTTAAAGCTTACTTCTTGAGGGAAGAGCGAAGGGATCTCAACGCCGACAGCGGCTTTTCCAGGAATGGGTGCAATGATACGAATCGACTTAGCCTGCAAGTTTAAAGCAATGTCGTTTTCTACGCCTGTGATCTTTTGTACCTTAACTCCGATTGCAGGATGCACTTCAAAAGAGGTAATGGTAGGGCCTGAGTTGATTTCTCCCACTTTGGCCTCAATGCCAAAGCTCATCAAAGTCTCTTCTAAAATATCAGCTTGCCGCTTGAGCTCTTTTTTCAAAGAAGGGTGATCTACTTTTTTAGGACTTGTAAGAAGAGAAGGAGGTGGAATGACATATTCTTTGTAGTCACCATTATAGACCTTTTGCGCTTCGATCGCTTTTTCTTTTTTGGAAGGAGGGGAAAGCGCTTTTTTTACAGGCTCTACTACTGCTTTTCGAATGGGTTCTTCTTGTAGATCTATTTCCCTTTCTCGTTCTAAAGAAGGTTTGTTATATAAAGGTTTGATGGTAGGGGAAGTTTTTATTTGCAAAGAAGCTGCGATGGAGTGAACGGATTCAAAATGCGTTTCTTCTTCTTTTTCATTTTTAAAAGGCCATTTCCACTCCATACGAGAGAAAAATCCTCGAAGCGAATTTAAAAGATCAAACGCTTTAATATCAGTTAGAAGAAGAAAAGAAGTCAGCAGTGTAATAGAGAAGGTGATCGCAATCCCGACATCGCTGAGCATCCTTTGTAAGTTGAAAGTGGGAAGGTCTTTATAAAGGAAATAGATCGGAACGCCGCCCATATTGTGCCTTGTGTAGCGATGGGGGTAGGGGTGTTCAAAGAAGATCGATTCACTATATACTTTACGGGTCAAAAATTCCGGAAAAGGAAATCCTGATTCACTAAGTAAGTTTAAAAGAAGATTGAATGAAAACATGCAAAGAGAAAAATAAATGATCTTTGCTTTGAAAGAGGGGATAGTCTCTTCTGCAAGAAGCTTCCATCCGGCCCAAAATAAAAAAGCGACGAAGCAAAAAGCGGGAAGCCCTAGCAGATAAGTTAAAGTGAATGAGATCCAGTATCCAATCAGCCCCATCCAATTATGTGAGGAAACATTTCCATCAAAGCTAAGGAGCGATAAAGTAAGAAATAGGCCCGCTCCTAAAAGAGCAAGTCCTTTGACCTCAGGATGAGAGGTTCCTGTTTTTTCTTTTTTAGGAGCAGGGGGCATTTTGGCCATAGTAGATCACACTTAAATAAAGTAAAGGGTTACGAGAGTTCCAAGGCTCAGAGCGTACCAAGCAAAAGGTTTTAGATTTCCTTTTTCTAAATACTCAATAGCTTTTTTTACGACAAAAAAACCGATCAAGAACGCAGATCCGAAAGCGGCAAAAAGACCAAAGAAAGGCACCGCTGTTTCTTGGTGTGCAAAAGAAGTCGCTTTTAAAAGCTCAATCAAATTCCCCCCAATCACCGTTGGAATGGATAGGAGAAAAGAAAAGCGAACCGCTTCTTTTGGACTCCACCCTAAAACACGAGCGCAAGAAATAGTTGCGGCGCTTCTAGAAATACCGGGAATTAAAGCTGCGGACTGGAGTGTGCCAATCATAAGTACATCTTTTATTTTTGGAGTTGCTGCTCTTACTTCGGATCTTGACATACGAAGGGATTGTCCTGCAAGGAGAATTAAGCCTGTACCGATCAAGCAAGGTCCTAAAAATTCCTGAGACGACGCTATGTCTCTTAAAGGTTTTAAAAGGAAATAGCAGGGGATCAAAGGGATCAAAGCTAAGAAAAAAAGAAGCATTTTCCTTGTGCTTTTTAAAATATCCCAGATGTCTTTCCTTAAAAAAAGCATCAGGGCCATGAGAGTGCCTAAGTGGCAGCTTAAGTCCAAAAGAACAGATGAATCTGATTCTTGGACTTTGAGAAGAAATTTAGCGATTTTTAAATGAGCAGAAGAGCTGACAGGAAGAAACTCTGTAAATCCCTGTACAATTCCAAGTAAGATCGATTCTAAAAAAGACATAAGATAAAGCCTCCTAGAGATAAAAATCGATTGTAGTAATAGGAGGACTTTTCGACAAGTAAAGATGGGCGAACGACGGGGCTCGAACCCGCGACATCTAGAACCACAATCTAGCGCTCTGCCAACTGAGCTACGATCGCCATAATACAAAGAAAGGACGATTTTAAAGGGAGAGCGATTTTATGAAAAGCACAAAAACGTTTTCTCAAATTTAAATTTTTTATTTACGAGCTTTCCGAGTCGTAATAGGGCGCTGGCGGCTGATAATCGACCTCTGTGTTTTCAATCACATAAGGGTCGTTTTGGTCGTGGTCCCCGCCACATCCGCATAAGAATAAGGACAAAAATGCAGAGACGATCCAGAGCATAAAAGGGACTCCTTGTTTAAAAAAAACCAGAATAGCTTTTTTCAGCTAAATTGCAAGTGATTTGAGTTTATGTATGGACAAAATCGCTTGATCTTTTATATGGTGCAAAGAAAAGATTTTATTTTTTTATAAGGGTATTTTTATGAACAAAATGATTGTATGGACTGTTTTTCTTGCGAGCAGCTGCCTATTTGCAGAGTCTTCAGAAAACTTAAGTGAGCAAGTTGAAAACAAGCAAGAAACGGTAGCTCCGAAAGTGGAAGCTCCTGCGCCTGCTCGCGTAAAAAAAGCTCCTAAAACAAAACCTCTTACCGTTCAAGCTCCCGTTGCAGCTCCACAAATAAAAGAAGAAGTTGTTGTTGCAGAGACCCCCAATCTTGAACAAGAAGCTCTTGTTGTAGACGTTTTAAAGGATCCTACTCCTCAAACAGTGCAAGTAGAAGCAATAAAGACTCCAGATCAAGCTCCAGCTTCTATCGCGATGGAAGAACCGGCTAAAGAAGAAGCTGCCGCATTGCAAATTGCAGAGCCTGCCGCTGAAGTAGCGCCTGTTACAGCTCAAATGTCAGCTACGGAAGCTGCTCCTGTTTTACAAATAGAAGCGACAGAGCCAGCTGAAGTAGAACCTGCAGTAATGCAGCCTGCACAAACAACAATGGACAAGTCAGAAAGTCAATCCACTTCGATGAGTCCAAAAAAAGAAGAAAAGTTAGGAAGCTCCCGCTTTGCTAACATCGCAATTGGTACAGCATCTGCAGCAGTGGTCATTGTAGCAGCAATTTTAGGTAGTAACTAGTTTTATATGGGGTATTTATGTATTTAATTAAAAATTTCAAGAAAAGTTCTTTTGCTGTATTAGCTTCGATTTCTTGTTTTACAGGCGGAGCCGAAGCTTTTGCAGATGATGCGACTTATTATGTAACGCAAACTAACGAACCAGGAACTCCTACTTCTTGTTCAGATTGTCTCATCAGCGGTAATAGCTGTTGTACCTTTTTAGATGCAGTACAGTCTACAGCAGCTCTTTCTGGAGGGAGCGCTGGAACTGTTTATATTCCATCAGGAGGCATTCAATATGATGGAAATATAACCTACCAGGCAGCATCAAACACTCTAGTCCTAATGAATAATCCCTCAACGACAAGCGGACAGGTGATTAATTTTGAAAATCAAACAAGTACACAAAGCTACGACTTCCAAATGTTGAGTAGTGTCGTTTTAGAGAATATAGTTTTTCAAAATACAGGAGGTACTGCGACAATCCAAATTGCGGGAGGGACTTTTTATACTTTTGGAACAGAAACTTATAATGGTAGCAGCTATGAGACTTTTTCTGGCATTGCGTGGGATGCAGTAGCAAATGGCTCTGCAAATCCATCTATAGTTTTTAGCTCCCCTTCCACTTATAGCGACTATAATGTGCCATTCCCTGGTAACATTACCGTGTCTAATGCGACTTTGACTATGGCAAGCAATACCTATAATACCGTAACTATAGCTGGAAATATAGGGGCAGGGAGTTCGCCTGCGTATTTGACGATCCCTTCTACAGGCTTCGGAAGTTTGATTTTTTCCGGAGACATTAGCGTAGATACTTTAACCATTGCTTCGGGGACTGTTGATCTCTCGACTCTTGCAACAACAGCAGCTGTTACCTTGTCAGGAACCAATACAATGACGAACCTGAATATTACGGGTGTAGCTGTCGTCAGCAGTGCAGCGGCACTTGGCAGCGGTAGCACTACCATAAACTTTACAGGATCTAGCAGTTCAGCTGGAATACTTGAAGTGAGCGGAAGTCCTACGTTTAACAACCCGATTACTAGCAGTGGTGTTGGGTCGATTTTTAACGAATCCGGAAACTCAACTTTTACAGGAACGGCAACCCTTGCAGCATCTGCCAATCTCTCTTTAAGACCTGTAAATGGAAGCATTACTTATTCCGGAGACATTTCGGGCGATGATTTCAGTAGTGTGACTGTTAACTACTCAAGCTCAGGGGGGACCGTTACCTTGTCAGGGACTAATACCTTCACGACTATGTATCTTGGAGGAACGGTGATTGTCAGCAATCCGGCGGCACTTGCCAGCGGAGCTGCCAGTATAGGCATTAGTAGCGGCGGTGGTCTTGGAACAATTCAAGTGAGTGGAAGTGGCACTTATAGCAATCCGATAAGCTTAACCGGTAGTGACGGAGATATTCTCGTCACCTCAGGATCTCCAACTTTCTCGGGAGCGATCAATGGAAATTACACAATGAATTTGACCCCTACCGGTGGTAGTTTGACGATCTCCGGAGCCATTAGCGCAACAGATGTAACGGTTCATTCAGGATCTGGAACTGTTACTTTTTCAGGCACCAATAGTATGACGAATCTGTTCGTTGCCGGAACTTTGAGTGTTAGTAGTGCAGCAGCGCTTGGTAGCGGCAGTACAAATATATTTTTCGAAGTGACGGAAGGATTGCTTCAGATGAATTCGGGTCTTACTCTCAGCAATGCGATCAATATTACAGACGGAGAAGCTGCTTTTAATACCACGATCGGAACAACGATCTTCTCGGGAACGATTACCGGAGGAAGCTCTCATACTCTAACTTTGACCGGTAATAATTCCCTCGGAACGATCAACGTGCCCTCTCCAAATACAAACATTTTTACGATTAACGGATCTATTGCATCAGGTCAGCCTTTAGTAAAGACAGGAGCTGGAGTTCTTAAATTGATAGGAACTTCTACTTATACTAATACAACTCATGTAGAGGCAGGAACTTTGGATGTCTTGGGAGACATTCATACAAGTTCAAGCTTGACCGTTGGAGGATCTGGTTCTGCAGCTCTTCTTTTAGGAACTGGTACCGTAGGCAATACAATTGTGTCTTCAGGCTCTGGAATTAAAGGGGGAACTATTTTTGGTACGTTGGACGTAACAGGTACTCTTGACTTGGAAGATGGATCATTTTTTGGCACTGCGATCTCTCCGGGCGATGTTTCTCTTGTGGCGGCAACAGGTGGTGTCACAATCGGTGACTCGACCTTGGTGATTGCAACTCAGCCAGGTACTTATAGTGATAATACAGTAACGATTTTAACAGGATCAAGCATCTCAGGAGAATTTTCTTCCGTTGATGTGAACGGCCTCGCTGTGAATTTTTTAACAGCCAACTTAACATATAACGCGACCTCTGTGACTTTGGGTCTAAAGACAAGAGATGTTACGAGTCTGGCTTCTGGTGGAAATGCTATCCAAGTGGCTGATGGATTAGATGGAGCAATTGCATACAATCGCTCCCATGTATCAGCTACAATTACTCCAGCCTCTAGTTCGTTAGCACTCGGGGCAACGCTACCAAGCGGAGCGACTCTTGTGCTTTCTCCAACACCTCAACTTGTTGATGTGCTTGCAAGTTTGATTGGCTTTACAACAGAAAAAGAGATGACCTATGCCCTTAATCAGCTCCATCCTGCGCAGCTCAAAGGGATGGCAATCTCTCAAGAAAACAACGCTGTTCGTGTTAGAGAGTCTTTAAGCCAAAGGATGCTAAACGATCTAGATGCTGATAACTGCGAGCCATCTAATAGTTATCATAAAAAAGACACGAGCTGCTGTGAAAAAGATAAGAGAATGATCACGACGTGGGTCGCAGGTCTTGGAGACACGTTAAAGCAGGATAATAAAAATAACGACAATGGACCTCTGACAGGATATCGCACGAATACTGGTGGGGTCGTAACGGGAATAGATTTTCTTTTTGCTGAAGCAGTTTATGCCGGAGCTCTTGGAGCTTATACAAACTCCAATCTAAACTTCGAAGACGGCAAGGGAGAAGGAAGCATTTCTTCGGGATATGCAGGCGTTTATATCTCTGTTTTAGGACCTCAACTTTGGGGCGGCGGATTTTTAGGAGATCTATTTTTTGCTAATCTTTCTGTGATCGGGAGCTGGAGCAAATATAGAGCAGATCGCCATATTGAATATGGCGCAGTCAACCTCACCGCTAAAAACGACCACGGAGGTAACCAACTTCTTGCTCACTTTGATACGGGACTTAATTTCAACTGGTGGGGCCTTACAGTCAGACCTTTTGATAGTTTTGATTATATGACCCAAACAGAGAGAAAGTATCAAGAGCATAATGCTGGAGAGTGGGAGCTTACTGTTCAAAATAAAAACATGATGATGCTTCGCAATGAACTGGGTCTTCAGTTTTCTAAATGTTTCTGCACATGCTCCTCAAAATGGATCTTTTCTCCTAAGTTTTCTTGGGTGAGAGAAGTGAGGGTGAAAGGGGATGGTATGAGCGTTAACTTTACACATGGGGGGACTCAGTTTACTATTCAGGGATACTTCCCAGATAGAAGCCTTTTTGCTCCAGGTCTTGCAGTTACTGGATTTATGTTAGAAGACGCTCTTGTATTTGATCTTTATTACAATGGGGAATTTACAGGCGGCTACAGCTCGAATAGTTTTGGTGGGCAGATTGGCTACTCTTTTTAAAAAAGAGGTTTAAATATAGAGGTTTTTTAGCAAGTCTATGGGAGTAGGTTTATGACGAAATTATCAAATAAGGCAAAGCAGACTCCTAAAGCGCTGTGGATGGCACTCGCCCTTTCCACAGCGCCTTTATCACTTTTTGCAGCTAGTAACATCTGGATGAGCACGAGCTCGACAGATTTAAATACAGCTAGCAACTGGAGCGCCCTAAGTGTTCCAGGCTCTTCAACGGATGCCGTTTTTGACTCTTCAGTCATCAATGTCATTAAAGATCCAATGGCTACTGCTGATTTTTCTGTATCGACATTTGATTTTCCAAATGATGCCGCTTCTTTTAATTTTACATTCACAGATTGTACTTTGTCATTTAGTGGCGCAGGTATCACGGGATATACCAACGCAACGATTACAGCAAACAATACAAACAATCTATCAACCCTTGCGAATCAAATAACATTCAACAATGCGACGAGCAACTCTCCCGGCAGTGCCTCAATCGAGGTGAACAACGCTAGCAGCTCTTCATCAGGCACTCTTTCTGTAATTGGCAATGACCAATTACTCTCTGCTTTTCCATTTTCCATATCAGATGGGGGAGAGTTTACGGTCACAAATAGCGGAAGCTCTAACACCAACGCTTTAAATGGTCAAAAAATAGGTTTTATTACTAATGATCAAATCGAGCTGGGAAGTACATTTACTGGAGGTGGGGGTGTTACTTTAGTTCTTAGCAATACAGGCGTAAATAATGCCTCAGTAAGCGGCCACGCTAACCAAGTCGGTTATGTAACAGGTAAACAGTTTTCTGTTACAGGGGCATGTAATGTAGGCAATGGTTTTAGCCTTACAGCAACAAATGTTGGAACTGATAGTAGTTCTGGCACAGGAAGCAATCAGGTGGGATACATAGGCTCTAGTAGCGTGTATTTTGCTAATACATTTACTGCAGGAAACAGCGCGACTTTTAGTTTTTCTAATACAGGGACTAATAACAGTACCAATACAGGAAGCAATCAAGTTGGATATTGCATGGAAGGTATGTTATTTGGCAGCGCACTAACACTCGGAGATAGCGCTACTTTTGAATTTTCTAATACAGGAACAAGTAGCAGCAGTGACAGCGGTAGCTTCGTAGGGTATGCTTCAGGGGCCTCGGGTGCTTTTTTTCAGTCTAATGGTGTTGTTACAGCTGGCAATGACTTTAGTTTGACGGTAACAAATACGGGGGCTGCATCGAATACAGGGGCTAGCAACCAGATTGGAGTTGTCAACCAAAACCTTGCAGTTTGCAATTCCAGTTTCACGGTAGCTGATGATGCTATCGTTACAATTTCAAACAGCGGAAACGACAGCACAACAGGAGCTGGGAGTAATAGGGTTGGAGCTACTAGCAATGGGGGGGACCAGTTATATTTCTTCGGGCCTGTTACTTTTGGGGATAATGCTATAATCACTATCTCCAATAGTGGCACCAATAGCAGTAGCGGCACAGGAAGCTTGACGGGATATGTGGATAATTCACAGTTTTCATCATTGAACCCATTTCAAGCCGGTAATTCTTTATCTTTGAGCGTAACAAACGTGGGAACAGATAATTCCACCGGCGCTGTGAACAACAATGTTGGATATGTGGTGTCACCTCAAATCTCCATGGCTAGTACATGCACTGTAGGTAACAATGCGACTATCACGGTTTCAAATAGTGGAACGAGCACAAATGCTGCATCTTTAAGTACTGTCGGATTTACAACAAACCAGTTTCAGTGCGGTGTGACATTTTCAGCAGGTAGCAACCTAACACTCACTGCTACCAATACAGCTTCGGCAGCTGGAGGGTCTTCTACAGTCGGCAAGTGTAGCTCTCAGATGCTTTTTGCATCGACTTGCAGCTTTGGAGACGGCGCGCTCATTACCGCTTTTAATAATGGGAGTGGTACTGTTTTAAATTCCCAGATCTGGTTTCAAAATGGATTTTCTCTTACAAGTGGGACGGGGACTCTTCAGGCAACCAATGAAGGAACCGTCACAGGTCATGGTATCTATGTTCAAGGGACTGCTCCTGGATCTGCTAACGTGGCTGTAGTTTTAGAGGGAAGCTCTCTTTATGTAGACACGAGCTCACCAGGCTTCATCATTGGACCTTTCAGTGGAGACTCTACAAGTGCAGCTCAAGTGAATGTCCCTTTTACAGTCTCGACTCCTTCATCAACAACCTCGACTTTTGCAGGAGTTATATCGGACTATCCTCTTACTTCCTCTTCTTTGATCAAAGCCGGAAGCGGCGCTTTGATCCTCTCTGGCACTAACACCTATACAGGTGGCACCACTGTGAGCTCTGGAGCTTTGATTGTAGATGGGACGATTCAGGATGTTGTTATTGATTCGGGATCATTGCTCTCAGGAACAGGCACTATAGGTAATGCAACTGTTAATGGTGCCATCAAAGGAGGAAATCCCCTTGGTACTTTACATGTGAATGGGACTCTTGATTTAGAAGATGGATCGTATTTTGGGACTCTCATCTCACCTGGAAGTGTTTCTCTTGTTGCAGCTACTGGTAATGTGACCATTGGTGATTCGACTTTAGTGATCGCTTTTCGCCCCGGGACTTATCACAATACATCTACTGTTATTTTAACCGGAGGGCACATCTCTGGAATATTTACAGGAATAGACATCAATGGTAGAGATGCTAATTTTCTCACAGCGAACCTAATGTATACAGCAACAGAAGTTGTTTTAGGATTGCAGGAAAGATCTGTAGTAAAGCATGCCTCTGGTGGAAATGCGGTTCAAGTAGCACATGCACTTGATTCAGCGATTGCATTCAATCGCTCGAAAGTTGCCTATACGATCGAACCGGGACCTGTCATAACAGGTTCTCCAACACCGCAGCTAGCAGTCGTTCTTAAAAGTTTATTACCTCTTACAACTGACCAAGGAATCACTTACGCGCTGAACCAACTACATCCAGCGCAACTTAAAGGGATGACAATCTCTCAAGAAAACAATGCTGTTCGGGTCAGAGAGTCTTTAAGTCAAAGGATGCTAAACGACATAGATGCTGAAAATTGCGCAATTGCGAGTAGTTATCATAAAAAAGACACGAGCTGCTGTGAAAAAGATAAAAAGAGAATGACAGCTTGGGTAAGTGGCCTTGGAGGTACTTTAAAGCAAAATAATGAAAATGATAACTACGGCCCTTTGACAGGTTATCGTACCAACACAGGTGGTGTAGTAACGGGTATCGATGCTCTTTTTGCTGAAATTTTCTATACAGGAGCGCTCGGCGCCTACACCCATTCCCATCTTCATTTTGAAGATGGAAAAGGATCTGGAAACATTAGCTCTGGTTACGCCGGAGTATACCTTTCCATTTTGGGCCCGCAGCTTTGGGGTAATGGATTTTTGGGCGATGTATTTTATGCGAATGCTTCCGTAATCGGAAGTTGGAGCGCGTATAGATCTGACAGGCACATCGAGTATGGCGCGGTCGATCTCACCGCCAAAGGTAATTACGGAGGCAATCAGCTCTTGGCTCATTTTGACACAGGACTTAATTTTAACCTGTTTGGGCTTACAGTCCGTCCTTTTGACAGCTTTGATTATATGACGCAGGTAGAAAGAGGGTATGCAGAGCATAATGCGGGGGAGTGGGATCTTACTGTTACAAGAAAAAATGCGATCATGATGCGCAATGAGCTAGGCTTGCAATTTGCAAAATGCTACTGCCTATGCTCATCTAGATGGACGGTTTCTCCTAAATTTTCTTGGGTAAGAGAAGTGAGAGTGAAAGGACAAACCTTCAATGTGAATTTCACACAAGGGGGAACTCCTTTTGTGATCCATGGATACTTCCCAGATAGAAATCTTTTCGTTCCAGGGCTTGCAGTGACTGGATTTATGTTAGAAGATTCTCTTGTTTTCGATCTCTATTATAATGGAGAGTTTGGAGGAGGATACAGCTCAAATAGTTTTGGTGGACAGATTGGTTATTCTTTTTAAGGAGATAGTATGAAAACGGGTTCCTTTAAACTGCTTGCGACACTTGCTTGTTTTACAGCAGGTTCTGGAGGGTTATGTGCAGATGTCACATATAACGTAACCGTTAATTCTGATTCAACTTCATCTCCTGCTGCTGGCTCTCTTCGTCAAGCGATGCTTGATGCGATAAACAATGTCACAGATCAAAACATCAATATCACATTCGCAAATGGTCTTGGGACCATTTCTTTAGCAGGTCACTTACCTGTACTGTCCTCTCAAGGAAGTTCCTCTGTTAATATTGTGGTGAATGGGGGAACCGGCAATACCATTGATGGTGGAAGTAGCTACCAAGCTTTTTTCGTAACACCTATTGTCAATAATGGCTCAGTTGCTACTGGTACAATCACAGCAACGATCGAGAATTTAACCCTTCAAAATTGCTCGGTAACAGGAGGAAGTGGAGGGAGCGGTGGAGGTGGAGGGGCGATGGGAGCCGGAGGTGCTATCTTCGTCAATAACGGAGCGACTGTCATTGCAGAAAACGTCACATTTTCAAATTGCTCTGCAATTGGGGGCCACGGAGGTTCGTCACCCTCCTACTCATCAGCCGGGGGCGGTGGGGCAAGAGGTGGTGTTGGCGGAACTGCAAATATCAACAGCCCACAAGATCCAGGTTCAGGTGGAGCTGGTTTTGGGAGCAATGGAGGAGCTGGAGGCGTTAATTTTACCGACTTCTCAGCAGGCGGAGGAGGAGGCGCTAATATATTAGCAACCGGTTCAACGAATGGTGGAGCCGGGGATGCTGAGGGTGTCGGAGGTGGAGGTGGCGCAATCGGGGGCTCTGGGGCTGCCGCCTCGTCCGGCGGAGCAGGCGCTAGTGGTGGTGGCATCGGTGGTAGTGGAGGAAGCTCTCCAGGAGGCTCCGGAGGATACGGAGGAGGTGGCGCTGGAAATGGTTCCGCAGCCGGAGGATTTGGAGGTGGCGGCGGAGGAGGAATTAGCATGGCCACTGGAGGTCTTGGTGGTGATTTTGGCGGCGGCGGCGGCTCACTAGGAAACGGTGGTGGTGGTGGATTTGGCGGAGGAGGCGGCGGAGCTGGAGGAGGAAATGGAGGCAACGGAGGATATGGAGGAGGTGGAGGCTCTGCCCCGGTTACAGCAGGTAGTGGTGGATTTGGAGGGGGAAGCGGCGGACATAATTCAAATGCAGGGGGAGGAGGAGGCGCCGGATTTGGGGGTGCGATTTTCTTTAGATCGGGAGGCTCTCTTACTTTAAATAGTTGCACATTCAGCGGTAATTCAGTGACTGGTGGAAGTGCTGGAAGTGGAGGGGTGGGAGCGGGTGGAGGACAAGGTCTTGGTAGTGATCTTTTTCTTCAAAGTGGGACAACCTTATCAGTAACGGGAGATACAACACTTCCTGGAACAATTTATAGTGATGGAGCTTGGACGAAAAGTGGATCTGCTAATTTAACTTTAACAGGCACCAATACCTATTCAGGTGGGACCATTTTATCGGGAGGCACTCTTACACTTGGCTCTAGTGCAGCGATTGGCAGCGGGTCTTTATCGATGTTAACGGGCACTACATTAGGCGTGAATGATACCATTTCAGCATCGAATGCGATTGCAATCACAGGAACTGGAACAATTTCTGTGAGTAGCGGGACTGGAACTTTGACAGGAGTGATTTCAGGTGGCGCTTTGAATAAAGCGGGAGCTGGAACGCTTTCTTTGACAAACACAAACACCTATACAGGTGGAACTATTATTACTGCCGGTATCTTGTCGATTGCAAGCACAGACAACATAGGAGGCTCTACAACATCTTTAACCCTAGCAGGAGGCACCTTTGCTCCTACAGATGACATTACAACTTCCGGAAGTGTGAGTGTTACAGCAAGCTCGACCATTACGACAGCTTCAGGAAAGACAACGACACTCTCAGGTCTTGTCACAGGATCTAACGGATCGACGTTGACCCTTGCAGGATCTGGCACGAACATCCTTTCGCTGGTATCGGTTGGAAGCTCTGACACATTTACAATCTCCGGCATCATCGCAGGCTCTGGCTCCCTTACAAAGTCAGGAGCAGGAACCCTTACATTGACTAGCAGCAACACCTATTTAAGTGGAACAGTCATTTCAGCTGGAACACTTGCTATTTCAAGCATTGCAAATATCGGTGGTGGGGCAAATCCGATCACCTTATCTGGTGGGACTTTGCATTCAACTGGTAATGTTACAACTGCTGCAAGTATGAGTGTGACAGCAAGCTCTGGCATTACAACAGATACTTCCTTTACTACGACACTTTTAGGTCTTATTACAGGTTCAAATGGAGCAACACTCACGCTAACAGGTCCTGGCACAAATTCTCTTTCACAAGTAGCTGTGGCAGGCAGTGATACCTTTACAATTGCAGGAGCCGTCGGTGGCAGCTCCTCCCTTACAAAGACGGGAACAGGAACTCTTGTTTTAAGTGGTAGCAGTACCTATTCTGGTGGAACGGTGATCTCAGCTGGAACACTCTCGATTTCAAGCGCCCCAAATGTTGGGGGCTCCTCAGCCGGAATTACCTTATCCGGTGGAACACTTCAATCAACGGGCAATGTGACAAGCTCTGGAGCTGTCAGCGTAACAGCAAACTCTACAATAACAACAAACACCGCCGTAACAACAGCGCTTACAGGAATCCTTACTGGGGCTGATGGGGTGACGTTGACACTTGCAGGATTTGGGACAAATTCTCTTTCTCAGGTATCTGTAGGAGGCTCTGATACGTTCACAATAACAGGTGCTATCGGAGGTACTTCTTCTCTTACAAAACTCGGAACCGGAACTCTTATTTTATCAAGTACCAATACTTATTCAGGCGGGACCATAATTTCTGCTGGAACACTTACGATTTTAAGCGCTTCCAATATTGGTGGAGCCTCTACGGCTCTTACATTATCAGGTGGCAGTTTGCATGTGACAGGTAACGTTGCAATGACCGGCACTGTAAGTGTGACAGCAAGCTCTACGATTACAACTGACGCATCGATGATGGCGACCTTTACAGGTCTTGTCACAGGTGCAAATGGAGTGACTTTGACCCTTGCCGGATCTGGAACCAATTCTATTTCCCAGGTGGCAGTAAATAGTTCAAATACTTTCACGATTGCAGGAGTGATCGGTGGAACATCATCACTTACTAAGTCAGGAACCGGAACTCTTATTCTAACTGGCACCAATACGTATTCGGGTGGAACAGTGATCTCTGCTGGAACTCTTGAGATTTCAAGTGAAGGAAATATCGGTGGATCCTCATCTTCGATCACATTATCTGGAGGAACACTACATGCAATAGATAACGTCGCTACTTCAGGCGCTATTGCTGTGACAGCAAGCTCGACGATTACGACGGATTCTTCAAAGACCACAACTCTAAGCGGTCTTTTGACCGGTTCAAATGGATCGACATTAACCCTTGCAGGATCTGGAACGAATTCGATTTCTCAGGTAGCGGTCGGTAGTTCTGATTCCTTTACTATTGCAGGCGTGATCGGCGGATCATCCTCTCTTACAAAGACAGGAGCTGGGACTCTTATCTTAAGCGGTACGAATACGTTTTCAGGAGGAGTTTCTTTATCGGCAGGATTTATCATAGTAGGGGCTAATGCCGCTCTTGGTAGTGGGACTTTAACGATGGCAGATACCACTGTATTGAATATAAATAATGGTATTTCTGCATCGAATGCCATCGATATAAATGGTACATCGGTATTTTTTGTCGATACGGGAAGTACAGGAACCTTGACGGGTAACTTTGGGAATACAGCCGGTGCTTTGAATAAATTGGGTGCCGGAACTCTAGTGCTCACAGGTACAAATTCGTATACACTCGGGACTTGGATCTACGACGGTACCTTGTCTATTTCAAGTGCTGCTAACGTCGGAGGCTCGTCTAGCACATTGAACCTAGCCGGAGGAACGCTTCACTCAACGGGCAACGTCACAACCTCCGGAGCTGTAAGCGTTACTGCAAACTCTACGATTACAACAGACTCTTCGATGACAACAACGCTCAGTGGCCTTATTACAGGCTCAAATGGTGTGACATTAACTCTTGCAGGACTCGGAACGAATTCACTCGCTCAGGTCGCAGTAACAGGTTCTAATTCTTTTACGATAGCAGGAGCTATTGGAGGCTCTAGCTCTCTTACTAAAACAGGAACCGGAACTCTTATTTTAACAGGGACAAGCACGTATTCAGGCGGGACTGTGATTTCAGCTGGAACTCTTGCTATTGCAAGTGCCTCAAATATTGGAGGCTCATCAGCTGGATTTACTCTTGGAGGAGGAACCCTTCATGCGACAGATAACGTAACAACTTCCGGAGCTGTGAGCGTAACAGCAGACTCTACCATAACAACAGACAGCTCAAAGACAACAACTCTTAGCGGCCTTTTGACCGGTTCAAATGGCGTGACCTTAACTCTTGCAGGAACCGGAACGAATTCTCTTGCGCAGGTGGCAGTAACTGGTTCTAATTCCTTTACGATTGCAGGAGTGATCGGAGGATCATCATCACTGACAAAATCGGGAACAGGTACCCTTGCCTTAACTGGCACGAATACATATTCAGGTGGGACAACGATCTCTGCGGGTACTTTAACGGTTTTAAAAGCTGTCAATATCGGGGGCTCTTCGGCTGGCTTTACGCTCTCTGGTGGAACTCTTCATATCGTTGGTGACGTCGCATTATCGGGAGCGTCTTTTGTAAGTGCAAACTCCACAATTATGACAGCTTCTCTTAAAACCGCTACACTTACAGGGCTTCTCACAGGTTCAGACGGTGTGACATTGACGATTTCCGGATCTGGGGCTACATCTTTTTCGAGGGTAGCAGTGAATAATTCCGATTCATTTACAATCGCGGGTACTATTACTAACGGAATCAATACCTCTACATCTTTGACAAAGTCAGGAACCGGAACTCTTATTTTAACAGGTACTAATACCTATTCAAGTGGAACCATCATTTCTGCCGGAACTTTATCCATTTCAAGTGCTGGCAATATTGGAGGAGTGTCAGCTGGACTTGCCTTATCCGGTGGAACCCTTCATTCAACAGGTGATGTCACACTCTCGGCAAATATAGGCGTAACAGCAAGTTCTGGCATTGACACAGATGCAACCTTTACTACAGCGCTCAGCGGCATTCTCACAGGTTCAAATGGAGCGACGTTAACTCTATCTGGTGCTGGAACAAATTCTCTTTCACAGGTGGCAGTTAATAATAGCGACCTGTTCACAATTGCAGGAGCGATCGGTGGCACTGAGCCCCTTATAAAGACAGGGACCGGAACACTTATTTTGACAGGCACCAGTACCTACAATGGTAAAACCTATGTGAACGAAGGGACTTTAGAAGTGGATGGAGATATTACTTCGAGCCCCGATCCTGTTGTTGCATCAGGAGCGATCCTTTCAGGGACAGGGACTGTAGGTGATACAATTGTAGAAAGTGGTGGTACGGTCAAAGGTGGAAATCCTCTTGGTACTTTGACAATTGATGGAACTCTTACTTTCGAAGGGGGATCGATTTTTGGAAGTACGATTGTTCCGGGAGCTATTTCTCTTGTCAATGTTACAGGTAATGTAGACATTGGTGATACAAACTACATGATCGCCTTCACACCAGGGGATTACAACAACCACTCTGCTGTTATTTTAACAGGTGGACACATTACAGGGCAATTTACAACCGTTGATGTGAATAGCCTTGCAGCAAACTTTATTACTGCCGTTTTAACCTACACAGATACGACAGTTACCTTAGGAATGAGGGCAAGATCTTTTGACGGAATGGTTACAGGAATCAATGCAAAGCAAGTAGGTAAAGGTTTAATGGGAGCTATCGTATACAACCGCACGAAAGTCTCTTATACACTTGGGCCTAATTCTACGGTCATAGCTTCTCCAGAGCCACAGTTAGTAGATGTCCTTAAAAGCTTGATCTCATTTACTGAGGCGACCCAGATGACCTATGCGCTGAACCAATTGCATCCAGCGCAGCTCAAAGGGATGGCAATTTCTCAAGAAAACAATGCCGTTCGGGTCAGAGAATCCTTAAGTCAAAGAATGCTAAATGACATCGATGCTGAAAATTGTGGAACAGCCAATAGCTACCATAAAAAAGATACATCTTGCTGTGAAAAAGATAAAAAAATCATGACAGCTTGGGTAAGCGGCATTGGCGACACCCTAAAACAAGACAATGTAAACAATAGCTACGGTCCTTTGACCGGATACCGCACAAATACAGGCGGCGTCGTCACAGGAATCGATGCTCTTTTTGCTGAAATTTTCTACGCTGGAGCGCTTGGTGGCTATACCCATTCCCATCTTCATTTTGAAGATGGCAAAGGAACGGGAGACATTGCCTCAGGTTACGCCGGAGTCTATTTTTCTATTGTAGGGCCGCAGCTTTGGGGTGATGGATTTTTAGGGGATGTATTTTATGCAAATGCTTCTGTCATTGGAAGCTGGAGTAAGTATAGAGCTGATAGACACATTGAGTATGCAGCAGTCAATCTCACTGCTAAAAATAACCATGGGGGCAATCAGCTTCTTTCCCATTTTGACACAGGGCTTAATTTCAACTGGTGGGGCCTTGCAGTTCGACCTTTTGATAGCTTTGATTACATCACCCAAACAGAAAGAGGGTATCAGGAGCATAACGCTGGACAGTGGGATCTCACTGTCTCAAGAAAGAATGCAATCATGATGCGCAACGAACTAGGTTTGCAGTTTTCAAGATGCTTTTGCACTTGCTCATCCAAATGGATAGTCTCTCCTAAATTTTCTTGGGTAAGAGAAGTGAGAGTCAAAGGAGAAACCTTTAATGTGAATTTCACAGAGGGAGGAACTCCCTTTGTAATCCATGGATATTTTCCTGATAGAAGTCTTTTTGTTCCAGGTCTTGCACTTACCGGCTTTATGCTAAACGATGCTGTGGCCTTGGACCTTTATTATAACGGGGAATTTAGTGGCGGCTATAGCTCGAATAGTTTTGGCGGACAGATCGGTTATTCTTTCTAAGCTTTAAAAATTCCACTATAAAAGGGAGTGAAAACACTCCCAGAAGTAAAACTACTAATACAGAAAGTGGAAAGGTTTCTACTCGAAGGTACACATCTAAAAAAATAGGGGACTGAGTGATAAGTCCCAAAATTTCTCTTGTAAATAGTTCATTGCAATAGCTAAGAAAATGGGCTACAGGAGGAATGAGTAGAAAAAAGGGCAAAGAAGCAAAAAACAAGAACAACGAAAGCGATAGACTTAAAGGGATAAAAAGGTTGTAGGCAAGGCTCATTATAGGGAACTTGTGGAAGTAAAAAAGACATACGGCAGTGGTCGAGAGGCCTACTGCGATGTTTAATGCAGTTGCAGATCTTAAAAAACAGCAAATCAGATAGCACCATCTTTCAAAACCATTAAACTTCAAAATCTCGGCATCTTCTCTACGCGGGAAAAATAAAAGCATCCATTTTTTGCTTAAGGGAAGCAAAAACAAAATAGAAAACGTTGCTAGGAAGCTGAGCTGAAAGCCTAAGTGAGAAATAACTCTAGGATTTAACAGAGTCTCTAAAAAAAGCGTAGCTCCTAGCAAGTTGAGACCATTTGTGCGCCACCTGTTTAATTTTCCAATCAAGTAAAGACAAAGAGCCAGATAAGCCCTTAAAATAGAAGGGGAGCTTCCGAGGAGTAAAAAGTATGAAGTAAGACAGAGTAAAAGAGCGATATACGCCGTCTTTTCTTTTAAAAAAGTTCGGAAGAAAAGTCCTAAAAAAAAAGCCAAAAGTCCAAAATGAAAGCCTGAAATTGCTAAAACATGTTGCAATCCAAGCCTTGCAAAATCGAATTTAAGCATTCTGTCATCCAAACTTCCTAAAGTAAGAGCTACAATCAAATCCGCTACTTTAGAATCTGCAAATAAAAGGCGGATTTTTTGGGACAAAAACTGTTTTGCTTGAAATCTCCACTCCACCAAAGAAAATGAATAGGGAACTTTTTCCCACTTCTCTGGTTTAAATGTAAAAAAAACATGTTCTTCTCCCTTTTTCTCTAAAGAGCCTTCTAGCTCATAAGAGGCGTCGATAAAGGGACGTTTCATAGAAGAAGAAAGAGCGATAGAGCAGGGGATGTTTTTGATGGATATATCCATACACTGAAGTGTCCCTTTTAAAACTTTGCTTTTTTTAAAATGGGAGCGCTCTTCTTTGATCTCAGTAGGGGTAAAAAGGAACCTGCCTTTTGTGATCTTTTCAGAAGGATGGATCTCTTTATTATGATGTCCATAAAAGCAGGCAACGATGAAACACAAAACAAGAGAAAAGATTTTGCGGGAAGGAATCAAGAGAGCAAAAAAAGGCAAAAGAAAGGCCCCATTAAAGCTTTTTACAAAGCTAAGGCCTAGTAAGAAAAAAAGAGCGTAGAGTAGAGCAGGGTGGCGTTTACAAAAAACAGCAAAAGAGATCATCTACTTTTGAGGAAGCTCCGCATCTATTTCTTTTGTGATGATCCTCACTCCCCTTTGTCCTGTGACAAAGACGATAGCCCATTCAATCAAAACGCTAAATCTACTTCTAAATCCGATCAAATAGGCAACGTGGATAAGTCCCCAAGCAAGCCAAGCTAAAAAGCCTCCAAACTCAAACTTGCCAATGGCTGCAATGGCCTTGCCTTTTCCAATCGTTGCCATGCTTCCTTTGTCGTGGTAGTGGAACGGCTTGCGATTGGATGGCGCTACCTTTTTCTTCAAAATCTTTGCCACATACTTTCCTTGTTGGATCGCAACAGGTGCAGTTCCAGGCAGTGGCTTGCCTTCTTGTTCTTTGGCATGCGCAGCATCGCCAATGACAAAGATCTCAGGATGTCCTGGAACAGTAAGATCATCGCCTACAATCAACCTTCCTTGTCGATCTAAAGGTACTTCAAGAGTTTTAAGTAAGGGAGAGGCTTGGTTGCCAGCTGCCCAGATCACATTTTTACTTGGTATGAACTGGTCTTCGACCTGAACACCTTCACTTGTGATGTTTGTAACTTTCTTTCCAGTGACAACTTGCACTCCAAGATTACTCAAATCATCTTTTGCGGCATTTGAGAGTTTTTCTGAATAAACAGGAAGAATGTGAGGTAAACCTTCGACTAAAAAGACCTTTGCTTCCTCTGGTCTGATCCGTCTAAAATTGTTGAGCATCGTTGTTCTTGCAATCTCTGCAATAGAGCCTGCCATTTCAACGCCTGTGGGCCCGCCTCCGATGACAACGAAGTTTAAATACTTAGCAATTTCAGAAGAGTCACTAAGTCTTTCTGCCTTTTCAAAAGACATCAAGATGTGCTGTCTAATATGCAAAGCGTCAGCGATGGTCTTAAGACCAGGTGCAAGTGGCTCCCACTGATCGTTTCCAAAATAGGAGTGTCTTGCGCCTGTTGCAATCACAAGGAAGTCATAGTCGAGGGTATCGCCATTAGCAAGCACGAGCTGTTTTTTTTCTTTATTGATACGGGTGACTTCTCCCATGATGACCATGGTATTTTTTTGCTTGCAAAAGACTTCTCGAAGAGGATAAGCGATTTCAGCAGGAGAAAGGGCTGCCGTTGCAACTTGATATAAAAGTGGCTGGAAAAGATGATGGTTGGACTTGTCCACCAAGGTAATGTCTAGATCAGCCTTATGTAGAGCCTTTATAGCATTAAGCCCACCAAAGCCTCCACCAATCACAACAACACGAGAGTAGCCCATTTCTAGTCCTTAGTTTCTATATTCAGAGGACTCTATCTCATCTTATTCTCTAAATATTTGCAAAGGATTTGTGCAGGTACAGTGGCAATTAGAAAGTAACTACAGGCTCTGGAAGAGTGACTGAAGTCGGCAATCTATAACGCGCTGCAACTAGTTTTGTTTGTTGTTCTAATGAGCTTAGCAAAGAGAACCCTTCCTCATTTAGTATTGCTTGTTCGTCTTCAGCTCTTTGCTCAGCGACCTTATTCTGCCACTCGCGGACTCTTTGTGGGGTGTCAAAGAAACCTTTTTCAGGATCGAATATATCGGAAAAAGATTTTAAGGGAAGATCGGCTTCATCAAATTGGTCTCTTGGAAGAACTGCTTTAGAGCCTGAGAGCATATAGATAAGAAAATTTCTTAATATGGAAGTAAATCTATGCCAGCATCTTTCTATCTTTCCAAAAAGGGTAGAGGCTTCATAACTATGCTCAAGCTTTTTCCCGGTAAAATATCCTGTCCCATTGTCCTTAGAGGAGATCTGCAGGCCGACAGACTCTGAAATCTTACGAGTCCAAGAGCTACAATTGCTGTTAATCAAGTTAAACATCTTTGCTTTCGGCTTGTTTTGAAACGTTTCGATTTCAGATTTAAGTGTCTCGAACTGTTCTTTAGAAATTTTGGACACAGTTTTTTGGATGAACGCTTCATTACCGAGCAGCTCATTTTTATCTACTGCGTGCAACTTTCCTCGAAGAGTCTTACAAAGGGTCTCATAAGCGATGGAATCTTTTTCATCGTCCCAAAAATAGCCTACATTGTAAACCTCAGTTGGCGTTTTTAATTCGATCCAAGAATGATTGGCAGAATCTTTTTTAACAGTCTTTAATACGAGACGATAGTCGTCGTCTCCTGCTGCATTTTTTCTCTGTCTAAAGACCGGAAGTTCGCTCCAGTTTTCTGGATCGAACTCTGTAAGGCCTTTATCTTGGCGGAAGAAATAACTCTGATCTCCTGAAATTGCATGGGTTTTTTTGTTTTTAATGGTGAAATTGGGGATTAAGGAAGAAACATCTTGAAGAGTTCCTTCATAGCGAATCTGGTGGTGCTTTGTGACTGGATCAATTAGCACATGCTCACTGAGGCGCCCCATTTGTTTATGGATATAAGACTCTGTTAAAAAGTCCACTTCTTCAGGGTGGGTTAAAAAGGCCTCTGCTGCATAGTTTGAATCTACTAATTTATCATGTGGAAGTGTTGAATTTGATTTGCGAGCTTCATGAGTAGATTCAGAAAGCCATTTATCAAGAATTGCTTTAGATAAAGGTGTCGAGTAAAGCAATTTAACGGCCTCTGAGCTTAAGGGCGCTTCAAATCTTGAGACAGGAAACCTCTCTGCAGTCACAAGTCTATCGAGCTTTGCAAGACTCATGAGAAAAGGATTTGAGCTACATTCAGAAAGTCCCTGAGATAGTTTATTCTGATATCGATTTGCAAGCCCTTGAACATACCAAAAGCAAAGATCAAGTAATCGTATTTTGTCTGAAAGGGTAAGTGTTGAAGAGCCGGATCTATGATCGTGTATTGTTTTAATAAGTAAGGAAAGGGCTTGCTGCGCTTGCTTTTCATCGTATGAATCTGTTACCTGAAGAGCTCCGGTGGTAGAATGAATCCCCAAAAATTGCTTTCCTTCAAGAATAAGTCCTGGTGTATATTCTGGAATAGTTATCGATGCTGTTTTACTTCCACTATATGTAGTATATAATAGGTTTGCCGCTTTTTCCGGTTGGTATTTATAAGTATGCTTTCCTTTCGAACTAGGGTCTTTTTCTGCCTTTTTTTTCATTGCAGCAAGTACTTTCGGGATTCTTTTACTAGACTTCATGACAGGCGTATCAAGTTTTTTTGGCTCAGTTCCCTGAAGCATTTCGTCAAAGGCTGTAAAAAATTCTTCCTCAGTTGCCACAGATTTTGCAAATCCTTGAGAGATGGCAAAGTCTTGATTGATCCTTTCCCAAGGAAGTTGGTCTTCGTAGCGAAAAACCTCTTTCGCGATCCAATTAAGAAATGTAACTACATTGGCGATAATCCCTTTAGTAAAAGTAACTTTAGAGGGCATGTTATCGACGATAAGCCTTGTACCACATTTGGATATTTCAAATACCGTAAGCCCCCCGGACTTCCCAATCACGGCACCACCATAGCTTGCCACTCGATAGAGCTTTTCCATGACCTCTGGGGGCACAGATTCGCAAGGTTTGATTGTTCCTTGAGGCAATCTTGCTGAAACTTGAGTGACATGATTCATGAATTCCTTGTTGTTCCCGCAAAGAACAACAGCTACAAAGGGAATTTCCTCTGCTTCTTTACCCTTATACTTTTTTATCAAAAGCTCTGGATAAGGAGAGAAACTGCCGAGGCCTCCACCGGAAATTACAACGAGTTTTTTGCCAGGAGGAATTATAATGTTATGCTTGGTTCCAAGCTCTGCTCTCAGAGCATCTACCTCTTCACGTGTTCTATCCAAGTCATACTCTTTTTTAGTCGGAGGGCCTATAACTTCGATCTGATCAGATGTTTCCGCTGTAGATTCTTGCGGAACCATAACATCTTCAACATAAGGCAAGAATGCTTTGTGATGAGCATAGTCGATAGGCTTTTTACGTGACGAAGAACGATCGACATCCGTTAAGACCGTCGCACACGGTATGCCCATCAAAGATGCAGCCTCAATAACAGGCCCAGAAAGAGCTTGTATGGTTGTTATTGCATAAGAGGGGTTGATCAAAAGTAATCTCTGAAGAGTCTTTCTAACTTCTTGCTTAGAAGGCCCTTGACCATTATTGAATCCTGTAAGTTCCCTCAGAAGGTTAGTAAGAGCATAGGCTTTATTTCTTGCTAAAAGAGCTACAGCATCTGTCGTTGAAAAGGGAATCCAAGAACCGAGGGAGTTTCTTGCCGGATCTTGGTTTAAGAGCATTTCATCCGGTATATTAACGCTTACGGGATGCATTCCACTATCATCGAGGATCTCTGCAATATTGATTGATGTTTGTTTATGCCCATTTCCCCAACTACATCCAAAAATGGCAACACCCTCTGCTGTGTCTTTAACTGCAGCTTCATTATGCTTGACTAAGATGAAAGGAGTTTGATTTAAGGGCCAAAATGCATTTTTTTCTTCCTTAGGATCTTCTACGGCATGGCACGTGCATAATCTAGGCTTTTCTTGTTCGAAAAGGGCATTAATTTTTCGCCACTCTTGGTGGATGAGCCCATGATGTAAACAATACAGCGTCTTCGATCCACAAGGCATACTTTTAAAATCAGCTAAAAGATGAAGTGTGTTTTGGAAAGCACTCTTGCACTTATCTACAAGGCCAGCTTTCTCCTTTGGAAGGAGATCTTTGAAGTTCTTAGTTAGGTCAACGACCTGAACAAGCTCCTCTCCATAAAATTCATGCGTTTTTAAAATCCTGTATAAGTCTTGAAAAAATTCAGATTCAGGTATTGCTGAGACTGTCTCTTCCAATTCCTCAAAAATAATTTCTTCCACTCCCTCAGGATAAGATTTTGCCATAACATCGAGAAGTTTCATGTACTGAGCTTTAAAAGCTGAGGGATTGTTTTGATTTATATATTCTTCTAGCTCTTTACAGTACTTGCTAATATCAGAGCCTTTCTTATGCACAGCGGCAATGCTTTGAATCTTTTGTGTTAGATAACTTTGACTATGAAATAGTTCTCCATTGCGTATCACATCCCTGATACATTGACGGGGCATTTTTAGAAATTGATCTTCAAACACAGCTCTTTCATCGTAAGATCTCATACGTGCATAGAAAATGAGAAGAACTTCAGTAAGATCGCCCTCGTCAATCTTATCTAGAATAAAAGTGGCTAAAGCCTCACTTATGATCTTCTTAGTATCCCTTAAGTCTACAACACAATTGGATAAAAGGGCTGAGGCAGTATCCGTATCTTCCCAATTTAGTTTCAGTAAGATAGCCATTTTTACAGGAATGAATCCTTCAATTTCGAGTCCATTGATCATTTTAAGTGTTGATGTATCAGCAAGGAGATCTTCTGCGCGCATTGCTTGATAGTTGGCCGCTTGATAGGTAGGCTCGATATAATCTGCATTTATTTTCTGCAAAGTTTGAGTCACTTTAGCAAGAGGATTGAGAGGGTGTAGGTTTAGTGTCATGATATCTCTCGGGGTTTAGGGGTTATGAAGTAACTACAATTTCAACGGTTTCTATCGAACGTACGTCAATAGAATTAGAGTGTTGTTCTTGCCAGCTTCTTATTGCAAAAGGGTGGTCTATGGTGACTTTCCATGGGAAGAAAAAAACATCAAAAAGAGAAATGTCCGAAGGTTCGTTATTAAAATTTTTCAAGCTTAAGGCTTTGGTCAGAAGGCCATACAAAACGATGGGAATATAAAAGATGGGTAGATAGCTCAATGCTTTTATAGCTGATTTCGGCCATGTATCCAGCATTTTATCAACCGCTGTAATCAAAAATAGTGGAGCCAATTTTCTCCAAAAAAGTTCTAAACAATGTATCTTGGGATTTACTTGAATCTTTATGCTTTCTAGAAGGTCTTCGGCCGTAGAAGAACAGTTGCCACATAGCAAGGAAGCTGAGAATGTCTCATCGACCTTATGCTCTTTAATTTTATTCATCACCACGTCAAAAG
Source organism: uncultured Chlamydiae bacterium (assembly GCA_903824495.1). Taxonomy (GTDB): domain Bacteria; phylum Chlamydiota; class Chlamydiia; order Chlamydiales; family Rhabdochlamydiaceae; genus CAIJXB01. Next base: position 50,398 of record CAIJXB010000023.1, read on the forward strand.
ATTCTTTATTTACGATAAACTCAGTCTTTTGAAAGCTATGGCTATCTTTAGGCATAAGAAGATATCTGTCAGGTGTTTCCAATCCTCCCTTCTTCTTCCCAAAAATACTAAACAAGTCGGTGAAGTGGGGGTCTTCGGCCATGCCATACTGACCTACGCCAACACGTGCTCCCGTTTCATCCACTAAGACAAGATATGCATGATCCCCAATGGTTACAACAGGACGCTTCCCTGTGACATCTTTAATGGCCGTCCAGAGCTCGATTTTAAACACGCCAGATACTGCTTTTTCATGATCATAAGCTCTTACTTCAGGAGATGTCATAGGATTGTATTTTGCAATTTTTCCATCGATATAGGTGTAATCGGAGTGTAGCTTGAACTTAGCATCCGTGCGAAAAATCTCTTTTCCTTTAAAAGAAAAGGAAAACGAGGGGTCTTTAGGGGAATTTTGAATAAGAGGGCTTTTAACAATTTTAGACCATAAAACAGGTCGATTTTCCCCCTCGATAGGGAGGGCGGGCTTTGTCCCCAATTGGTATCCTAAAGCCTGGATCTTGTGTTGGAGTGCGTTCGCTTCGATAAAATCGATAAAATCCTTCGTAAGGGCGGACTCATTGATTCTTCCACCGAGCTTTGCACAAAGAGCTGTATTGTGAAGCTTTATGGATAATTCAGGCTTTTCTTTGCCGAATTGTTCATTAAAAATTTTACTCGCCAGATATGCAGCATCTACTAGATCGCGTAGCGACTCTTTTTCAGAGAGATCAATCTGTCGCAGATTTTTTGATTTTAGCAAATCAAGGGTAGAGGAAGTTAAGGTATAAATATTTTCATAAACAGCAGTTGCTGGAAGATCTTTTTGTTCTGTAGCGCAGCCTTCAGAATTCAAAGTAAAAAAGTTTTTATGATCCAATGCGGTTTTTATTGAGACTACCAAATCTGGCAAGCAAGTATTTGATAAAAAAATCGACATAAAACCACTGTTAATTAAGTTTAATTGCTGCCTAGTTTAGGTTGTATGGTAATATAAGGTCAAACCTAAATAAAGCACATTGTTTTTAAATTAATTTTTTATTTTTTTTGCGTGATAATTTAGATCTAGGTATTCTGAGCAAGATTTTCTCTGACTCTTGCAGCTACTTGCAGAGCAGGACTCAAGCGGTTAACATCATAAGAATGCGCTCTTACCTCTGTCCACTCTGTCTTATCTCTTAAGGAATCTGGGGCAAAAGTAGAAATCGCTGTAAAGACAGCTCGTAGTCTTTTACTGCCGTGAGGATGGTTGAATAAAGGTTCTGCGATTCTTCCGAGCCTTTGAACCTGGGGAGTCTGACTTTGGAGAAGAAGCTCCTCTAAATAAATAGCTCCTCTTGGATCGTAGCCTGCTTTAGAAGCTAGATAAGCTCCAGTCACATCGCACTCATATTCATTTTTGCGAGAAGCTAACTTGCTTAAAAGAAAATAGCTCCAACTATTTTCAGAATAGCCCCCAAAAAGATTCATGAGCTCTCTTATAAAGCTGTCAAACGAAAATGTAGAGAGATGACGAGAAGCGGCGTGCGTCATTTCGTGACCAATCAAAGCTGCTAAAACATCTTCTCGCTTCACACCTTCTAAATTGACTGTAGCAACGCTTTTATCTTTAAATGTGACCTTGGCTTCTTTGATCGTGTGATTTTGAAGGGAGTGATCAATTTCTTCGATAAGACCAGAGAATATGACCATTTTTCCACCAGGAACAGAAAAAGCATTTAAAGAAGAGTCTTTCATCACTTCCATTTTGTACTCAAAACCTTTAGGAGCCTCTACAGGAGCCTCATCAGGAGGAACGTCTTCAACACAAGAAAGAGCGTAATTTGTAAGCGTTTGAACGACCCATTCAATGTTATCAAAAAAGGCTATAGGGGCAAGAGGAGGGTTCAAAAGTGCTTGATTTTCATCAGGTCTTAATAAGTCACTTACAACTCTATCAACAGTTGCTTGCAAGGTTTCACCCTGAGAGGCTGCATGGGTTCTTGTAAGGCCCCAAGTAACTAAGGGAAATAGGAGACTGTCGCCTATAGATTTTTCCCATGTGCGAGGGATCGTCACAATATGTCTTTGCCCATTAACGATATTGGTAGGGTATACAAAATCGTAAGCTGCCTGTGCAGGAGTGAATCGATTTAAGACGGCAAAAGCTGCATTTGAAACGGCTGATGCCACTTCAAAAAGGCAAGTCTTTACCATGCTCACCGTATGTAAAGAGTCATGAATAACATTACAGATATATTTTCCCCACGTATTGCTTTCCGCATAGCGCGGGAAGTAATAGGACTCTACAGAGTGAAGGGCTTCTTGCTGCGCTTGATAAAGAGTGTTCATGAAAACCTATAATTTATTTTGTTAATTAAAAATGCGGTAAACCACCGGTTGGACCCGGTAAGGCTTGGCCTTGCAGATTCAATAAAGAAAAGAAAGAAGACGTTGCCTATACTCCTCAAGGTGGCTTAGCGAGTCAACCTATAAAAGAGTAAGTTATGCAAGTAGAAACTTTGCATGAGACAACGTCAACGTACAATAGTTTAATGCATTCGAAGCGGAATTGCAAATACCATGTAGTTGTTTATCCCGAAATGTAGAAAAAAGCAGCTGTATGGGCAAGTGTATTTTGCAAGCTTCACTGCATCGATATTTTAAGATCCTTATTCAAATCCCATGAGCTGCGCATATTTTTTGATTTCACGAATAAAGTCATCGTGAGCGATAAGGGGGCTCTCTCGGCAATATTGCTCCGCAGCCGCTAAGAGAGGTCTTAGCTGATCAATATTTCTATGAGCTTCCACAGAGAAGAACGCCCTGATGGCTTCGGACGTTCCGGGCTTCATTTCCTCTTGTAATTCGATATTAACTCCTGCAAGGCGTCCCTGTAGCACTGCGATCATCAATCTTTGCGTTTTTCCTTGGTTACAAACCCTAGATCTCCCATCGGATGGGTCATTGTATGAGTCTTTGAGAGCTGAAATCATGCCATATTTTGCATTTTTTTGCTCAGGTTCCTTTAGTTCCGACGCAAAGATCCAAAGACGGGCAATCAATTCCTCTCCGGATATTAAGAGACCGAAGATACTAAAATTCTCTTTATCGATAAGAGGCCCAAAGTTTTCCCTCGGTTGTTTTGCTCCTGAAAGAGCATGTCGGGCTAACTTTTTATGTTTAGCGTCCATTTTGCTTTCATCGAGATACGTCGTAAAATCCTTCACTGCCTTTTCGACTTTATCTTTCGATATTGTCCCCTGAATTTTCCGAAGCAGTTCGATCGCCTTTTTCACTCGTTGGTCGCGATCTCCTACGTGCACGTTAATGCCTTGTTCTGCAGCAACACGGGCATCTTGATAAACTATCCGGCCCCTTCCGAGCCGCTGTTGGACATAATTAGCTCTTTCATCCATACGAATGGCAGCTACTTGTTGAATGATCATGATTCTATCGTAATCATACATGCGATCGTTAATAAGCAGGAGGGCGTGCCTTATTACGGAAGCTCTTTCTTGAGCAGGAATAGCCGTTATAGCTTCAATGATGTCGCTCTTGTCGTATCCTTGTATCTGTTCGGTAAAAGCTTGAAGTGCAAACTCCATAACGGAAGCTCTTTCGTGAGCAGGAATATTCGTTATAGCTCTAATGATGTTGCTCCTTTTGTCTGCGTCCATCCGGTCGGTAAAAGCTTGAAGCGCAAGCACCATAACGGAAGCTCTTCCGTGAGCGGGAATATTCGTTATAGCTCTAATGATGTTTCTCTTGTCGTATCTTTGCATCCGGTCGGTAAAAGCTTGAAGCGCAAACTCCATAACGGAAGCTCTTTCTTGAGCAGGAATAGCTACTATAGCGTTAATGATGCCTATTTTCTCGTCTCTGTTCATCTGTTCGGTAAAAGCTAGCTGCGCAAGCTCTATAACGGAGTCTCTTTCTTGAGCAGGAATATCCGTTATAGCTTCAATTATAGCTTTAATGAGCTTCTCTGGGTCTTTTTGGGTCTGTTGGCTAAAAGCTTGACGCGCAAGCTTCATAATGAAAGCTCTTTCCCTAAAAGGAATAGCCTTTATATCAGTAATGATGATGCGCGTTTCGTATTGACTCAGCGGTTGGGTGAAAACTTGACTCGCAAGCTCACGAACCGCTCTATCGTCAATGATGTTGAGCTTATCGGATGCTTTCATCCGTTCGGTAAAAACTTGATGCGCACTCTCCATAATGTGAGCTCTGTTTTGATCGGGAATGGCAGCAATTACGTGTATTGACCGTATGCTATCAGGGGAGTACATGTCGCGAGTTACAAATCGAGGCAAGTGGCTTAATAAGGATGAATTGCTGTTTTCATTGTTAACGAGCTGAATCAGCTGCTCTAGTTTATTTTGTTCTATTGGAGGTGAGATGAGAGGAAGAGAGTGTTTAAGAACATCAGCCCGTTGATTGGCGGCAACATCTAAAATCGCATGAACAAATATTCTTCTCGGGTCCAATCTCATTGCTATTTGTCTCGGCAAAAGATCGATTAATCGATCTTTAGTCCATGATCCGGTCTCAACAAACCAAAGAACGACCGTTCGAAAGAAATTAGCAACTGCAGCCGCTACTTTAGAAGTAATATCGCAATACCCGTGATTGGGTGCCGATTCGTGGTGGGAAGCATTTGAAAATGTAGGTGTATTACTTGTAATATTCATGATATATACCCTTAATTTATTAACAATGTTATATGAAACGATGGTTTTTTTGTAATTATTTTTATTTTTTTACGCCTTTTTATGTTCTTTTTAAAATTCTTCCTTTAAGGAAAGTGGAGCATCGATTTGATGAAAAAGATCAAGCCTGTAAAATTGTGTAAATTTATTTAGTCAGTGATTCAAAAAAAATGAGTCATATGGCATCCGTTGGGTTTAGAACAACAAACGGCCCTATAATCGACGTTAAAACGTTCAAAATATTAGTTTGCTGCTGAACTTGGGTTAGCAGAAACCTGACATTTCTATTTTGCGCCTACATAAAAGTTGATATCGAATGACTTAAAGCAGGACCGGCAATTCCCGCTGGCGCTTCGCGCGGCGAAGCACCAAATGCATTTGGCCCGCTCATAGGAGAATCCAATGCTAAGGGAAGAGGGATTTCGGATGGTTCGGGTATGGAATTCATTGAAAGCTCTACGAGCGAATCCGCTTCAACTAACTCCGGTTTAAGTGATTGCAACCCGGAGGGAATTGCCGTAGCTCTAATCTATTAGCATTTTTTGGTAGACCGCTAAAAGAGCCGGCGTGAGCCGGCTCTTCACATCATCCATTACTTCCGGATCCACTTTAGAAAAGTAAGTTCCCTTAGCTTTGTGGGATTGGATGAGAGTGTAAGCCTCATCAAGGGGATACTTCGGAGAATACCAATACTCGCCTAAGAAAGTGATCTTTGTCGTCTGCTGATGATGTGATAGGACTGCCATTACACGCATCGTACAATCGTAGGGTAGTGGATTATCTCCTAATAAAATAGGGTCGGATTCAATGAATTCTTCTACGAGAAAATACTTGGATGGATCTATTGCGTACTGAGAGTAAGAGCGCTCTAAATCTGCAAGTAAGACTTTTTTTCCTGCAGTGAAAATATAGGTTAACGTGGAAAGGAGATCCTTTTTGTCTAAGATGATGACGCCGCGTCCCATCGTAGACTCTAAGGGTTTGATGACTATACGATCCCCCGGGATGTCGCTCATGATTGCGCTAATCAGTTTTTTACTAGTTCCTTTTGGGTAGATGTTCCACTTTGGGCGGAGTGTTTTTGCTTCAGGAACACTGTCAAAAAGAGTGTTCATATGAAGTTTGCTTTGGCAGTAGGGAAGTATGGCCCGATCAAGGAAAAGGATTTGAGGAAAGAGAGTAGGCTGTCCTTCTAAAATGGGGGGGATTTTTAAGGAGAATAAAAAACACTCGTAGTCGAAAAGGTTATCAGGGTCTTTAGGAGGTTCTTTTTTTAGTTTTGCACCCAAGCTTTCCGCTGAGTGAGCAGCTTTCCCGCCACGGGTTACAAAGGCTTCTTTCATATTTTTGTAAAGAGGATGAGTGAAGTAGACCGGCCGGCCATATTCTGTAAGTAGATCGGTATAGAGCTTAGAGACTACGCTAGTACCATTTACATTATCTATCCCGCTGAACCTTGAAAACGATCCCGGCTGCATTTCGCAGATTTTTACGCCTTTTTCCTTGCTATACTTCAGGTCTATAACAACAAAGGAAATGTCTGCAAAAGCATACAGATTGTGTATGCTTTGCAGGCCAACTAAGAGGATGGCAAGAACCTTGTACATCTAGTAGTTTATGTTGAAGACAAGAGTTGCATTTTGGTTCCAATATCTAGTCCCAAATTGCCCGTCATATTCGGCTGTAACCCCGAACTTTTCAGCGCTAGTCAAGTATCCGAGTGAAGCTCCTATCGCTCCCAAATTGCGATTAAAGTTCCATCCGGACACATTAAACTCGCAGCTGCCGTCATCAAAGTGGGCGTAGTAATGCGATCTTCCAAGGGGAGCTTGGTTTATATAACTAAGCTCGAGTCGTGGCACAAGAGCCCCTTGTTTTTGTTCTTTTCCACATAGGTAGCGCCCGGTAAGAACAACTCCGGCTTGGCTTTGAATCAGTTGGTCTTGGCGGCTATTTACTTTGAGATCTAAGCTCTTTGCTCCGGATTCCTGATACTCTTGCTGCGATAAGTACACATAATCAACTCTTGCAAAAGGGCCCACTTTAAAGTGTTTCATCACTGAGAAGATCCCGGCTCCGATACCGGCGAGAGCCTCCCATCCATTATGGTTTGCGGATGCTTTGCGATTGATGTCGCCAAATGCGATGTGACGAGTTGTTCTATAACGGTTATAGGACCCAAGAACTGCAATGTCTACGTAGTGGCGCGCGTCGCTCCAACCTCCATAAAGACCTGTGTAGTAGCTGTTGATTTGTCCGGTTCCGGCAGATTCTTTCCAATGTAGATGAGAATAAGTATAACTTGCAGCAGCTCCAAGTTTGAAATGTTTATAACAAGTGTCAGCGCCTAAAGAAACGCCTCCCGTTGCATCACCGTAGCCAAATTGGCTCCCTTTGGAGCCTTGATGCTGCCACCGGCCGGTAGTATCGATCCATACGCTCGACTTGTAAGGGCCGCAGCACTCATCATCAACAGAAAATTCGTTTAAGTGTTTTGAGTAACCTGAACGTATGAGCAAGGCATTTGCGATTTGATTCTACGTCTGCGCCGAAAACTGAGAAGGCTGCATATGATTAAAAGCATTTTCTATCTCAGAAAATGAAAGAGATAGCAGTTCTGCATTAATCCTATCAGGGTCGCTTCCTGAAAGCGTTACAAAACAGTCAGCTCCTGCGAGCTCATTGTGGTTAAGGCTGAGGGCAGACAGAGGAAGATAGGTTAAAAGTATGTCATTGGCTCCATAATCGAGCTTCATTAAAGCAGGGGTGCTGCTAGTCATGGCTGAAAAGATACCGGTTACTGCTCCTGCATGGATGATATTGTAGGTTTGAGGGGCTGTAAAAGACAAATCAAGAGGGACAACATCCAGTGTTCCTGCAACATTAGCAGACCCTGTTGCAATGATCCGGTCGGAAAGGCCGGATCCTGTTACTTCAGATTCAAAGACACTTGCATCGGTTGGAAGGAAGTTTGTAACAAAAAGCGTCCCAATTGAGTTTCCCGGGGCCACGGTACCGCTGCTTATCAAGCTGCCGCCGATGGTTCCATTTCCTTTTAATTGAGCTCCAAGGGTCAGAGTAAGGTCTGCTGCTACACTTCCATTTAAAATCAAAGTTCCTTCATTTACAAGAGTACTGCCGTTATAGGTGTTATCGTTATTCAGGGTAAGAATTCCGGGTCCTGTTTTTGTTAAAGATCCCGTTCCGGTAATGCTCCCATTGATGATATTGACATTTGATCCTCGAATTGTGAGGTTTGCTCCTGAAAATAAAGCGATTTCATCGCTTGAATCATCTGAGTTTACGTTATCGAAGAGATTTTCTCCGGCGCTATCGATTTCGAGGTAGTTGTTTCCAAGTGTCATAATAACATCGACAGTGGTTTCTCCGGTCGATCCGAAGTTTGTATACAGTTGTCCATATCCTTCTAAATTATACGTAACCGTGCCGCCGCCGTCGCCTGAGGGTCCATTGCTAATTGTAAGTTGGGCCGGATCAAACAAGGGGTATTGGTGTTCGTAGATGGCAAAGTTAGCGGCAACTCCCGGGTTGGCTACAATTCCGGCGGAGCCGATTGTTTCAAGAATGGTTATAATAGAAACGTCTGTATCTGCTATAAACTCCATTTCATCAAATGTTAAAGGCTCATTTTGACCGGCAATTGGAGCGTTGTTGCCATCCCCATTAAAGATCGCAACACCATCATTCGGAGTCCCATTGCTCCAGTTAAAGTTCACACGCATTTGAGGCGAACCATTTCCGGCCCAAGTGCTTGGTGATCCTGCTTGTAATTGGATACAACTAAGAATTGTGGTTGTACAAAAGATCCATCTTGTAAATTTGCATCTGTCCGGCATTGTGGAAGTCCCTCTTTTTGATAAAACTAAAGACATAGCAAAAAATTTAATAAGACTGCAAGCAGAGGATGAATGATAGATTGAGTTTAAGAGAGGAATTTTTTTCGGTTTTTTTATTTATCCCGGTGTCCGGCTAGAGTGTCTTGTAAAATAATATGCGTGGAAAATGTGGGATAGATAGAACTAACAGGTTAAAAACGTAAAGATAAGCAAGCTAAAGAGAAGTCTTTAGCTTGCTTATTGAAGATGATCTTTTTAAGCGGGATTTTTTCTTTGGATCTGAGGAGGCTTTTTCTCTGTCAGACATTCTTTATCGATCAAGATCTTGTGGATCGTAGGATCGGAAGGGGCGTCAAACATAAGGTCTAATAAAAGAGACTCTACAATCATTCGAAGAGCTCTAGCACCTGTTCCTGTGGCTTTGGCTTTTTCTGCCATAGCTCTTAGAGAGTCTTCAGTAAACTCTAACTGAACGTCTTCTTCGCCAAATAGATGTTGATATTGCTTCACGATCGCATTTTTAGGCGTTGTCAAAATGGAGACGAGATCTTCAATGTTGAGCTCGTTGCAGTTTGCAATGCTATTGAATCTACCCACAAATTCAGGGATCATCCCAAACTCAATCAAATCTTCCGGTTCCACTTTAGAAAGCAGGTAGTTGACTTCGTTGGTATCAAAGGTGGTTGCCTCTGATGCATCAAACCCGATCGTTGTTTTTCCGAGTCTTTTTGCAATCATTTTTTCTAAGTGAACAAAAGCTCCACCTACAATGAAGAGGATATTTTCTGTATTCACTTTGATGTATTCTTGGTTAGGATGCTTGCGTCCACCTTTAGGGGGAACGTTGGCAACCGTGCCTTCTACAATTTTCAAAAGAGCTTGCTGAACACCTTCTCCAGACACATCGCGGGTGATAGAGACGTTGCTTGTCGTCTTTCTGAGCTTATCGATCTCATCGACATAAATAATGCCCATTTCAGCTCTTGCAATGTCATAATCAGCTGCTTGCACAAGTCTCAAAACGATGTTTTCAACGTCTTCACCGACATATCCAGCCTCGGTCAATGTCGTAGCGTCAGCAATTGCAAACGGTACGTCGAGGATTTGCGCTAAGGTCCTTGCCATGAGTGTTTTTCCAGATCCAGTAGGTCCAAGTAGCATTACATTGGATTTACTGTATTCCACTTCACCTTTTTTATTGATGGCGCGGATCCTTTTGTAGTGGTTGTAAACAGCCACAGCAATTGTTTTTTTTGCCTTTTCTTGACCGATCACGTATTCATCAAGAGCCAGCTTGATCTCTTTAGGTTTGAGAAGTTTTAGCTCATGATGCACAGGTTTTTTGTCGATGATCTCGACACAGAGCCTGACGCACTTATCGCAAATGAACGAATCAGGTCCTGAAATCAATTTTTCAACGGACTCTTCGGGACGTCCGCAGAAGGAACATGTAGCGTTCGGTTTGTCTTTTTTTGTCATATTAAAAATGCTCTATTTTTTTGGCTCATTAGGTCTCGGTTGAGAAGCAATCTTATCGATGATTCCATATTTGCAAGCATGCTCTGGATCCATAAAGAAGTCCCTTTCAGAATCTTCTAAAATCTTCTCAAGAGAATTGCCTGTGCAACTTGCCATAAGCTTTGCACATATGTCTTTAAGGATCAGAATTTCTTTAGCTTGGAGTGCAATGTCTGCAGAGGTTCCCGTAACTCCACCACTAGGTTGGTGGATCATGATACGGCTGTTAGGAAGCGCAAAGCGCTTTCCTTTAGTTCCTGCTGCGAGTAGAAGAGCAGCCATAGAAGCCGCTTGTCCAAGACAGTAGGTATTAATTTCATAACCCATGAACTGCATTGTATCGATGATCGCAAGGGCTGATGTGATATAGCCGCCTGGAGAATTGATATACAGATTGATGTCTTTCTTTGGATCTTCGGCTCTTAAAAAGAGCATTTGAGCAATGACCGTATTAGCTACTTGGTCATTGATCTCAGTGCCAATGAAAACAATGCGATCTTTGAGCAATCTAGAAAAAATATCCATGGCTCTTTCGCCACGGCCTGTATCTTCGATAACATAAGGGATCTGGTACATGCAATGCTTCCTAAGTTAAAAGTGAATGATAGTGCTAAATTCTAACCTATACCACATTGCCTGTTGCTTGTGCAATAATATAGTCTTCAGCTTGCTCTAAGATCAACTTAGAAATCGCTTCCGCACGTCTGAGCTCAGGTTGCTCATGGTAATCCATCTGTCCTGGATTGATCAGAGCTTCAAGCTGCGTTTCTGCAGGCTTTGGCAAAGAATAAGCAGAAGGGGAGAGGTGTTTGTCTCGAAGGAGCTGATTACTCAAATGGAAAAGCTTTACAGCTTTTTCTGATTGAGACTTGATCACTTCGATCATCTTTTTTTGCCCTTCTGGATCTAAAGATCTCCAGTGTTGCAAGAACTCTTCACTATTGTTGAGTTGAGAAACGCGGAAGTGCACTTCATTATTAATAAGGGTGGAAGGAAGATCAAAAGGATACTGAGTGAGCAGGAACTGCTGCACTTGTGATCTTTGTTGCTCTTTTACGTGGTCACTCGCTTGGTTGTTCAAAAGAAGCTCTACTTTCTTCTTCAAATCTTCTTCAGATTCTACGCCCAAGTTTTTAAAGAGCTCTGGAGTCATTTCCGGTAGTGTTGGAAGTTCCATGTCCTTAATTGTGATACGTACTTTTTGAGGCTTTAGAGTTTCTTTTTCGATCGGGTCAGCAGATTCATCAGGAACGCTTACGCCTTCTACAACATCACCTACGTTTTTACCGATAAGAAGATCTTTCATCCACTTTGCCATGGAGTTATCTGTTACTTCGAACCTTGTATTTTTAAAGAGGGTTGAAGGTGGGGTTGTTTCCATGAGCTCGACGTCGAGCATGAGGAAATCGCCTTCTTTTACAGGTTTGTTTTCTACTTTGGCCCAAGTTGCGTAGAAGAAAAGGGTCTGACGGATTGTTTCTGCCACTTTTGCTTCATCAACAACAGGTCTTTTGATCTCTTGAAGTTTGAACGTAGAAGCATCTACGTGAGGGATTTCAGGGTAGACTTCGAAAAAGAAAGAAAAAGCAGCTTCTTCAGCTGAAAAATTTTTCATTTTGAAACCGACTTTATCCTTATTTAAAGGGACGATGCCAGTTTGTTTGTAGCATTCTTGTAGGGAGATTTGGACGACGCACTCTTGCCATTTCTCATGAACTTCTTTAGGGAATCTTTGAAGGACGAACGCTTCAGGAACTTTTCCTTTGCGGAAGCCTGGGATGCTTAAGCCTTTGCTCACTAGCTTAATAGCTTTTGCATGGGCAGGGGTAATGAGTTCCTTAGAAACCGTCACTTCAAATTCAATTTGACAGCCTGGTTTTTTGTTAACGACGCATGTAACTTGAGACTTGCTCAGAGTTTGAGAAGACGGGTTTTCCATATATATAGGCTCCTTAAAAGAAGAGGTATGTGCTAAAAAAAAAGCGGGTGATGAGGCTCGAACTCACGACTTTCACGTTGGCAACGTGACGCTCTACCACTGAGCTACACCCGCAGATTCATGTAAAAAAAGACTTGCTACTATTTGTTAAAAAAGCGGGTGATGAGGCTCGAACTCACGACTTTCACGTTGGCAACGTGACGCTCTACCACTGAGCTACACCCGCATTTTGTTAACTCCAAATCGCGGAAGTGAACAGGATACCGATTTTCATTCTTTTTTTTCACCAACTTTATTACTGCAAAACACTTTACCTTTAAAATAGCAGAAAAAAAATGACCTGAGAGGTGGTTTTAAAGAGGGTAGGGGGGTGTCAACGAATTTTTTGCTTGCGGCCTATCTTTGAAAAAAGGTAAAAGCATCAGAACGTAGGGGATTGCTCCTTCACTTTAAAAAAGTAGAGAGACGCTGGCATGATTAACTTTCGGAAATTAAGACAAGATTTTTCCTCGAATATTATCAAAGAGGGAAAAGACCTATACGATAAGCAAAAGGTTGTTTCAGCCAAGCTGATACAGCTCGATGGGAAATTGATGAAAGTCAGTGGTCGGGTTTTGGGTCAGTACGACAATTGCTATGAAAGCGAAATAGAGATAGATCGCGGTGAGTGCGAAGCGATCGATTCAAATTGCGATTGCCCTTACAACTACGACTGTCAACACATTGCAGCTCTTTTGTTTTTCTTAGAAGAAAATTTAGATAAGATCCTTGTGGACTATTCTAAAGAAACGAGTTTCGAAGAAATGGTGAAAGAAGATCATGATGAAGAGGCCACAAGCGATCTATTAGAAAAAGTGAAAGAAGCGGAGTCTAAAGAGGTTTTAAGGCAAGAAGAGCTTTATCAAAAGCAGGTTTTACAAGAGTATGTTGCTTCCTCCGAAATTCTAGCTATCTCTCCTTTTTTTAGAACGCAGGTTAAGCCAGAAATCGATAAAGCAGACATGCATTTGATTTTCTCTTTTCCCTCGGATGTCGATACAAAAAATCACGTAGAAGTTCAAATTGCCCTTCGCCTCCCTTACAGATCAAAACCTCTTCACATCCCTCATCTTAAGGCTTTTTTCGAAGCAGTTCGTTACGAAGAGCCCATTTTTATGAGCAGTAAAAAGTATTGTTTTGCTCTTGAGTCTTTTGAAGTGACCCAAAGGGAAATTTTAAAAACACTCATGGAGCACATCCGCTTTTCAGAAAGTAGCAATTCTGAAAAATCTCTTCGGGGTGGCTATTTAGATTTAGAAGTGTTTGGGCTTGTTGTTTCCAGAATGTTTGAAGTGGCTTTCCATCAGATCGGACAAACACGTTATTTGCATCAAGATGATGATCTTCCGTATTTAACAGGGCTTTATGAGGGAAGTTTAGAGCAGCCTATGCGCTTTTCTCCAGCTCCTGCAGGATTCCGATTTGTCTTAGAGTACATAAGCCCTCCGACTTCCAAGATTTTAATGAACCCTTTAATTGTAGCGGACTCTCAAACGGTCACTTTAGAAGATGTCAGATTGTTTGAATGTTCCAAGCCTGGAATGTTCTACAAAAACACGTTCTATCGTTTCGGCGAATTTGTGACTCGTCTACATTTAAAGAACCTGAAGGAAATTAGGGACATTACTATTCCGGAACCATTATTTGGTTCTTTTGTAGAAAATGCCCTTCCTGAGCTCTCTCGGTATGCAGAGATTGCCAATCAGCATGTGATTGAAGATTTTGTGACGCTGCCTTTTAGTGGTCCTCTTGAGGCTGTTTGTGATCTTTCCTATTTAAATGGAGAGCTCGACGCAGTCCTTCATTTCAAATATGAAAAGCACAAAGTTCCAGCATCAGCATCTCAACTTGAATATGGCCAAATCGTTTCCTTCATTCAAAAAGAAGGAATTTTGGCAAGAAACTTGGTAGAAGAGAGAAAGATCTTAGAAGATCTTTTTCAAGATTTTATCTACGTTCCAGAGTCCGGTGTGTATGTCTCGAAGTCGGATAAGAAGATCATTGAGTTCATGACAGAGATCATTCCAAGAAACCAGCCTAGAGTGCAGTTTAATTGCCCTCAGAACTTACTTGATCAGTTTATCTATGATCAGACGACATTTTCAATGGAGCTCAAAGACACCGATCGCATCGATTCTTATGAAATTCACCTGCAAGTCGATGGGGCTTTAAATGGCACAAGACTCGACACTCTTTGGGAGTGCATGGCTTCTAAAAAAGCCTTTATCGAACTGGATATGCCAAAAGCCAAAGTGAAAAAAGCGCAAGAAGGCAGTCGTCTTCCAAAAATCCTCGTGCTCGATTTAGAAAGAGTGCAAGGGATTGTAAAGCTTTTTGATGAGCTTGGAATAGAAGTGTTAGAGAATCACATGCTTACAAGGCCTCTTTGGAGCCTTGCAAGTGTAGATAGTAGCTGTTTTGAAGGTCTTCCGATCACATTTTCCATCACAGATAAGCTCCTTGATATTCGCAAGCAGATCTTAGGAGAAAAACAAGTTGATTTTTCTGAAGTTCCCAAAGTTGTGAATGCGACTTTGCGCTCCTATCAGATGGAAGGGGTGAAGTGGCTAGAGCGTCTTAGAAGCATGTACTTGAATGGGATTTTGGCCGACGACATGGGCCTTGGAAAAACTCTCCAAGCTATTGTGACGATTTCTCAGTACAAAAGTAAGAAATCGGGTCCTTCTTTGATTGTTTGCCCGACATCCCTTTTATACAACTGGAAAGAGGAGTGCTCTAAATTCAACCGCCAGCTCAAAACAATTGTTGTAGATGGGATCCCATCTTTTCGCAAGAAGACAATTGAAAGCGTGCAAAACTATGATGTGATCATCACATCCTACACGCTGCTGCAAAAAGACATCGAAGGGTATAAAAATATTCCCTTCTCCTATGTTGTTTTAGATGAGGCTCAGCACATTAAGAATCGAGGCACTCGCAACGCAAAATCGGTAAAAATGGTGCAGGCAGATCATAGGCTGATCTTATCAGGAACGCCTATTGAGAACTCGCTTGAAGAGCTGTGGAGCTTATTTGACTTTTTGATGCCAGGCTTCTTGAGCTCGTACGATCGATTTGTAGAAAAGTATGTGCGTGTTTCAGGTCTGGAACAGCAAAAGAATCTCGATTTCTTAAAAAAGAAAGTATCTCCTTTCATTTTGAGAAGGATGAAGGCCGATGTCTTAGACGATCTGCCTCCAGTTTCTGAAATTATCTACCACTGTCAGCTCAGCGAAGTGCAGATGCAGCTTTATAAATCGTATGCAGAATCAGCTCGTGATGAACTTGTGAAACTTGTTCAAAGAGACGGCTTTGATCGCGTACAGATCCACGTACTAGCAACCCTTACGCGTTTAAAGCAAATTTGTTGCCACCCGGCTATTTTTGCCAAAGAGACGCCAGAGCCAGGGGATTCTGCAAAATACGACATGCTTTTAGATCTTTTACAAACCCTTGTAGAAGGAAAGCATAAAACGGTGATCTTCTCTCAATACACAAGAATGCTCCAGATCATGAAAAAAGATCTAGAGCTCAGGGGTATTCGGTTCTCTTATCTAGATGGATCCAGTAAGAATAGACTAGACATTGTTAAAGAGTTTAATGAAGATGAAAGTATCTCAGTGTTCCTTGTTTCTTTAAAAGCTGGTGGTACAGGCCTTAACCTTGTAGGGGCTGATACGGTCATCCACTACGACATGTGGTGGAACCCGGCGGTAGAGAGCCAAGCAACGGATAGGGTACATCGTATGGGACAGAAAAATTCTGTTTCTTCGTACAAATTGATCACTCTTGGAACAATCGAAGAAAAAATCGCAGAAATGCAGAAGAGAAAAAAAGGATTGGTCAAGAAAGTGGTAAGCTGCGATGATGAAGCGATAGCAAAACTCACATGGGAAGATGTGCTTGAATTACTCAAGACGTAAAGGATAACACAATGACGTATAGAGATCTTTTGAGAAAATTGTCTCAAAACATGCTAGGAAGAGCAGGACGAATATCGGGCCTTTTCTCTAGCGATATCGGTATCGATCTTGGAACTGCGAATACTCTTGTATATGTCCGAGGAAAGGGAATTGTTTTGGCTGAACCCTCTGTTGTGGCTGTTGATTCGGTCACCAATGAAGTTCTTGCTGTCGGACAAAAAGCAAAGGCCATGCTCGGAAAAACCCCTAGAAAGATCCACGCAGTAAGACCTATGAAAGATGGGGTCATCGCCGATTTTGAGATCGCCGAAGGGATGCTCAAGGCCCTCATTAAAAGGGTCACTCCTCCTCGCAGTTTAACCCGTCCAAAAATTTTGATCGCCGTTCCCTCTGGTATTACAGGGGTAGAAAAGCGCGCCGTAGAAGACTCTGCTTTAAGAGCTGGAGCGCAAGAAGTCATTCTAATTGAAGAGCCGATGGCAGCAGCTATTGGTGTTGATTTGCCTGTACACGAACCATCCGCTAATATGATCATCGACATCGGTGGTGGAACAACAGAAATTGCGATTATTTCTCTTGGTGGTATTGTTGAAGCTAGGTCTTTACGTATTGCGGGAGATGAGTTTGATGAGTGCATCGTCAACTACATGAGACGCACATACAACTTAATGATCGGTCCAAGAACGGCTGAAGACATTAAAATGAGCATTGGATCTGCCTATCCGCTCGGGGAAAATGAACTTGAGATGGAAGTGAGGGGAAGAGACCAAGTGGCAGGTCTTCCTATCACAAAGAGGATCAACTCTGTAGAAATTAGAGAATGTCTTGCAGAACCTATTCAACAAGTCATTGAGAGCGTCAAGCTAACTCTTGAAAAATGTCCTCCAGAACTTGCAGCCGACCTTGTGGAAAGAGGAATGGTGCTAGCAGGCGGTGGAGCCTTGATCAAAGGACTTGATAAGGCTCTGATCAAAGAAACAGGACTTCCAGTGATCGTTGCTTCAAATCCTCTTCTAGCAGTATGTCTAGGAACTGGAAAAGCCCTAGAGTACTTGGATAAATTTAAGAAAAAAAGAGCACTTGTTCTTTAACATGAACGGCTCTCCTCTTTGGCATCAAAATCCCGCTTTAAAAAAATGGATTTTAGATGCCATTTCTCTTTGTGCTCCTGATAACGTTCACTTATGCACAGGCTCTGAAGAAGAGTTTCAATCCCTTGTCAAATTGCATCCCTTCATTCCTCTCAATCCAGAAAAACGTCCCGGAAGCTTTTATTGTAGATCAGATCCTAGTGATGTAGCTCGTGTTGAAGAAGCGACCTTTATTTGTAGCAAAAACAAAGAAAATGCCGGACCTACAAACAACTGGAAAGATCCAGAAGAGATGAAAAAGATATTAAAACCTCTTTTTTCCGGATGTATGAAGGGAAGGACTTTATACATCATTCCGTTTTGTATGGGCCCTTTGCACTCGCCTTTTTCTAAAATAGGTGTACAAGTCACCGACTCTCCTTATGTCGTTTGCAGCATGAAGATCATGACTACTATGGGTGAATCAGTTTTAAAAGAGTTAGGATCTGATGGTCACTTCGTTCCTTGTATGCACTCCGTTGGTAAGCCTTTACAACCTGGTGAAAAAGATACTTCTTGGCCTTGTAATTCACAAAAGTACATCGTGCATTTTCCAGAAGAAGAAGCGATCTGGTCTTATGGAAGCGGCTATGGCGGCAACGCGCTACTTGGTAAAAAGAGTTTTGCTCTTCGGATTGCATCGAACATGGCGCAAAAAGAAGGATGGCTTGCAGAGCATATGCTCATCATTGGGATTACAAATCCACAAGGTGAAAAAAAATACATCGCAGCGGCCTTCCCAAGTCAATGTGGCAAAACAAATTTAGCGCTTCTTCGATCCACTCTTCCTGGTTGGAAAGTAGAGTGTGTAGGGGATGACATCGCTTGGCTAAAGATTGGAAAGGATGGAAGGTTGTATGGCGTAAATCCTGAAGCTGGCTTTTTTGGTGTGGCTCCAGGAACTTCTTATCGCTCCAACCCCTACGCTATGGAGACCATTTCTAAAAATACGATTTTTACAAACGTAGCCCTTACAAATGATAAAGATGTGTGGTGGGAGGGAATGACACCTGAATCCCCAGAAAATCTCACTGACTGGAAAGGTCGGCCTTGGGATAAAAAAGCGCCTGCTGCGCATCCCAACAGTCGCTTTACCGTAAGTTCTTCCCAATGCCCCATCCTAGATCCTCATGCTCACGCCCCTGAAGGAGTTCCTATCTCTGCTATTTTATTTGGGGGTAGAAGAGCGTCTACGGTTCCGCTTGTCTACGAAGCTCTTTCTTGGGCTCACGGTGTCTTTTTAGGGGCTAGTGTGTCTTCAGAGACAACAGCTGCAGCAACAGGCGCTGTTGGCAAACTACGCCACGATCCTTTTGCGATGCTGCCGTTTTGTGGTTATCACATGGGTGATTATTTTGCTCATTGGCTTGATGTTGGATCAAAGCTTAAAGAAAAGCCCTCGATTTTCTACGTCAATTGGTTCAAAACAGACACAAATGGCAAATTCTTATGGCCAGGTTTTGGTGAAAACATAAGAGTTCTAAAATGGATCTTTGAGCATACCGATTCTACAAAAACTCCTATTGGAAATATTCCAACTTCTTTAGATCTATCAGGCCTCAATGTTGACTTCGATTCTCTTTTTTCTATCAAAAAAGAGGAGTGGCTTTTAGAAGTAGAAGAGCTTGAGAAGTACTTTGCTCTTTTTGGATCTAAAATGCCAAAAGAGCTGCTTCAAGAGTTAGAGGCTTTGAAGCAAAGACTTTTATTAAACGGCTGACCCTGCTTGGGATGGTTCGTTCACGGACATCTAAGACTCTATCTAATTCAGCTCTCATAGCAGGTGTCATGTACTCTATTAACTGCTCAAATCTTCTAAATGGAACAAGCTGCTTTTGATGGTCAATCGCTTCTTTCGTTTAATCTTTAATTTAAAGAAAATTAATTGAAGCGTGTAGTTGGACTTGAGGGGAAAGGGATAATTTGAATTCAGAAAGCCTTTAAACAAAAAAAAGCTACAAAAACCAAGGTCTTTGTAGCTTAACTTAAGGTAACTTTCCGTTAGGAGAGACAGCGATTAAGAGTAAGTCTTCTGCCAAGAATCTCTTCTAGGACGGTCAGGACGAGGAGAAAAACCCGTTCTTTTTTGCTCAGGATGAGCAATATTAACGATGAGTGTTCTTCCATGTAGTTCTGCTCCGTGGATCGCTTCGATCGCTTTTTGAGCGTCTTCTTGCGTTTCCATTTCAACAAAGCCAAATCCTTTGGACTTGCCCGTCATTTTATCAGTGATAATGCGAGCGGACACAACGGGACCAAAAGGGAGGAAAATCTCTTTTAGTTCATCTTCTGTAAGACTATATGGTAGACTTCCAACATATAGTTTTTTATTTTGGGACATACGATCTCCTTAAAAATCATTCAACTGTTGTCTTTACGCCTCAGCTTCACTAAGTAAAAGCTATAAAGATCAACAAAACGGCTACAGTTTATCAAAAAGGCTTTTTGATTGTCGACAAAGAAAAGAAAAAAAAGTGAGATCTCTGGGGAATAAAAAAAATTATATCACGTTAGACGTGGTGGGCTGAAAAAAATATTGAATATTATCTCCACAGTGGATTATGGATTTGTGGTAGGTCTTACACTTTTACACAGGAGGCGACAATGGGTCTTAAAGAAACGATGAATACAATGAGAAAGTTACTAGCCGAGATCAACGTAGATTTAGAAAAATCAGCAGGGGGGAATAGAGCGGCCTCCCAGAGGGTTCGAGTCCATACAATCGACCTGGAAAAAGTAGCTAAAGTATATAGGAAAGAGTCTGTAGCTTCTGAGAGAAAATTGGATGGAAAACCTAAAAAAACGGCTGCCAAAAAGGTAGCGGTGAAAAAGAAAAAATAAAGCTGCTTTTACAGTCTTTTTATAAAAAAGAGGGATTTTTCCCTCTTTTTTTTTATCCTACCGCCTTGTATCCTTGCCTACCTATGAAAAAAACAACCTATTTTCCAGTTACAATTCAGATCGAGCGCCTTTCTGCTAAGGGATTTGGGGTGGGGCTTGCCCAAAAAGTAGCAGGATCTCCCATGACCAAAACAAGAGTTCCGGGCACCGTTCCAGGAGATCTTGTCGTCGCTGAGATCGGCTCTAAAAATAAAGGTGCCTACTTAGGGAAACTTTTAGAGGTATCTAAAGCCTCTCCCAATCGAAGAGAGGCTGTTTGTCTGCATGCTCCCGTCTGTGGAGGCTGCTCGCTGCACTACATGACCTATGATAAGCAGCTCGAGTATAAGCAAGGCGTTATTAAGAACCTTTTCACATCTTTATTTGAAGGGGAGATTTTTTCGATAGCTGCCTCTCCTTTGGAGTGGAACTATCGCAATAAGATGGAGTATACGTTCTCTCAAAATAAAGCAGGAGAGCGGTTCTTAGGTCTTATGAAGGCAGGAACTAAGGGACGAGTAGAAACTTTAACTGAGTGCCATCTTTCTCCTAAATGGTTCATTGGGGTTCTTTCAGCTGTCAAGGCTTGGTGGGATGAGTCAGGTATTTTGGCTTTTCATGGAATACAAGACATTGGAAGTTTAAGAAACCTCACAGTTAGAGAAGGAAAGAAAACAGGCCAAAAGATGGTGATCTTAACTGTTTCTGGTAACCCTGAATACGCTTTAAAAAAAGAGCACTTAACAAGTTTTGTGTCAGCTGTGCAAAGTTCACTTGGAGGAGAGACCTTAAGCGTTTTCCTTCGCATTCAACAAGCTGTTAGGGGACAACCTACGCAGTTTTACGAAATGAATCTCCTTGGATCTAACCACATTGAAGAAGAGCTTGAAATTAGCGCGATTGATTACAAAAGAAGCTACCGCTTCAAGATCAGCCCAACAGCTTTTTTTCAGCCCAATACGATGCAAGCAGAAAAGCTTTATTCTAAAGCATTGGAAATAGCCGGCCTTAAAAAAAGAAACCTTATTTTAGATCTCTATGCAGGCACTGCAACTCTTGGAATGATTTTCTCCTCTTTTGCAGAAAAAGTGATCGCCATTGAGCTTAACCCTTACGCGGTCTTTGATGCGGAAGCAAATCGAGAGCTCAATCTGGTAAATAATTTAGAGGTGTTTAAAGGGGACGTTTCAAAGGTGTTAAAAGAGTTAAAAGAAAAAGATCCTTCTTTTAAGCCAGATCTAATCGTACTGGATCCTCCAAGAACCGGACTTTTTCCTGAAGCTGTAGAAGAGGTGCTCTCACTTGCTCCCTCAGAAATCCTCTACATTTCCTGCGCTCCAGAAAAGCAAGCAAGGGATTGTCAGTTATTTAAGCAAGCTGGATACGAAATTGTCGCTATCCAACCTGTAGATCAATTTCCTCAAACAGTGCACATTGAAAATATTGTGCTGCTGCGCCGTTAGCTAAGGCTAATATTGATTGGGAAAGTCAGCCAGTTAGTTGAACCGTTACCTGCCGCTTAAAATATTGCATGCGCAGGTAAGCTCTTCTAGTCTTTCTTGGACTATACATGGTGGCTAAGGTTGGTTAAGTCGTCTGCGCTTATCATTGAGTTCTTCTAGCAACACCGACACTTCAAGATTAGCTCTTTTAAAGATTATAGTCAGAGTTTCAGTCAGACTTTCATTGTCAGCTGTATGATCTATCTCTTCTTCAGACTCATCATCGGTCAGGTCTTGAATGATATGGATACGATTATTCGGATTTTGATTGAGCGGCTGAAAAATAATCGGAAGAGCAAGAAGACTTGCTTGCAAGGCTTCATTTGTTATAGGAAGTCCACCTGTTGGAAATAAGCGGTGCATTACGGGTAGTTGCCCTGCATTTTCCTCTGGGGGACTAGCGTTATGTCCTCCTAGAGGCATTATTGGTGGAGGGGGAGAGACAAAAGTGCCAGGTCCTTGTTCATTAGGAGTTAAAAATCCATAGGGAATAGGGCTTTGTATTGGTGTAATTGACATGATAATACCGTTTGTTTTCATGTGTTATAATTTAAGTGTTTGATTTTTGTCAATAATTAATGGCTTTTAATATTAAAGAAGTTTTACAGTGAAAGTCTGCTTTTTCTAACGTAATTTTTTTGAAAACTAAAGAAGTTTTTCTTAAGTTTTTTACGTTTTTTCTTGATTTTGAGGTCTTCTACCCCTTACTCTTGATCCTATGTTTTTTAGACATGTAACGAGGAATTTATGAAAACGAATTTAACCAAGCTAGTCGGCCTGGCTTCTCTTTTACTCTGCTCGGCAACAGCCTTTGCAGATGGGGAAGCTCCAGCTGCAAGAGAAGGCGGAATGAGTCAAACATTAATGATGATTGGTGTTGCTCTTGTCTTTTTCTACTTCATTTTATGGCGCCCAGAGCAGAAAAGAAGAAAAGCTGCAGAAGCACAAAGAAACTCTATGAAAGTAGGCGATAAAGTTACTGCTATGGGAATCATTGGAACCATTGCGAGAATTCAAGAAAACACGATCATTGTGAAAATGTATGATGGTGCTAAAATTGAAATCTTAAAAGCAGCTATTACAGATGTTCAAGCTGGCTCTGAAGAGGGAAAGCCTGAGATCATCGACTCTACAAAGTAGTCTTAGTTTTTAAAATCTTTCGATTGAAAAGCCTTGTGATAAGCAAGGCTTTTTTTTTGAACACACGAAGCGGTTTTTATGCGATTTGTTTTCTTTTTTTTATCGGTCTCTTCTTTTCTTTGTGCAGCTCCAAAGGCTGTGTATCTAACCTTAACAGAGAACTCTGCTCACTCTATGTCCGTTCACTGGATTGAAAAGGGGCAAAAAAAACCATATAATACCATCTTTTATCGAAAGGAAGGGGATGCACATTGGAAGAAGGAAACAGCCATTTCTCATCAAACTCTAGCAGATTCTTCTTACTCAGTAAAAGAGTGTCTGATCAGTGGTCTAGAAGAGTCTTGCTATTACTCATTTTATTTCGAAGGGGAAAAGCGCGAGTATCTTTTTAAGACCCTACCCTCAAAGCTAAAAACTCCTTTAAAGATTGCAATAGGCGGCGATTTTACAGAGTCGTTTTCTATGTTCCGCAAGATGAACAAAGTAGCTGCTCAAAAAAATCCAGACTTCGCTATTTTGGGAGGAGATATCGCTTATGCATATAACCATGGATGGTTTTCGGGGAAATATGGCTCAGTGTCTAGGTGGATCGATTTTTTTGAAGAGTGGCAAGCTTCGATGCAAGGAGAAAGAGGGCGGTTGATCCCTGTTGTAGCAATTGTTGGAAACCATGATATAGGATCAAAAGACCGAAAAGAAAAAGGACAAAACTCTCTTTTTCTAAAGTTTTTTCCATCTTCTACCAATCGAACCTATAAAACGGTGGATGTTGCAAGCTCACTGTCTTTAATTCTTTTAGATTCGGGACATCTTTTTCCTGTAGAAAAAGAGCAGACCATTTGGTTAGAGCAAACTTTAAAAGAAAAGCAAAGCATGCTTTGGAAGATTCCGGTCTATCACCTTGCAGCATATCCCTCAACTTACTTGTTAAAGGATTCTCGTCCCACGAATGTAAGAACTCGCTGGAGTCCATTATTTGAAGAATATGGAGTTAAACTTGCTTTCGAACATCACAATCACGCGTTTAAAAGAACCTATCCGATGTTGGAGGGGCAGATAAATCCTTTGGGGATTGTATATGTAGGTGACGGATGTTGGGGAGCTCCCTCTAGAAAGGTCACTGAAAACCTTTTTTATCTTGAAAAAAGCGGTAGTACGAGCTGCTTTTCTTTGCTCAGTATAAGCAAAGATTCCCTACAAATAGACGTATTTAATAATGAAAATGAACTGATTGATACATGGAAAACAAGAGGCCCGTAGGCCTCTTGTTCAGTAGTTACTTCGTGGCGAGTTTTTCAAGTACTCGGTTTGATCTTACAATAAAGTCAGCAAGAGCTGATGCCTCTAATTCTTTTTGAGAAAGAAGTGTAAGCTCGTAGATCTGAGTGATGAGATCTTCAGCAAGCTCCGGATCTTGCTCGTTGATTTTAGGAAGGCTGTTGATTAAAGGGCTGTTTGTGTTGATCACAAACGTCTTTTTATCAGGAAGAGGGAACGGCATTGTTTGCTGAGAAAGCGCAAAATACTCTTTCATTCTTCTCATCTCTTCATCCACTAAAATAAAACCGTGTAAAGAGTTAGATGCTAAGCTTTTTGCTTCCACTTGCACGTTGCTTTTTGTTAGCTTTCCAGCAATGAGATCGGCAAGTCTTGCCCCTTCTGTTTTGCCCTCAGAATCTAAATCGGTTTTGTCACGAGACTTATCTAAAATAGAATCGTCGATATCTCCATCAATTCTTTGGAAGGAGGTTGGCGCTTTTTTCCTTTCTAGATGGCTAAGGACTGTTGTATCAACAGGTGAGCTTGTATACAAAACTTCGATTCCTTTCTCTATGTAAAGATCTAGGAAGTGAGATCCTTGTTTATCATCCATCGTATAGAATACTTTATCCTTTAAAGCTTCTTTGTTTCTTTCGATGTACTCTTCGACTGTAGTCCACTCTTGCTTAGTCGTTTTCCAAAGGAGGAACTCTTTTGCTCTTTCATAGAACTTTTCATCTTGCAAGATTCCAAGTTTGACAATCAGCTCTACATCAGGCCAAGTTTTCACAAAAGACTCTTTGTCTGTTTGGTAAAGAGAGGAAAGCTTATCTGCCACTTTCTTGGCGATATGCGTTGCGAGCTGTTTTACGGTCTTATCCACTTGCAAATAGCTTCTAGAAACGTTTAAAGGGATGTCAGGGCTGTCAATGGCACCTTTAAGAGCCATGAGGTAGTCTGGCATCAAATCTTTGCAATTATCGGAAACAAAGACGCGATTGCAAAATAGTTTGATGTTGCTTTGAGACCAGTCGAATTTACGATGTACTTTTGGAAAGTACAAAATCCCTTTGAGATTGAAAGGGTAGTCAACATTCAGATGGATCCAAAAAAGAGGATCAGGGTCCATAGGGTATAAAGAGCGGTAAAAGGCAAGGTATTCTTCATCGCTGCAGGCGTTTGGAGCTTTTAGCCAAAGAGGCTCTTTGCTGTTGATGTGATCTCCGTTCAAATAGATCGGGAAGGGTAAAAAGGAGCAGTAGTGCTGCAATAAAGAACGGATCTTTGTTTCTTCTAGATACTCTTCTTGTTCAGGGTCGATATCTAAAATGATGTCAGTTCCTCTGGTTGCTTTTTGGCACGGTTCAATGTCGTATTCCGTTCCTCCTTCACAGCTCCAAAAAACAGCATCGCTTCCTAGATAAGAAAGAGTTTCTATAGAGACTTTTTTAGCAACCATATAGGCAGAGTAAAAACCAAGACCAAAGTGTCCGATGATCGATTCACTTCCCTCTTGAGATTTGTACTTATTTAAAAAATCTTCAGCTCCTGAAAAAGCGACTTGAGCGATGTATTTTTCCACTTCTTCGTGAGTCATACCGATTCCGGTGTCGCAAATGAGCAGCTGCTTTTTGTCTTTATCAATGCGGATCTCAATTTTTAGATCTGCATCGAGCACCTCAAGAGCCCCTTCTTCTCTGAGAATGCGGCATTTGTTTAGGGCGTCGCATGCATTAGACACAAGCTCGCGAATAAAAATATCCTTTTCAGAGTAAAGCCATTTCTTGATAATAGGGAGTATGTTTTCTGTGTGTACTTTAAGTTGAGCTTTTGCCATAGATCTACCTTGGGTTTGTTTTTTTCATGAAAGGTCAGGAAAAGGATGCCGATTCGCTCATTTAGAAGTCAATTTTAAAAAACAGGGTTTTTTTCATGAATATATGCGTTGCTCAGCTGAATTATACGGTAGGGGATTTTGAGGGAAATACAAATAAGATCCTCGCTGCTTTAGACTCTGCAAGGGCGGGAGGGGCGGAGCTCTCTGTTTTCTCAGAGCTTGCCCTTTGTGGGTATCCTCCCGAGGATCTTCTTTTACAGGAGGGGTTTGTAGAGGAGATGGAGCGGTGTCTTGAAAAAATCATAAAGGCCTCTTCAGGCCTTTTTGTTGTTGTTGGCCTTGCTAGAAAAAATCCCTCTAATGTCGGTAAACGTTTTTTTAACAGCGCAGCGATCATAGAAAATGGAAGTTTGCTAGGGTTTCATGATAAGTGGCTTCTTCCTACTTACGATGTCTTTGATGAGGGGAGATATTTTGAGCCGGGAACTTCTTGCCGCACCTGGGAGTATAAAGGGAAAAAGATCGCTGTTTTGATCTGTGAAGATATCTGGCAGCATGCGGCTGATCTTTGCGGTATATCCTATCCAAGGGATCCTGTAGAAATGTTGGCTAAAGAGAAAATAGATTGTTTGATCAACATATCCGCATCACCGTACCATCTTGAAAAATTAGATCTTCGCTTGCAGGTCTGCAGGAAAACGGTTCAGACGTTAAAATGTCCTCTTGTTCTTTGCTGCCAAGTGGGAGGGAATGATCAGCTCATATTCGATGGCTACAGCTTTTTTTTAGACACCAAGGGGACTGCGCTTCAAATCGCTAAAGCATTTGAAGAGGAAATTTGTATTTGGGATTTAAACCAGATTAAACCAAGCCCTTATCAATACCTATTGCCGGCAGAGGAGCTGTTTTCAGCTCTTGTTTTAGGAGTAAGAGACTATTTTCATAAAAGCGGCTTTAAAAAGGCGGCTTTAGGACTTTCTGGAGGGATTGATTCAGCGGTTGTCTCTTGTATTGCCGTAGCAGCTCTTGGAAAGGAGAATGTTTTAGGGATTGCCATGCCGTCGCGCTATAGCTCAAGCTCGAGCCTCATAGATGCAAAAGCGTTATCTTCGAATTTACAAATTGCTTGCGAAGAGATCCCTATTGAAGCTCCCTTTGAGACGTACTTAAGTCTTTTGCAGCCCCATTTTAAGGATCTTCCTGAGGATGTGACGGAAGAAAATCTCCAATCTCGCATTAGAGGCACTCTTCTAATGGCTTTTTCTAATAAGTTTGGATACATCGTTCTTAGTACCGGGAACAAAAGTGAAATGGCCCTTGGATACATGACCCTTTATGGGGATCTCTGCGGGGGCTTAAGCGTCATTTCAGATTTGAGTAAAGGGCAAGTCTATGAGCTTGCTCATTTCATCAATAGACACCAAGAAATCATCCCTTTTTCAACCATTCAAAAAGAGCCTTCGGCAGAACTGAGACCGAATCAAAAAGATTCGGATTCACTGCCTGAGTATGATCTGTTAGATTTAGTGGTTCACGCTTATATCGAACAAGGAAAATCAGCAAAGAGCATTGCAAAAGAAAACAACTTGGAAATTTCCTTTGTTCAAGGCTTAATCCAGAAAATCCATAAAGCTGAATATAAAAGAAGACAAGCGCCTCCAGGTCTTCGCGTGAGTCAAAAGTCTTTCCGAGAGGGAAGGAAAGTTCCCATCGTTCAAAAATGGGAGTGAAATTTCGGATTGACATTCTTTGCTTTTTAAAGGCAAAGTATCCGCTTTTTCAATGAAGGTACTAAAGAAAGATGACGCCGGTTTTTAAGTGTTTAATGGCTTGTGGATTTATTTTTTTCGTAAGAACAGAAGCAAGCATACGCATGGGAATTGCCAGTAGTTCGAAATACTGCGGCGAAAGAGAAGTGGGCTGGCGTATCAAGGCGGCAGCAGAAAGTCTTGGATGGACTGTGTTTTTGGATGAAGATCAGGGCTCTTTTGTAGAAAAAATGCAGGATCTTGATTTCGTGGTTTGCTTGCTTCCTCAAAACACATTTACGAATCCCTACTGTCCCAATTATCAGACTATTTTCCATCCATTTAATTTTTTAGATGGGGAGCGCCATCTTCTTCCCTTTTATGAAAAGTACGATGGTTACTTAATGACGTTGCAAGAGGGACAGTCGATAGAAGAAGGGCTGAGGTTAAAAAATAAGCAATTTCACTGCATATCCTTTTATCCGACGGTTCACCATGTCCCTTACAAGGAAGTGTCTCTCAATAATCTTGTAACCATGATCCCCGTGTGGAGCAATCGTTTGAACGATAGAAAATTTCGATCTTTTTATAAATTGCTCAGTCGAGATGGTCTTGTGAGTTTTTATGGAATTAATAAAAATGATGCCCTTATTAAAAGGGGGTATGTGGGCTCAATTCCTTTTGATGGGGTCTCTGTCATTGATGTTTTGCAAAAACATGGGGTTGTGCTCATTTTGCACTCCGATATCCACAATCAAGAAGGCATTCCGACCTCACGGATTTTTGAAGCTGCCGCTGCCTCTACTGTGATCATCTCTGATGAAAACTCTTTTGTAAGAAAACACTTTGGAGACTCTGTTTTTTACATAGATACCTCCTTAAAAGCCTCTGAGATTGATAGACAGGTTCGTAAGCATATGAAATTCATCAAGTCTAACCCTGGAAAAGCCTTAGAAATGGCCAAAACAGCTCATCAAATTTTTGTAGATCAGTTTGAGATGTCGAATCAGCTTTTGAAATTAGAGGCCTTGCATAGAGGTGTGGTGGCGCAATGATTCGATCTTTTTTCATCGCTGCGTTTGTTTTTATCTGCCATTTACAGTCAGTTGAATTTACGTTGTTCACTGAGCCGAAAACAGGGACCCATCTACTCATCCCGATCTTAACGGAGCTAACAGGAAAAAATGTCTACTGGGCCAAAGAATACACTAATAATGTGGAAGTGATTGAAGAGGATTATGAAGGGGCGTTTAAAAATCCAGACTACCTATTTTTTGGATTAACTCCAAAGCCCTGGACAAAAGCTACGATGGATGAGGTTTGGGAAGTCAATAGTGCAAAGGGAACGTTTTTGCATCTACATGCGCCTTATACCTCTAACATGGAGAGCTATTTACAGAAAAAAAACTGTATCAACTTCTTTATTAAAAGAGACCCAAGAGATCAGATTATTTCTTTGCTGAACCACTATAAGTATATCCATTGCAACGATTCAGAAGCAGGGCTTATTGCTTCTGATGATGAGAGGTTGTTATACATGATCCGCAAAGATTTAAGGCTGCATACCATCCACTATATGGGGTGGATATCTTCTCCTGTTTGCTGCGTTTTAGATTTTAATAAGCTTATGGGGGCTCATGGAGGAGTGGCTCGAGATCTTGACGCTCTTAAAGAAATGAGAAAAATAGCAAAAGCCTTAAAGCTGCCCCAATCTAATCGGGAGTTGAAAGAAGTGTATCAAAAACACTTTGGAAAAGGATGGAACTTTTTTAAAGGTAAAGCGGGTAGTTGGAAAGAATATTGTAATGAAGAGCATAAAGCGGCTATTAAACAAGAGATCGGAGACTTATTAATCGAGCTTGGATATGAAAAAAATTTGGATTGGTAAGGCTCTTTTTTTACTTTGCATACCATGTTTTATCTATGGAGCGGATAGACCTGATTTTGATGACTTAAGCTCTATTAAAGATGCGACATTTCTTTTATCGACAAAAAAATCAGGGTCTAATTGGGTGTCGACTAGCTTATCGATCCTAACAAGAAGGCCCATCTCTTGGCTCGACTATGGCAATGCTATTTTTAGCCAGGGTTCTAAATGGAGAAATCACCCTTCTTATAATCGCTTAAACCTATCGCTTGTAAGTGATGAGCCGCTACTTTATCGCACGCATTTTAGATTGCCAAAATTGATGAAGGTTTCATCCGAGCAAAACAAGTTGATCTTTGTAACGCGCAATCCCAAAGAACTTCTTTTTAGAGAGTTTTTTCTAAAATTTCCTCCTAATGAAAGTCCTGATGCGCTATTCATCGAGACATTTTTAAATCAGTATTTGGGGGCATTTCATGTGTACCATTCATGGAACTCAAACAATAAAAAACTCGTTTTTTATGAAGATTTTATCCGTCGAAATGATGAAATCTTACTAGAGCTGCTCGAGTTTATGGGAGAGGAGCCTAAATACTTAAGTGACTACATAGAAAACAAAAAGATGTACATGGATAGACTGCTTTTAAGCTATCAAGAGCAGCATAAAGGTAACTTTGGAGGGAGCTCTTCTAGACAAGGACCCCAAGAGATCTACTATTCAAAAAACGCTTCTTTTGAAGTGCTCGCCTATATAGATGAGTACATAAAGACGGAGTCTCCGGTCTTTTGGGAGTTTTATCTTAAAAGATTTGGAGAAGCTAGCTCTTTATGAAGTATTTTGTTTTGTTTCTTTTATTCCTCTCTAGAGCAATTGCAAGTCAGCCCCAGTATAAATTATATTGCATGTATACTCCGCAATTCCAAACGCTTTATGAGCATTATTTTTTGCCAAGCATTAAAGATGATTTTGAGCTTATTGTAAAAAAAATTCCAGAGGAGTGCCCAACAGGAGCCTTTCGCTCTGATGGGTGGGATAAGACAATGCTGCGTAAATTAGAGTTGCTTGAAGAGGCAATACTTGCACATCAAGAAGATCAGATTTTTTTCTACTCAGATGTAGACATCATTTTTCTAAAGCCCATTTTAGAAACTTGCTTAATGTACTTAGGGGATAGCGATTTTGTGGTTCAACAAGGATGGCCAAAAAACTCTTTATGTGCCGGTTTTTTTGTCATGAGAGGGAATGAAAAAACACTTCTTTGGATTAAAGATGCTCAGAGTCTTTTAACTGACAAGGAATGTATTGATGATCAATTAGCTCTTCAAGAGGCCTTAAAAAGGAAGGAAGAGATCAAATGGGATTTCCTTCCATCTAATGAGTTTCCTAACGGTAGGCGGGTTTTAAAAGAGCCTGCCGGGTATTATTCAAAAGAGTCTGAGCTCGTATGTGATGATTCTATGCTTTTATTTCACGCGACCTCTTGCATAGGCCTAGATAATAAGTACGATTTTCTAACAAGAGTGCAACAGAGGTGTTTTTATGAAGATTAAGGCAGTGCTACTCTCTTTTTTTTCTCTGTTTGTTACCATTTCAGGCTTCGCAGAGTTTCTTGACATTGAAACACTTCCAAGTCTTAGATCTGAGAGGTACCCTTTAGCTCCCTACGACAAGGTCATCGTCATTTCAGCCCCTCGAACAGGGAGCTCTTTGACGTATAATGTTTTTAGGTTTCTTTTTGAAAAGGATGTTTTACTTTCTCGCTCTCATAACGAGTGGAGGGAGGATCGTCTTGTTTTAAAAACGCACAGATTCCAAGGCTTAGAGGCTTTTCTAGGAGAAAACGTATTATACGTTGTTACTCTCCGCCATCCAATAGCTGCCAGCATATCCAATTACAGAATAGCTCCCCATCCCATATTAAATATAAAGAAGTTTGCTGAAAGGGTAGTGCTAAGACATCGAGACTATATCACTTATGCTGAGGAGCTGAAACAAAGGGAGAAAACTGTTCTTTTTGTGAAGTACGAAGAGCTAGAAGGGAATCTAGACTATCTTTTTACGCTCATTGAGCAGCAGCTAGCTGTATCGATAAAGGATCAGGACAAAGAGCTCATGACGAGAGCGTATGCAAAGAAAAATGTGAGCTCCTTTATTCAAAATCTGCCTGATTTTCAAGAGTATCTGCCGATTTCGGGATTTCATGGTAAGCATATTGCTCTAGAGCCATACACGCCGCCAAAAGAGCTTTTGTATTGGCTAGATCACTATGTTGATGAGATTAAACCCCTCTTTCAACCCTATGGATATTTTTTAGACTAGAAATCTGAATCTTACTTAGAGCAAAAGATAAGGGAGGGTGGTTCCTGCTGTATTTGCTAGGGTAAAGATCTCTATATTGGAATGCTTTGGTGGAATAAAAGCAAAGCTCTATTGGGCTATTTGTTAGATGCTCTTTTGGGATTTTTCCATGGTATAAGGAAAAAACTTCTTCATCTAACTTTTTAATCTCGATCTCTTTTCCATTTACAAGCACCTTTGGCTCTACTTCCGCAGTTAAACACCTTGCATTGAAAAATAGATCATAATCAAAATCATCTTGGAGTGAAAAATAGATGTAAGCAGGGCTATCCATAACCCATCTATAGATGACATTATTTTGTGCAGTGTCTCTATAGGTCCAGCCTCTCCCTTTCAAGGGAAGATCAAAGGTATATTCTATCTCATTTCTTTTTTGCAGAAGTGGCTGAAAAGATTTTGTTTGTAAAGGGTATGTAGTGGCTTTTTTTTGCACATGTTTTTTTGCGTACTCATAAAGTTCGATGTCAAGTGCATTCCACTGCTTTACTTCTTCTAAAATAGAGGCGCTTATCGGCTCTTTTTGAGTGGTGTTGATTTTAGGGATGTCTTGTTTATCCATCAAAATGCCAAGCCGCGCAAAAAGATCAATAACCTCTTCTTCAAAATGATCGAAGAAAATGATGTCATCAAGAGTGTTTAAGGTCTTTTTTGCACTCTCTAAAAGATCTTTTCCTTGCAAATCAGGATCTGTCGCTAAATGTCTACAGAGGGCATTGTCGATAAGGCCTTGATGGTACTTGCTCTTTGGTATGAGGCGAAGTTTTAGCACAGACTCTAAGTCGAGAAGACTTTCATCTGCTTTTTTTTTAGCCCGCAAAAAAGAAAGGTATCTCTCAACGGGGTCTCTTAAGATCGTTACTTTAAACGCCTGATCAAAGCTAGGATCCAATTTTCTACAAAATGCATAAGGAAAATGTCCTGAAACGAGCTCTTCTTCTACAGGTGCATTTGCCGATTTGGAGTTTCGAAAGGGGTAGATCTCATCAGAGGAAAGCTCCTGCTCGAGCAAGAGCCTTAGAGTTGTCCCTCCTGTTTTTGGAATATGCAGGAAATAAAGACGCGCTTCAGCTGTCATGCATAGCAAAAGAAATAAAAAACAGGTCTTCATTTCAATTTTTTAGCTCTGGAATTTCCCGAATCATAAATTCATCAAAGAGGGGAACTGTAAAAGCTATGTCGCCATAGGCAGGACTATAGATCATTCCTTTCTTAATGAGGCTTGAGCGAATCGGACTCAGAGTGTTGGCTTTAACATTCAAGGCTAGTGCGATGTCTCCCGTGCGTTTAGAGCCGGGTCCTGGTTCTGCTATAGCGCGAAGGAAATTTTTTTCACTAGGAGTCAGGCGATCAAAGCGCACTCTAAAAAAGTTAGCATCAAGGCTTCTAATGACGGTATCGGTCGCATTTTGAATGTCTTGCAATGTGATCACGCTGTCTGAAGCTCTATTCCAAGCATGGTAGGCCCATTCTTGGAGAAAGTAAGGGTATCCTTGCGTCAGGCGATAGATCTCTACAAGGGAGGTAGGTTCAAAAGCAACACCAACCGCAAGAGCTGGATCTTGCAGAGCGCGCTCTGCATCTTCTTTGGATAAAGCTCCAATACTTGGGAAGCTGAAAAGCCGTTCTGCATATGTTTTAGACTCACCTGCAAATCCTGGAAGCGTTGGAAGGCCTGCTCCAATCAGCACTAAGGGCAGCTGCAATTGCTGGACCTTATGCATAGCCATGATGAGGGAGCCGAGCTCCTTTTGATTCAGGTATTGAATTTCATCAATCAAAATAGCAATCGCGATGCCAAGATCTTCAGCTGCCTCTCCGATCGCGATAAAAAGATTAGGCAAATCGACTTCTAGATCGCCACTATCGGCAGTTCCTTTTTCTGCAGTAATGTCATCTTCAATAACCATATCATTGGCTTTTAGCCTAATTCCTCCAATGAAACTGTGTAAAACAGCGAGACTCCTTTTAACTTTTTCACTGGGGGAATGCCTTCCTAAGTCAAATAACAACCCTCTTAGATAAGGAATGATCAGGCGCGCTAGTTCTTTGTTTTCGTGTGCTTCAATGAGGATGGTTTGGTAGCCATTTTTTTTAGCTAAACGCTCGATTTCATTCAGTAGTACGGTTTTGCCAACTCCTCGCAAGCCTGTAAGAAGCATGCTCTTTTCAGAGCGCTTTTGTTTGATGCGTCCAAAAAGAATTCTGGCTTGTTCAAGGACAGGATCTCGACCTACAAGTTCTGGAGGGGGAGAACCAGCTCCTGGAGAGAAAGGATTTTTAATAGGATCCATAATACCTGCTTTGGAAAAAGATGTTCATGCTCTCGGTATAACAAACATCAGCATGAATAGCTATAGTTAAGTGAATGTATTTTGCGAAAAATCAGGACTGAAGCGCTGTCTGTGTGCTTTTCAAAAACTAAATACGTTGATTAATACTATCATAAACAAATATGTTTTAGAAACCATCTGAGCGGGAAATCTTTTAGATTCTTTTCGGTTGATGGATGTGTGTTTTAACCAGGAAAATTATCATGAAAACAAAAATGATTTTATTAGGGTGTGTGTGCTTTACGCTAAATGTTTGTGCGGGGGATGGTGGTTGGTTTACGGGTGCCACGGGTCCTCAGGGTCCTCAAGGTGAAATGGGTCCTCAAGGGCCTAAGGGGGATATGGGTCCTCCAGGCTTGCAAGGTCCTCGAGGGGAAATGGGGCTTCAGGGTCCTCAGGGGCTTCAAGGCAGGACGGGTCCTCAAGGGGTTTCTGGTATTCAGGGTCTTGCGGGTCCTCAGGGTATTCAGGGGGAGATGGGTCCTCAGGGTGTTACGGGAGGGGCTGTTGCTAGTTTGTATAGCGTGCTTGATCAGTCGCTTGCCTCTGGTGGTGTTGTGGTTTTTGAAGGAGCGAATACCGTTTCATCTTCTTCTTATGATGTGAGCGCGGCTTCAAGTTTGGGGCAGATCGTTTTTTTAAAAAGTGGCGTTTATAATATCTCTTGGGGTGTTGAAGGAAAGTTGACTCCTCCGTTTTCGAATCCGCCGCCTGCGTGGGCTCTTTCTCTTTACTTGGATGGGGTTCCTGTTCCAGGTTCTTGTTTCCCTGGTTTCACTTTGTCTCCTAATGGTTCTTCAGCTTTTGCTGGGGGGCGTCTTGCTGTTGCAGCTCTCGCTGGGCAGGTTCTTACGTTGCAGAGTGTTTCTAATTTGCCGATCACTTTGTCGGCGACAACAGTTGGCGTGTTTGTTCCAACAATTTCGGCGTCTTTAGTGATTGAATCGGAGTGAACTTAAGAGGTCGAATCGTTGTGTTCGACCTCTTTTCTTTTTTTATTTTTCATAGAGGGAAAATCAATTTTTTTCTTTGTTTCAAAAAATCTTTGTTGATTAATACTATCATGAAGAGTAAAACTGAGGCGAGTTTGTAATGAAAGGTTCTTTACGAACTCTTGACGATCAAATATACCTTGTAAAGAAGGAATTTATCATGAGAAAGAAATTGTCTCTAATAGCTGTTTTAAGTATGACGCTTTTTTCATTAAATGTTTACGGACAGACGAGTGATTGCTGTTGTACAGACTGTGTTTGTCCTCCTGGACCTCAAGGTCCTGTTGGACCTCAAGGTAATACAGGAATTCAAGGAAACACAGGTCCTCAAGGTGTTGCAGGACTTCCAGGTGCAATAGGATCTCAAGGTCCAGCGGGCCCTCAAGGAGTTCCTGGTCCTCAAGGCCCTTGCTGCTCTAACATTGTAAGCCATTCCATGGCTAACGTGTACAGCTTGCTCGATCAAGCGATGCCCTCTGGCGCTTCTGTGATGTTTCAAAACACAAACGCGATTGTGGCAGCAGATTATGATACGACTTTAATGAATGTAACAGGAGCCATTACCTTTCTAAAAACAGGTATTTATTCTATTGGCTTTACAGTGGAAGGGCAGCTAACGCCTCCTTTTCCGTCTCCAACCCCAGCTTGGTCTTTTTCTTTATACCTAGATGGAGTTCCAATTCCTGGAGCTTGTTTTTCTTCGTTCACTCTTTTTCCTGATGAGCTAACTACGACTGCAGCTGGAACTGTTATTGTTCCTGTGAATGCAGGGCAAGTGCTTACATTAAGAAGTACCTCGACTTTGCCTGTTAGCATTACATCAAGTCTTGCAGGATCTACGATTCCTGTGACTTCAGCATCTTTAGTGATTGAACAACAAAACTAGGAAAATATTATGAGAAAGAAAATATCTTTGTTAGCAGGCTTGGCTGTGACGCTTTTTGCGCTCAATGCTTATGCTGCTAATGGTTGCTGTTGTACAGACTGCCTTTGTCCTTCTGCTCCACAAGGAGCTGTTGGTCCTCAAGGTCCTGCAGGTCTTCAAGGAGCTACAGGCTCTCAAGGTCCTCAAGGAGTTCAGGGGCCTCAGGGGTCTCAAGGTCCTGTTGGTGTTCAAGGTCCTCAAGGAGTTCAAGGTCCTTGCTGCCAAAGCCCTTTAGTGTCTCAGTCTGTTGCGAATGTGTATTCGGTTGCTGATAAGTCGATTTTGCCGGGAGCTGCTATAACATTTGAAAATACAAATGAAATTACAGCCGGTGACTTTGACCTTAGTTTAATGTCTACTACGGGGCAAATCACGTTTTTAAAAACGGGGATCTATTCTATTGCTTGGATGGTGGAAGGGCGCTTAACGCCTCCTTTTCCAGCTCCAGTGCCAGCATGGGCTCTTTCCCTTTATTTAGATGGAGTTCCAGTGCCAGGATCTTGTTTTTCAGCGTTCACTCTTTTTCCTGAAGAGTTGACAAGATCGCCAGCAGGAGCTGTGATCATTGCTGTGACAGCAGGTCAAGTGCTTACATTAAGAAGCACTTCCACTTTGCCGATCAGTCTTATTTCTAGTATTCCGGGATCTTTGCAGCCGGAAACCTGTGCAGCTATTGTGATAGAGCAGCAGTAAGTCTAGTTTTTTTCATTCTTAAAGCCGAAGCGGCTCCTCCCGCTTCGGCTTTGAGTCGTTTTTTTCTTTTCTTTCTTTTTCTTGTGCAAAAAAAATCAAGTCCAGGGTGGCTTCTGAGCGCATATTATCCTTGTTAGCCTAAAAAACATTTAATTTTTAGACGTTATTTTGTTATGTTGTTTTTTTTGCTGAAGCCTAATAAAAAAGCAGGTGGATGCATAAAGTTAAAATAATGTTTGGGTTTTGTGTGTAGTTTGTTAATTTTGCCATTCTTGTTTTTTTGAGAGATAATGGTTTGCTTGCCAAAGTGCTTTGTGGTTGATATTTGAGAAATAGAAAGAAAAATGACGTCGATTGAGTAGGGGAATATCAATGAAACATAGACTTAAAGTATGGGGCGATTTCGCTTGTTTTACACGTCCGGAAATAAAGACCGAACGAGTATCTTATGAAATCATCACGCCGTCTGCTGCAAGAGGGGTTTTTGAGGCTATTTTATGGAGCCCTGAAATTCAGTGGAACGTTGAAAGTATACAGGTTTTAAATCCCATTAAGTGGATCAATGTACGAAGAAACGAAATAGCATCAAAAGCTGCAGAATATAAAGAGATATATATTGAAGAAGAGAGAGTTCAAAGATCTTCTCTTATTCTTAAAGATGCAGCTTATGTCATTGAAGCTAGTTTGAAGTCTGTTGCAGGCGATTTAAATGTAGAGAAGAAATTCAATACGATCTTTAAAAGAAGAGCTTTAAAAGGGCAATGTTTTACGCAGCCCTATCTTGGATGCAGAGAATTTTCGTCTTATTTTCAACTGTTAGAAGAGAATGAACAGTGTCAACCTATTTCTGAAACGCGAGATTTAGGCTTGATGCTCCATGATATGGAATATAGCAAAAATGAAGTTTCTTCCCGGTTTTTTTTCGCAGTTATGAAAAATGGAAAGGTTGCGGTTCCTTTTAGAAATAATTCGGAGATCCAGCGATGATTGTTCAGCAACTTGTTCAGTATTATGAAGACCATACAGACCTTCTGCCCTCCTTTGGATGTGAATACAAAGAGATCTCTTTTGTTGTTTTGCTTAGTAAAGAAGGGAAGTTTTTAGACATTCAAGATACGAGAAATGGCAAAGGTGAAGGAAAGCGCATGCTTGTTCCTCAGTCTGTTAAGCGCTCCGGAGTGGGGTCTACACCTAATACCCTTTGGGACAATTTAAAGTATGTATTTGGAATGGGTGTCTCTGCGAATCCAAAGCAAAAAGAAGCTCTTGAAGAGAAAAGGATCGCTTTTTTACAAAACCTTAAAAAATTGTTCTTTGCTTCACAAAAAAACAAAGAAGTTGAGGCTGTGATCCGCTTTTTAGAAAGCGACTTTCTAAAAGCGCTTGAAAAGCACCCTCTTTGGAAAGAGATTGTAGATCTCAATACGTATGTTTCTTTTTCTATAGATCCCACAAACCGACTTGTCTGCCAAGAAAGTTCGATTATTGAAGCGCTTGCTACTCTTTCTAAAAATGAATCCAAAGAAAAATCATCATTTTGTCTTGTTACAGGAAAAGTAGGTCCTGTGGCCCGGTTGCATCCGACCATTCAAGGTGTTTATGGGGCTCAAGGGTCAGGAGCTAGTTTGATTAGTTATAACCTAGATTCTGTAGAGTCATTTGGTAAGGAACAAGGGCACAATGCTCCTATTAGCGAAGCGGCGTCATTTGCCTATGGAGCAGCTCTTAATCACCTCTTGGACTCTCCTCGCAAAGTGGCCTTTAATCAAGCGATGACACTTCTTTTCTGGGCCAAGAAAAAAACTCCTTTTGAAGCTGTCTTCTCCGATTTTTTAAAGCTTTCTTCTTCCGATTCTTTAACAACGTTTTTGTCTAAGTGTGAAGAGGGGGAGGAAGATGACTTTCCTTTTTATGTGCACGCGCTTTCTCCGAATGGAGCAAGACTTTCTGTGCGCTTTTCCTTCGAAGGGGCTGTGGGTGAGCTTAAAGAAAGGATTCGAAAGCATTTTGAAGATTTGGAAGTTTACAGCGCCGCAAAAGAGCCAGAGCTTTATTCGATTTATTCACTTTTGCACGCTTTTTCTCCTTGTCATGATGTGCAATATGTTTCGCCGCGCCTTGCCGGAGAGTTTCTCTTTAGTATATTGAGTGGTCTGCCATATCCTCGAGAACTTCTTTCGAATCTTTTGGGAAGACTGTCTGATGAAGAGGGTATTTCTCATAGGAGAGTTTCTCTTTTAAAAGCGTGGATCAATCGAGCTCAGGGTGTAGTGAAAATGCGACCCTCTTTAGACCTATCTAATCAAAACATTGGGTATTTGCTAGGGCGTCTTTTTGGGGTGCTTGAAATAGCTGGCAAAAAATTTAGAACCAAAAAAAATACGCAGATAACCCATAGCCTTTATAAAACAGCGGCTGTTGTTCCTGAGAGGATTTTTCCTCATCTTTTAAACCGTTACGACAGGTACATAAACTCTTTAACCGTGAGTGATACAGACTATTTTCAAAAGATAAAAGATTCGATTATGAAATCTTTTACCTCTCTTCCTTCCAATCTTTCTTTAATGGCTCAAGCAGAATTCGCCATTGGATACTACCAGCAAAAACAACAGATATTTTCAGAAATTAAAAAAAGATAAACGACTTATGCCATTTAACAATAGATATGAATTTGTATACTTATTCGATGTAAAAGACGGAAATCCTAATGGGGATCCGGATGCGGGAAATGCCCCTAGAATTGACTTTGAGACAGGTCAAGGTCTTGTCACGGATGTTTGTCTAAAGCGGAAAATACGCAATTACATACTTTGCGCTAAAAATGAAGAGCACCCTTTTCGGATATACGTTAAGGAAAAGTCTGTTCTTGAGCTTCAAAATGAACTTGCATTTCAAAGTCTTGGATACGATTTGAAAAGTGATCAA
This sequence comes from uncultured Chlamydiae bacterium, assembly GCA_903824495.1. GTDB lineage: Bacteria > Chlamydiota > Chlamydiia > Chlamydiales > Rhabdochlamydiaceae > CAIJXB01. The sequence continues at coordinate 89,989 of CAIJXB010000023.1, forward strand.
GGCAAGAGAAAGGGAAGTGAAAAGACTTCAGAAGCTAGATCTTGGATGTGTGAAAACTTCTACGATATCCGAGCTTTTGGCGCTGTTATGGGGAATAAAGAGGCTAATTGTGGGCAAGTGAGAGGCGCTGTTCAAATCACATTTGCTAGAAGTATCGATCCGATCATCAGTCTTGAGCACACCATTACAAGAGCTGCTGTTGCTACAAAAAAAGAAGCGCAGCAACAAGAAAATGAAAACAAGACGATGGGACGCAAATATACAGTGTCTTATGGGCTTTATAAGGCTCACGGTTTTATCTCGGCCAATCTCGCTAAGCAAACCGGTTTTTCTAAAGTAGATTTGGAGCTTTTGTGGGATGCTTTAAAAAACATGTTTGATCAAGATCGCTCTGCTTCCAAAGGAACCATGTCGATGCGAGGGCTATATATATTCAAACATGAAAGTCCTCTTGGGAATGCGCCGGCTCAATCTCTTTTTGACTCCATTGAGGTCAGAAAAAAAGAAGGAGTAGAAATACCTCGCAATTTTTCTGATTATCAGGTAAAAGTAAGTAAAGAAAAACATCCGTCTACTGTCTTCTTGACAGAGGTTGTTTAGTTCGTAATATCGCTTCCTCAGGGAAGTGTGGATTGAAACATGATTGTATTGATATCAAGCCCTTGTAACAACAAGGGCTTTTTTATTCTACCCTACGACGAAATCTTTATAATAGACATGGTCGCGCAATCTGATGGCACAACAGAACCAAAAGGTAGCCCTACTAGCATGATCGATACTGTAGAAGTGTTGATGAGCTGAAGAGTATCCCCGACATTCACATGAATAATTACTCGGCCGCTTGTGTGGCTTGTAATATAGTCAGGGCTTATGGTGAATGCTGGCTGAGTACTTCCAGGAACTAGCACTCCATTGAGAAAAAGAGAGGAAGTCCAGGAGGGAACAGGGAATGGAAATGGGTTTTGCAATAAAGCATCAAAGTCATAATAAATTTCATACCAACCAGCTGAATTGAACGTAATTGTGCCTGTTGTGCTAGCAGCAGAAATATCAATGCCTGCTGTTGATGCATTCACTCCTTCGAAGGTAGCGACGCCGCCAGGTAGTATGAGCTGGGAAGTTGTGCTGAATATATTTGTGAATGTGCTCGTCGCGCTGCAGCAAGGTCCTTGAGGCCCTATAGGTCCTTGTGATCCCGTAGGTCCTGTAGGTCCGGTTGGGCCTGTCAATCCTTGAATCCCTATAGGTCCTTGTGGGCCTTGTGCTCCAGTGGCTCCGGTAGGGCCAGTGGATCCGGTAAGTCCCTGTGGGCCTATTGGGCCTGTGGCTCCGGGAAATCCTTGAGGTCCTGTGGGACCTTGAGGTCCAGGGGGGCAGATGCAATCCGTACAGCAACATCCTGAAGTTTGTGCCTCTGCTTGAAAAGCATTAAGACATAAAAAAGCGCTCAGAAAGGCCAATGGCAAGTTGGATTTTTTCATAAATTTTTCCTGTAATTTAAGAGTTGATACCTCGTTCCTTTTAAGTAAGAGAGGTTTTCCTTTCATTTGCAGGCAGCTTTTTAAAAAAAGCACTGCAAAGGGTCTATCAGAACAACGTTCATTTTAGACGTGGTCATGTTTGCAGTTCATGATAGTATTTGTCAAAAAAAATCTACTTATCAATAAAAAATTGACTAATACTATCATGAACTGTGAGACTGGGGAGGTCAGCAGAAAAGAGGTTGTTGCTTTTTTTCTGCTGGGATTGAACTCATTAAAAACAAAAAAAATGGAATTGTTATGAAAAAATTTTCAAATTTATTCAGCTCAGTTTTTTTCATAGTCGCTATGATCGCAAGCTCTTATGTAAGTGCTGCTGAAACTCCACCACCAGCAGGTTGCTGTATGCAGTATGGATCTTTTTATACAAAAGATGAAATGGTGGTAGCTCCCGAGCATGCCGTTCTCTTTGATAAAGAGCTCATATGTCCTACAAAAGGGATAGAACATCCTCAAGGAAGCGGAGAGTTTATCTTGAAAGAAGCAGGCGTGTATCGCATCACATATTCAGTCTCACTCAAAGAAAACAAGTGTGACGATGACAAAGATGCGTGCTACAGAAAAGTGGCTCTTACTTTAAATGGCCATGTCGTTCGTGGTTCAGAAATGTTTGTAGGAGAAAGTGATCACTTAAGCACTATGACTTTACTCGTAAAAGTGTGCGGGAAAACTTGCTGTGATCATGTGCTCCGTGTTGTGAACAACAATCCGCTCTCTGATGGATGGCACAACATCAATCTAGAAGCAGGATGCCGCTGTGATAGCGTTTCAGCGTCAATCACAATTGAAAAGGTTTGTCCTTGTCCAACAGATTGCTGCTGCAAATCATCTGAATAGAATTTTTTAAGTATAATACAAAGCGCTCCTTCTCATGTCGGAGCGCTTTTCCTATGAATTCAATCCCGAAGATCCTGAAAAATGTTAGCGATCTCATTTTGTTGCTTTCTGGATTGCCAAGGATTTTCCCTTTCTACCTTCCCATCAGTTTGGATGGATGTCGAAGCTACAGTAGTTACTTTGGTAGTGGTAGGTGTTTTTGCTGTAGATGGGGTTGTCGTAGCTTTTAGTGGAGGGAAGTTCGGATTGACTGCCTTATAGGTTTTGTTTGAGACGCTTTCCCAGGTTTTTTTTGTAGTAGTTTGAGTTGAAGTAGGTTCTTTTCCTGTAGCATTAGCTTTTCTTGATCCTGTATTCACTATGGGAGGAAGGGATGGAGGAATGTATCGGGGGTCACTTCTAGTATATAAAGACATGGTTTTTTCTTGATTAAGGATGGTTTAAAAAATAAGAGAAGAGAGTTATAGCAAAGGGACCTGAATTTTCCTACTGGATTTTGATGTTGTATTGGAATATACGTGGATTTAAGAGCATTTGTAGGGAAATTCGAGCATGAGTAGATTACTCCATATTATTGCCTCTCCAAGGGAGGAAGAGTCGCGCACCTTGCAGGTGAGCGAGGTTTTTCTAAAGTCTTTTTTGGAAAAGCACCCAAATTGGACAGTGGATTCTCTTAATCTTATGAAGGAAGAAATTCCTGATTTAAGCATGAAAAGAGTCGATGGTAAATACGTCCTTATAGAGGGAAAAGATCTTTTTGGAGATCTCAAGGAGTCTTGGGAAGATATTTTAGCTCAGATCAACCGCTTTTTATCAGCAGATCTCATTCTCATCAGCACCCCTATGTGGAACTTTCATATTCCTTATATGCTCAAACACTACATCGATGTGATCGTTCAGCCTAAGTACTTGTTTCAGTATACAGAAACAGGTGTAGAAGGGCTTGCTAAGGGTAAAAAAATGGTTGTGATCACAAGCCGTGGTGGACAGTATGTATCGAAAGAGGAGCTGAGCTTTGACTTTCAAGAGCCATACCTTCGCACTATATTTGGTTTTGTAGGAATTAAAGACATTACCTTTATCAAGGCAGAGCCAATGGACATGGGGATTGATGTTCAAAAACAAAAGCTGCAAGAGGCAAAGACTCTTGCCATGCAAATAGCGGGGCAGATGTAAACCATGCCAAGAGATCTCCCCGTAGGAAATGGGAATGTACTCATCGCTTTTGATAAAGACTACCTCTTAAGGGAGTTTTACTTTCCCCATGTGGGAGAAGAAAACCATACGAAGGGAGAAAAGTTTCGTTTTGGCATCTGGACACCTTCTCATTTCTCTTGGGTGCCAGATGGCTGGGCAGTTAAAAAAGAGTACTTAGATGACTCTCTTGTAACAAATGTTGAGCTTGTAAGTGAAGTAATGGGTCTTAAAATCGTGTGTAACGATGCCGTTGATTTTCATGAAAACATCTACCTTAAAAAAATTACAGTGGAAAACCTTGCGGGTGAAGAAAAAGAAGTTCGCCTTTTTTTTGCGCAGGACTTTCACATCTACGGAAATGAAATTGGAGACACGGCTGAATTCCGCCCTGATGCTAATGCTCTTTTACATTACAAATCAGAAAGGTATTTTCTGATCGGCGCCTCTTCAGAAGGATCTATGCAATTTGCAACAGGCAATAAGATCCCAGGTGTTTTTGAAGGGACGTGGAAAGATGCAGAAGATGGCATTTTAAGCGGTAACCCTATTGCGCAGGGGTCTGTTGATTCCGTTCTTGGCATCTCTTTAAAACTTGCGCCAAAAGCCAAAAAAACATGCTTTTATTCCATCTGCTGTGGAAAAAACTGGGAAGAGGTTTTGACTCTGCATAAGCTCATTAAGAAAAAGGGGCCGGAGCTTTTTTTAAAAAGGACGAAGGATTATTGGAATCTGTGGGTTAATAAAGAGCCTCTCAATAAAGAGCTTCTTCCTCAAAAAATCCACTTGCTCTACAAAAAAAGCCTTCTCATTGCAAGAACTCAGATCAATAACTGCGGCAGCATCATTGCCGCTAATGACTCTGATGTGATGCAGTTCAATAGAGATACTTATAGCTACATGTGGCCAAGAGATGGAGCCCTTACAGCTCACGGCTTTGATTTAGCTGGATATGGGACTACGGTTGATTTTTATAACTTTTGTAACAAGATCATTGAAAAAGAGGGGTATTTTTTACACAAGTATACTCCATCTGGATCTTTAGCAAGCTCTTGGCACCCTTGGGTTAAGGAGCAAAAGCTTCAGCTTCCCATCCAAGAAGATGAAACAGCCTTAGTACTATGGGCCCTATGGAAACACTACGAAATATTCAAAGACATAGAATTTATAAAACCTCTTTATAAAACACTCATCAAATCCGCTGCTGATTTCATGATGAACTATCGAGACACAAAAACAGGACTTCCTCTTCCAAGTTATGATCTGTGGGAAGAAAGGCAAGGGGTTTTAACCTTTACAGTTGCATCTGTCTATGGAGGCCTTATTGCGGCCGGCAAATTTACAGAAAGCTTTGGAGAGGTAGAGTTAGCGAGTGAGTATTATGAGGGCGCAGCCCTCATGCGTGAAGCGATGGACCAATACCTCTATTTAGAAAAAGAAAAACGGTTTGCTAGAATGATCAACTTTAACCCAGATGGCACTACTTCCATTGATTCTACAGTTGATGCGAGCCTTTATGGGGTTTTTGCTTTTGGAGCTTACCCTGCTGATGATGAAAAAGTAAAAAATACGATGGATCAGATCTTAGCAAAACTAGAAAGCGGCGGCGGCCTTGCTAGGTATGAAAATGATTCGTTTTTTCGCAGTGAAGGAAGGGAGAAGGGTAATCCTTGGTTTGTGACAACACTTTGGGCCGCTCAGTACTACATTGCTTTAGCAAAGGAAAAAAAGGATTTGGATAAGGCCATGGATATCTTAAATTGGGTGGCGGATCACGCTCTTCCAAGTGGAGTTCTAGCCGAGCAGCTAGATCCTACGACACATCAGCCTTTGTCTGTTTCTCCGCTGACTTGGAGTCATGCAACCTACATCACAACAGTTCAGCAGTATTTGAACAAACTTCTTGAAATTGAAAAGTGCCCTTCTTGTGGCAAATCTAAATGGCTTAAAACTACTTCGAATCTTGAATCAAATATTTGTGCAAGATGCGGTGAAAGATAGGGGCGAAGGTGACTGCTATGACGATTAAAAAAACAATGCCGCTAAAAAGAGCGTAGGTCCCTGCAAAGATCTTTCCTGTTTCTGTGTGTAGGTCAGAGACAGGTCCCATCCCCGATAAGATCATAGAAGCGTTTTCATACGCTTCTACCCAAGACATCTGTTCAAAATACCTATATCCGCACATGCCTATTATTAAAGAGATGGCAATGATGATAAGTCCGATAGAGGCATTTCTCGCAACCCGTTTGAAAAACAGCTTGCGAGAAAGGAGTCTTTTAGAGTGCATTAGAAGCGGTAGGCAAAATTTAAATCTGCCCCGTAAAAATTATAGGTATTGCCAGGGAGCCCGAGTTTGATCCCACTTGGCAATTTTGCTGTAGAATGTCCATCTCTCCAGTATTGGTAGAAAGGGATCAAACTGAGCTGACATGTTTTATCTTTGGTAAGGTTAAAGGTAAACGGCATCTCCGCTGAAAAGTTTGTGATGGACTCTTTCAAAGACCACTTAGCTCCTTTTAGAGGATCGATTCCAACTGTTGAAAATACTTGTGGCATCCAAGTGAAGTTTATACCGGCAGAAAGCCATGATGTTACGGGGTGGTCTGAAATGACTCCCACTGGAACATAAAACTCGTTGTATTTAAATCTTAAAGATTCAAGTCCTGGTTGTGTCAGCTTGTGCCCCGTATAGCGGTAGCCAAATCCCGTAAAGAGAGTTGTCATATAAGAGCGCTTTCTTAAGGCAAAAGTATAACCGAGTTTTTCTTGAGCATCAAAGTAAAGAATGAATCGTTTTGCGCCTTCCCAGTGAGTGATCCCTTGTTTCCAGTTAAGCTCTGCGCCTGCATAAAAGTTATTCATGGGTCTAAAGTCGTAACGTGCATCCATGCCACCTAAGTTCCCATGGAAAGTAGGAACGCCTCGAGGTTTCATTTGGAGGTAGGTGTAGCTGCCACCGATCTCTAGACGAGAATTTAACACTAAAGGAGTGGGTTCTGCGCGAGGAGTCACCACTTCCTTGTTTTTGGAGACAGTCTCATCTGTAGGCTCAACTGTTTTTTGAGGGCCCCAAAAAGGAAGGACTGTTGTTTGTGAAGTGTCTTCTTCTTGCTGGACAAAAGCGATAGGGGTTTCAAACTCTATCACAGCAAGCTCTGCTGAAGAAGTAGCAATTTCTGCTTCTGGAGGTGTGCTGCTTTCCACCATCCCAAGGCCTGCTACGCCAACAGGCGCGTCTTTTTCTTGAAGAGATTCTCTTTTTAAAAGAACAAAGAGGGTCGGAAGAACAATCGCACCGAGCAAAGAAAGCTTCCATGCGATATTTTTTGATTGTCTACTTCTGTCTTTTTTTCCTGACTTTAATGTTTTTTTTCTAGATGCCATGATCTATATCCATAGTTGTTTTTTCTTCAACCTAGCAGATGATTTAAGATCTGTCTACTTTTTTTATTGCAAAAAATAAAAAAAGGTAGCATTGATCTAATAAATTAAGCAAAAAGAGATCTTTAAGAAAGAATCAAAAATCAATCCTTACAACATAAGGGGAACTTTCATGAAATGTTTTTTTACGTTAATAGCGTGCCTTTTTTCGGTATTTGCCGGGGCTCAGAACAAGGCCTTTGTACCCAACCATTTGAAGGCATATTACGCTGCTTATTTCTGTAGAGAGAAAAGCGATCTTGCAGCTGCAGGAGTGACAAACACCTGTTTACAAGCTAACTCCACCACAGATCCTATAGCTCCCGAGTTTAAAGCTGGATATTTGCCTATTGTTCTTGTCAACAATAGCGGTCTTCCGGATTCCGAAGTATATGTGCTCATTACAGGTGATACGACAGATAAGAGCAATCAAGTATGGGGTGTTGTGGATACAAACACAGGTCCTGGTTTTGGTCTGATAAGCCTAAGAGCTGTGGAGCCGGGCGACAACAGCACGACCTATAGCTACTTACTCTCGCAACTTCCGGAGACAGCAAGCGGCCGTGTGATTTATTCTCCGGAAATAACATCCGGTATCGTTTGGTTTTCTATGAAAAACAAACTCAGTATGACGGTGAATGCGACTCCCGGCGTACCTCCGAATACAATTGTGCAGCCGAACTTTACAAACCCTTCGGATTCTAACTACTCAACCAATTACGATATTTTCGAATATACATTCTTAAAATCAGGCTCTCCTCAAGTGTCAGCGGATGCAACGGCTGTGAGCTTTTTCTCTATCCCTCTTGTTGGCTATTTGCCAAATGCGACAACAGCAAGTTCTCATACGGGTCTGACTCAAAACCGGAGCTATATCATGAGTCATGCGGCCTCTGTATTTACAGAGTTTGCAATAGGTCCAGCTCAAACCGAGTGGAACAAACTATTTTTAACACAAAGCTCAACAATTCTACGCCTTTTATCGACAGGAAAATCCATCTCAGCATCAGCCTTTGATGCGAACTATTTGGATGATTCTGCAGCGTATGGATACAGCTATCTTGACGATATCTGGACAGGTGTGGCTGCTTACTATAAGCAGGGGAATCATGACTTGAGCATGACTGTTGTTGTCACAAAGCCAGCTACTGCTTCCTACGACTATACGGGGAATGTTCAAGCGGGCGAGTTTGTCCTTACTTCTAGCAACGGAGGTCCAGATGTGACATTCCCAGTGCCTGTGACATCTCCAACGCCTACAGGAACAACAACCTTTGATATCTTCTCGGCAATCAACTTCATTACGCCTCTTCCAGCAGCAGGAACGGCTGGAGATGCAACGAGCAAGCTTCTTCAAGAGGCGATCGTCGCAGGTCTTGTTCCAACAACAGATACTCTAAGCTTAGAGTACTTGTCAGCGAACCAAGGAAATTACTACAAGATCAATGATAATCTAAAACCTGGAGGAAAAACAACAGGCCCCTGGTACGATCTTTATTCCAAAGCGCTTCATGAGCTTGGATCGATCTATACCTACGGCTTTGATGAGCCTCTATGGCCTACAGTGCTCATCGGAGCGCCGTTCATAGAGAATTCGACCTATCTTGGGATCACCATTGGAAGCATAAACTAAGAAAAATAAAAAACCTCTCCAGGGAGATCCTGGAGAGGTTTTTTTCTGCTTATATTTATATTATTATTTTCTTCTCATAAAAATAATCCAGAGCCCTAGCCCCGCACAGATCACGCCGCCAATCATCAGCCAATTAGCTATATGCTCGTAGTGTTTGATTTCGTCAGCGCCTCTATCGATTTTACCTTGTGCAGACTTGGAAAAGAATCCCCCCACTTCTCCGCCGCCTGGAGCGATGGAAAGAAGAGAGTTCCCTTTGTCGATTTTATCTTGAGCGCTGCCGATCATCTCTTTTCCTTGAGCTACTTGATTCTTAATGTAGAAGGAAACTCCGATGCAGGCAAGGCCCACAATCAGTAATATAATCCCAAAAATACCTTTTTTCATATACGTCTTGTCCTTTTATTTGTTTTCTTTATCTTTCTGTTATCTTATTTATTGTAAATTGTAAACATTTAAAGTGTAATTATTTTCGAATTTAATTTGTTTTAAAGTGAAAAATATGTGATTGATTTAAAGCGTGCTTCTATGTAAAATAAACCCGCATAAATTGATTTTTTGAGGTTTTTTATGAAAGTTGAAAGTTCACTCACAAAGATGAGCCAAGATCATGATGTATACGGCCTGCTCGCTTTATCTTTGTCTCGTGAAGACAAAGATGATGAACAAATCAAGGATCTATTCGTAAAAACTCTGAAAACTGAGCTATACAGAGCTTATATAACCCCTCCTACGCAAATCACTGCAGGGCGCATGGACACTAATTTACTCAAATTGATTGGACGCGATGCGAGACCCTTTTTAAATGATAGAGGGCATCTTCAAGGGTTATTTGATGAGCTTGTAGGCTTTCAAGTAAAGGACGATTATAAAGAAGCTCAGCCTTTTACCATCACTCCTGATGGAGCTCGGGCTCTTTGCTCGGTCATTCGAGAGCAAAATCATGTGGATCAGCTGATTATACATTCTAGGGGAGAAGAGCAAACTTTAAGCAATGAAGTGATTCGGATTTTGACGCAAAAGCTGCCGAAGGATCGTTTTAAGTACTTGGAGATCGTGACTAAAGTCGATGAAACAGCAGAAAAAATCCTTGCGGCTGCATGGCTCCATCTTTGCAGCTCGAAAGGTTCTATTTTTATATATCAAGATCATCAAGGCAATCAGATAGCCTTACCAGGCGCCGCTAGACCACAGGATAATCCTCAGAACAGTCCATTTATATTTGGCACAGATGATGGTGGGGATTATTGATGACGAGCTTTTTGAAAACAGTGATCGATCAAAGACTGGTGCATAAATCCATAGAAGCTGAAAATGTCGTTTTACTCCATGCTCCTTTTTTTGAGTGTTTGGGTCTAACATCTATTTTTGAGAAGTTTCTAGAGCTTGATGAAAAGCATAAGCTCTTTTCTCTCCTTCTCTCTATTTTAGAGCATTAGAATAAAAATGAACTTTTGGTTCATTTCTACGATCAAGTTTTTATAGAGTGTCTGACTCTAGTAAAAGCTCTTCCTGAAATCAACGCCTCGTTTCTTTTAGAGCAACTTGAGAAGAAAAGGGAGCTTTGCCCCTTTTCTAAAGAGTTAGAGCTCTATGAGTTACTACTTTTGAAACATCCAGATCACCTCATTCATGATTTGATCCTTCATTTAGCTTGGGATCGCACCTGCGTGTACATAGCATCTCTTTTTGACCGTGATATTGAAGGATTAGAAGTTTTGAAAGACTGTTTGGTAGAATCGTTTCAGCACATTACAAAACAGGGGAAGTCGATTCCAAGCGTCTTTAGATTCATAGAAGCTCTTTACTCTTACTACCTAAACAAGGAAAATGTATCTTCTCATACAGAAGAAGAGTGGAAAGTACTCTCTCAAGGCTCGATTGCCCTGCAGCCTAGAAATAAGTTTATCGCAGTTCCTTATCTAGATGTAGTAGCAGGTAATAGAAAAGTGCTTACACTCGACTCTCCAGCTCAAGTAAAAGCAGCCGTATCCCTGACGCAGTGCATTTTTGAAAAGCTAAAGAAACAGTATCCTACCTGGCAATACAGCTTATCTCCAGTTGAAGTCTCTTGCCTTAAAGAGGGTGAACAAGGTTTTGAAGTGAATTTTTCTGTTTTTTATTTAAAATGAAATGTCTTCTGTTTATTGATTTAATTATTCTTATTTTATAATTCCAATTTGTTTGATTGTTTATTTTTTTTATGTTCAAAGGATAGCGTTTTATGTCCGTGTCAAGACATCAGCCATTATCACCAAAAGGTTCTTCTTCTGAACCTAATCAACCGGCAGATCCTGCAGAGGTTCAGAAAGTAAAGAGTCCTATAGAAAAATTTTTCAAGAAGATACCTGAAAAGTCCAAGGAAGTGGCAAACTTACAACAGCGTCTAACATCTGATTTAGAAGGGAATGTGACAGTCGAGACAGTGAATAAAGTCAATAAATTGGTCCGAATCATATTATTTACAGAAAATGTTGATGAGTTTTTTCGAAATAGTTCACCTTGGCAGTCCTTAGAGCCTAAGTATCTTAATCCTATTCTTTGGCTGGCTATTGAAAAAGTAAATAAAACCGGAGAAATTTCCGAAAATATTGGAATGTATGGTATTGAAGATCAAAAGATTTTGATTGAGATAGCTAAAATAGCAGCGGCTCAAAATGGAGAAGGAGTTTCTTACCGTATTCAGAATTACGGGATTAGAAACGAAGAAGCCTTGATGGAGATAGCTAAAATAGCAGCAGCTCAAAATGGAGAAGGGGTTTCTCGCTATATTCAGAAGTATGGGATTAGAAACGAAGAAGCCTTGATTGAGATAGCTAAAATAGCAGCAGCTCAAAATGGGGAAGGAGTTTCTTACCGTATTCAGAACTATGGGATTAGAAACGAAGAATCCTTGATTGAGATAGCTAAAATAGCAGCAGCTCAAGATGGAGGAGGAGTTTCTCAGTATATTCAGAAGTATAGGATTACAAACGAAGAAGCCTTGATTGAGATAGCTAAAATAGCAGCCGCTCAAACTGGAAGAGGAGTTTCTCAGTATATTCAGAACTATGGAATTAGAAATGAAGAAGCCTTGATTGAGATAGCTAAAATAGCAGCGGCTCAAAATGGAGAAGGAGTTTCTCAGTATATTCAGAACTATGGAATTAGAAATGAAGAAGCCTTGATTGAGATAGCTAAAATAGCAGCGGCTCAAAATGGTGAAGGAGTTTCTTGCCATATTCAGAATTATTGGATTAGAAATGAAGAAGTCTTGATTGAGATAGCTAAAAAAGCAGCAGCTCAAACTGGAGAAGGAGTTTCTTTCCATATTCTGAATTATAGGATTACAAACGAAGAAGCCTTGATTGAGATAGCTAAAATAGCAGCGGCTCAAGATGGAGAAGGAGTTTCTCAATATATTCAAAATTATAGGATTACAAACGAAAAAGCCTTGATTGAGATAGCGACAATTTGTATACGTAGTAGTAAGTCTTTTATTATCATTGATCAATTTTTAAATTTTTTCCCCAACGGTATTGAAGAGCTCTTGGAAGACTATGAATCACTGGTTTTCTTTAATTTTTCTTGTTTAGCATCAAGAATTCCGAAGTTTGCTTTTAAAGACTTTTCTGAAGAGGACTTTAACACGATAGCCTCTTATTTAAGTCTGTTGATAAAAGAAGGTAAAACTTTAGATGAAAAAGAGGAGTTTCTAAAGCGTCAAACGACAGGTTCTTTATGTAATCACTATGCGGAATGGGTTTTGTTACCTTTAAGCTCAGATTTTCAAAGCAAGGCGCCTCTTGAGCAACTAAAAAAACACCGAAATTCCTTAATTTCATACGCTCTTTTAGGGGAGTTTATGCAATGTACACGCAGACAGAAATATCAAGAGGCCTATTCACAGCTTGCAATACATGTAACGGATCGTATGCTTTCTATCATACCGGCAAAGTGGATGGAGGAAGCTGGAATTACGAAGGCTCCGAGTGAACTTTTGCAGTTTTTTAAAAATTTTAAAAAAATCTTAAAAGAGCGAAACAAGCCTCTTTTACAGAGATATCTTATAACCGTCTTACAGCTAAATGCATTAGAAGGTATCCCTTCGCAAAGAAAATTAGAGCTTTTGAAAGTTATCTGCAATCAAGAAGGAAAAGAAAACGTATTGAAAGGACTTTCTTATCTAGGCGCATTAGCTCAAAGAAAGGCAATCAAAGAACTAAATGAACTACCACTACAAGAAGTGACTCAAAAACTTGGAGAGACCTTTAAAGATCTTCTTTCAAGTGATCCTGATATCAAAATCTCCGATATTGAAGATTTTGCAGATTTATATCTCGAGATGTTTGGGGAGACAAGGATCCCCCTTGCTTTCGAAATATATAAGGCGCGGATCGCTTCTTTAAAAAATCCGCCGCTTATGTCTGAATTGGAGCGCTTTGTGCGTAGTGTGCTTTTAGGTACATTTTCTAAAGAAAGATTTCGAACAGATGTCAGCTCTCATCTAAAAAAAATAGAAGAAACAAGCGAAGAAGTCTTTACAGGATGGAAGCTCTTGACTTATTCAAAAGAGATCTTAGCAGTGCCTTTAGATCAGAAAGAGGAACAATTTTCATTCGCCGATTTTTTTAAAGAGAAACTATCTGATGGACATTCGGAAAAAAACGGAGTGGACCGCCTTCCTCAATTAACGCAGTATGTACAGAAAACAAGTGCCTCAGAACCATCAGAGGAAATACCTGTGCTTTGCAAGAGGCTGATGGAAGAAACTTCTTTGTCAAAAGATGAACAGGTCTCTATTTTAAGGCAGCTTATAGAAAAATTAGAAGAGAATCCTTTGACTTGCGAATTAGAGCTGAACCACGATCTTAAAGGTTTGATCAGTAGTTTATCTTCTCCTAAGTCACGTATTTTAGATGAAAAAGTCATCTTGTCCCGAGATTGGCAAGACCTTTTACTATGCGGAACGGAAGTGCTAGGCAGTTGTCTACGGATAGATGGAAAACCAAATCTAAATAAATGTCTAATCGCTTACTGCATGGATGGAAAAAATGCACTGATTGCTGTAAAGAATGAAGAAGGCAAAATTTTGGCAAGATCTCTTCTTCGACTGCTATGGAATAAAACAACATCAAAGCCTGCTCTTTTTTTAGATAGGCTCTATCCAAATCCATGTCCTTCAGAAAGAAAAGATGCGATTATGGAAGCCGCTATAGAGTGCTCTAAAGATTTAGGGATTGATCTTTTTACTCAATGGGGTGGGTATAAGGAAGACCCCAATACATTCTTAGAGTCTTTCCGGGGCCCTTGCTCTTATGAATATGAAGACGCCGCAGGGGAAGAGATCAAGAGAAATGGAGTGTTTACTATTAAAAATCTACGGAAAGTTGAGTTAACAGTATAACGGTCGGCAAAAACGGGCAAAAAAGTATTTCTCGGGTTTCATCGGCGTGATGGATTATTTAAACGATGTTTTGCTGGTATGGCTTAAATCATCACTTGAAACCCTGGTGAGATTGATGTAAGAAAGGCTTATGGTGATGCAGTGAAGAGGGACAAGGTCACATCCATTTTACCAAAACATTCCCTATTTATTGATTTCATTGTTTTTATTTGATAATACCAGTTTGTGTTTGAATGTGTTTTATTTTGTGAATTTTTATTTTTTTTATAGCCAAAGGATAGTGTTTTATGACCGTGTCAGGGCCTCAGTCACCATCACCAAAAGGTTCTTCTTCTGAACCTAATCAACCGGCAGATCCTGCAGAGGTTCAGAAACTAAAGGGATCTATAGAAAAAATTTTCGAGGAGCTACCTCCAAAATCCAAGGAAGTGGCAGCTTTACACCAGCGTCTAAGATCTGATTTAGAAGGAGATGTGACAGTCGAGACAGTGAATAAAGTCAATAAATTGGCTCGAATTATATTATTTACAGAAAATGTTGCCCCGTTTTTTCAAAATAGTTCACTTTTGCAGTCCATAGATCTTAAGTATCTTAATCCTATTCTTTGGCTGGCTATTGAAGAAGCAAATAGAATCGGAGGAATTTCCAGAAATATCGGAAGGTATGATATTAAAGATCAAAAGATTTTGATTGAGATAGCTAAAATAGCAGCAGCTCAACATGGAGAAGAGGTTTCTTACTATATTCTGGATTATGGGATTACAAGCGAAGAAGCCTTGATTGAGATAGCTAAAATAGCAGCAGCTCAAAATGGAGCAGGAGTTTCTTTGTATATTCAGGATTATGGGATTGCAAATGAAGAAGCCTTGATTGAGATAGCTAAAATAGCAGCGGCTCAAAATGGAAGAGAGGTTTCTCTCTATATTCCGTTTTATAGGATTACAGACGAAAAAGCCTTGATTGAGATAGCTAAAATAGCAGCGGCTCAAGATGGAAGAGGAGTTTCTGAATATATTCAAAATTATAGGATTAGAAACGAAAAAGCCTTGATTGAGATAGCTAAAATAGCAGCGGCTCAAGATGGAAGAGGAGTTTCTGAATATATTCAAAATTATAGGATTAGAAACGAAAAAGCCTTGATTGAGATAGCTAAAATAGCA
>CAIJXB010000024.1 GCA_903824495.1 uncultured Chlamydiae bacterium
CAAGAAAGAAAGCAGCTACAAAGAAAAAAGCTGCTCCTGCAAAGAAAAAGACAACAACAAAAAAAAGAAAAGCCGCTCCTAGAAAAAAGGCTGCTAAAAAGTCTGCTACAAAGAAAAAAGCTGCACCTAAGAGAAAAGCTGCTAAGAGAAAAAAAGCTAGATCTGGTTCTTCAGGATCTCGCGCTCGTATGTCAGCTCAAGGTCAAAACCCAGCGACTCCAATAGTTGCTTAAGGCAATTGACGTAAAGAAGCGCCTTGTGAAAACAAGGCGCTTCTTTTTTTTAGGTTCCAAATAAGTTTTTAAAAGGCTGAAGTATCGCATCTGTTGCGTTCTTAGGCGGATTAGTCAAAAGATCCTCGAACATGTTTTTCAAATTCTCTTCAATAAACACAGACTTTAACATTTGTCCTAGAACCGATTTCATGATTTGATCAGCAGGGAATCCTTGCGAAGAGTTGATGTCGCGTAAAACAATTCGAGGAATGGGTTTCAGTTTTTTGATGGATCCACCAGATTTGTACACAACATCCACTTGAATGTTTGTCAAGATGAGCTCTTTAATGATCACAGTCTTTGATTCTTCTTTAGAAGTGGAAGCTGTTGCGGATTCTAGATTGCTCATTAAAACTGTCCAATTTCCTTGAGCGCTTTTAGGGGTGTCGAACTCAAGACCTAGATAGATGTCATCGAGTGTGATCTGCTCGATGTTGATGGTTTCCTTAAGGTAATTGAGTAGGTAGCACCTGCTGTTAATTTTTTTTACAGAAAGTGCTTTTGAAAGGCGACTCTTTGGAATGTTTGCAATATCCAAATTGTTTACTGTAATTGTATTTAAGGAAAACGAAATGTCTCCAATGGTAACGGGGACTCTAAGGTTTTTTGATAGACCTGACGCTATAAAATCAGGAGCTAAAGAAGAGAGTAAAAATAAGCCGGCAATCACAATACAAACGAGGGCAAGTGCTCCTCCTATGAGGCGGCGCAAAAACTTTTTCATAAAGGGTCCTTGTGGTTAGTGTTTAGCTGCCACAGTAATGCATAAAAAAAGTTCTTGTCAAAAAGAAAAGGGCCCTCTTTGAAAAGAGGGCCCTTATTAGATGAAAATTAGTAGTCTGCGTGAGAAGCGGCAGGAACTGCTGCTTTTTCGCTTACTTCTTCTGCGATGATTGCTTCAGTTGTAAGAAGAAGAGCTGCAACAGATGCTGATAGCTCAATTGTTAATCTAACAACTTTAGCAGGATCCACGATCCCTTTGTCAAACATGTTGCCAAAAGAGTCAAGCAATGCATCCCAGCCTTCGTATTCTTTAAGGCTAGCTACGTGTTGAACGATGATCGATCCTTCTTTGCCCGCATTCTCAGCGATTTGACGAAGAGGAGCAGAAAGCGCTCTCATGATGATCTCAACACCCACTTTCACATCACCAGTTACTGTCTGTGCAAGCTTTTCAAGAACTGGTAGACAACGGATGAAGGCAACGCCGCCGCCAGGAAGAATTCCTTCTTCTACAGCTGCTTTTGTTGCGTGAACAGCGTCGTCAACGCGATCTTTGATCTCTTTCATTTCAAGCTCAGTAGCCGCACCCACTCGGATGATACCAACGCCGCCTGCAAGTTTTGCAAGGCGCTCTTGAAGCTTTTCTTTATCATAGTCAGAAGTAGACTCTTCAATCTGTCTTTTTAAAAGAGCGATACGCTCTGCAATAGCAGACTTTTGTCCGCCACCTTCTACAAGAGTTGTATCTTCTTTACAAATGACAGCTTTTTTGACTTTGCCGAGCATGTCAAGTGTTACATGGTCTAGTTTAAGACCAAGGTCTTCGCTGATAAACTGCGCGCCTGTCAAGATTGCGATGTCTTGAAGGATTGCTTTACGTCTGTCTCCAAAACCTGGAGCTTTAACGGCGCATACTTTAAGACCCGCTCTTAGACGGTTAACAACGAGAGTTGCTAAGGCTTCTCCTTCGACATCTTCAGCGATAATGAGAAGGGGCTTGCCCGTTTCTGCTGCCGCTTGAAGAAGAGGAAGGAATTCTTTCATTGCAGAGATCTTCTTTTCATAAAGAAGAACAAACGCGTCTTCTAAGACGCATTCTTGAGTTTCTGGATTGGTCATGAAGTAAGAAGAAGCGTAGCCTCTATCAAAATTCATTCCTTCTACGACATCAAGAACTGTTTCAAAGCCTTTTGCTTCCTCTACTGTAATGGTTCCGTCTTTACCGACTCTTTCCATTGCCTTAGCAATGATTTCGCCGATCTCAGCGTCGCCATTTGCAGAGATAGTTGCCACTTGTGCAATTTCTTTGCTGTCTTGGATAGGCTTGCTCATGGACTTGATCTTTGCAGTTACTTCTTTGACCGCAAGCTCTATCCCTTTTTTAACGCCCATAGGATTTGCGCCCGCTGCAACAATGCGAAGACCTTCACTATAGATACTTTCTGCAAGAACAGTTGCTGTTGTCGTTCCATCGCCTGCTTTATCAGCAGTTTTACTTGCGACTTCTTTGACCATTTGAGCGCCCATGTTCTCGTGCTTATCTTCGAGCTCGATTTCTTTAGCAACAGTTACGCCGTCTTTTGTGATGTGAGGGGATCCGTAGGATTTATCAATCACTACGTTGCGCCCTTTAGGTCCGAGTGTGACTTTTACAGCTTTTGCAAGAGTTTGAACTCCTTTAAGAATTTTCTGTCTTGCATCTTCTCTAAACTTAATGTTTTTAGGTGCCATATGTGTAGAATCTCCTTAAGTGTTTTTATTGAACAATAGCAACAATGTCGTCAGCTTTGACGATGACAAACTCTTCATCATCTAAAGTGACTTCTTGTCCGCTGTATTTATCCATTAGAATTTTGTCTCCTACTTGGACTGGCATAGGTTGAAGTTTGCCTTCTTTGTTTGGGAGGCCAGGTCCTACAGCTATGACGAGTGCTGTTTCTTGTTTTTTCTTTGCAGAATCGGGGAGGATGAGCCCGCCTTTTAACTTCTCTTCGTGCTCTAAACGTTTTGCAAGCACTCTATTGCCGAGGGGTTTTAAAGTGGTTTTTACAGCTTCTTTTGTAGTTTCCATATGAGAATCTCCTTTGGTTCTGTTTTTATGTACGAAAGTGTAGAGTGTAGTGGAATTTTTAGCAAGGTTTTAGCAAACGAATCTTGCAAGTGCTAAAAAATGAGTTTCTGCCTAAAGCGTTAGAAATCTTGACTTAAGAGCCTATGGAGTCGCATACTGCGCCATTGTTTAAAAAAAGGAGTTATATATGCCGATGGATCAACCCGTGAAAGAAAGATCAGAAATGCCGATAAAAGATTGCTGGAACACAGCGGCCTTGTATCAAGAAAGTGCTGATTTTGAAAAAGATTTAACGACTTGGAGCCGGTCAAACCAGACCCCTCATTACCCAGAACTTGGCGCTTCTTCCTTTAATCTAACAAACACAAAAGACGTCAAAAAACTGTTAGATCTCTATATGCAGATGGACAGGAATTTAAGCAAGGTGTACACCTACGCCCATTTAAAGCATGATGAAGATGTGTCTGAAGAAAATGCTAAAAAAGGGTATATGTCGGCCGTGAGAGCAGCTCACGCCTTTAGAGAGGAAACTTCATGGATAGAGCCTGCTTTGCTTCAGCTGCCTCAAGAATCCTTAGATAAAATCTTAGCTTCTGAAGATCTCAAAGAATATCGCACATATTTACAAAAGATCATAAGACTTAAGCCTCATACGCTAACAGGGGAAAAAGAGCACCTCATTGCTTGCTCTGAAAGAGCGATGGAGACAAGTCGAAAAGCTTTTAGCTCTTTGAATAATGCTGACTTGAAATTCCCTGCCTGTAAGGACAAAGATGGCAATCTGCGAGAACTTACACACGGCACGTATTCCATTTATATAAAAAGCAGCGATAGAGCTCTTCGAAAAGAAGCATTCATGAACCTTCATCAGACTTTTGGAATGTATGAAAATACTCTCTGTGAGCTTTTGGAAGGGCAAGTACAAAAAGCAATCTTCCATTCAAGAGTGCGTAACTATTCTTCTTGTTTAGAAGCGGCTTTATATCCTTACGAGATCGACCTAAGCGTCTATTCATCTTTGATCCAAGGTGCAAAACAAGGACTTCCTGTTTTGCATGAGTCCTTAGAGTTCCGTAAAAAGCAGCTGGGATATCCAGAGCTTCACTTATACGATCTACAAGTTCCAATTGTTTCCGAAGTCGATATTAAAATGACCTATGAAGAGGCTGTAGAGGTTATTTTAGAGTCTATCGCAGTTTTAGGTAGTGATTACCAAGCTATTTTGAAAAAAGGCCTTTTAGAGGACCGCTGGGTGGACCGCTACGAAAACAAAAGAAAAAGAAGTGGAGCCTATTCAAGTGGCTGCTACGACAGCATGCCCTACATTTTGATGAACTATCATGGTTCATTGAATGATGTGATGACGCTCACTCATGAATCAGGCCACAGTATGCACAGCTATTACAGCCGCGAGCATCAGCCTTACCAAGATTCTTCCTATTCCATTTTCGTTGCGGAAGTCGCTTCGACCTTCCACGAAGAGCTTTTGTTCCAGTCTTTACTTAACAAAGCAAAAACAAAAGAAGAAAAGGCGTATCTCATCAATCAAAAGATGGATGGGATACGGGCTACATTTTTTAGACAAACGATGTTTGCTGAATTTGAGCTAGCTATTCATGAGTGGGTAGAGAAAGGCGTGCCTTTGACCCCAGCTCTTTTAAAAGAAAAATACATGCAGCTGAACAAAGAGTACTTTGGAAAAGCAGTCGAGATAGATCCTGAAATCATGTGGGAGTGGTCTCGCATCCCTCACTTCTATTCCAGTTTCTATGTTTACCAGTATGCAACAGGCATTAGCGCTGCATGCACGCTTGCTAGAAGCGTTTTGCAGGGCAAACAAGACGCTGCCAAGCGATATTTGGAGTTTATTTCAGCTGGGTCTAGTTTAGATCCTCTAGCGGTCTTAAAAAGAGCCGGAGTGGATATGAGATCGCCAGATCCCGTACAATCTCTTATTGCGTACTTTGCAGAGCTGGGAGCTCAATTGAAAGCTCTTTTAGAAGAAAAATAGGAGTTTGGGGCGGAAGCAAAAAAACAGTTGATCTAAAACTCATTCACGAGTATCTGAATGGGATAAAAATAGAAGAGCTCGTTTTCGCCCCCTTACCTTTTTTTTGGTGACCTTATGTTGAAACAAAAAATTAAGTCTTCCTTCGTTGTGATGAATGAAAAGGGATTGCATACAAGACCTTCAACAGAACTTGTAAAATGCGCCTCTTCTTTTAAGGCCCAAGTCAACTTGGTCTATCAAAATCTAACTGTAAACGCCAAATCCCTTTTAGGTGTTTTGATGCTAGCAGCCTCAAGAGGCGCTAAAATCAAAATAGAAGCCGAAGGGGAGGATGCCGAGCAGGTGATCGATTCTATCCGCTATCTAGCCCAAAACAAGTTCAATATCAAGTATTGAGCTCTCTTGAGAGATGGACTGCTGTATGCTTTTTGCGGTCCTCTTTGTGCGATAAATGTTTATTTTAATTCCCGATTGTTTTTTGCGCTAATGCGTCCATTTGTTGTATTTTTAATGTTTTTGTAGTAATCTCTCTGCTTTTTTTATTGAGTTGAGGGCAGATTGAGCATTTTATTAGGTAGTAAATTGGGAGAGGGAGCTTTTGGTGAGGTATATGAATTGATTTGTGAAGGATCTCTAAAATATGCTCTAAAGATAGCTGACGATTCGAATGAAGATCGGCGCGCGCTTATACAAGAAGACTTCATTTTGCGCTACTTACATCAAAAAGAAGAAGTTTCTAGTTCTCATATTATTAAGAGAGTGGACTTGCTTCAGTTAAATAATGTGGAGCAAATTCGGTTAAATAATAGCGAGCTAACTCGGTTAAATATTAGGAAGCCAATAGGATTAGTGCTTGAACTGCTAGGTATGGATCTTGGGAGATACTACAGATCCAAAACGGGCCTTTCTTTGGAAAAGAGCAGACAAATTACATCGCAGCTAGCAAACGCTCTTGAGTTCTTGGATCGGAACAATGTGATCCATGGAGATATCAAGCCGAGCAATATTTTAATGTCCATAGATGGAACATCTGTTAAAGTAGCAGACTTTGGGTCTGCTACTTTTTCTGGGCCTATTTATAATCCTTCAAATAGAGCTTTACAAACATGTTGGTACAGAAGTCCTGAAGTTATTTTAGAAATTTCAGCTACTAAAGCTGTTGATGTATGGAGCTTAGCCGCTGTCATAGCAGAAATTTACTACAACAAAGTGATTTTTGAAGCAGAGGACGAGGAAGTGTTAATAGCGTATCACCAGGCTCGATTGGAAAACGTATATCCACCTGAATTGGTTCGAAAGGGGACTCCTCGTGGCCAGAGGGTATTTGAGCGTCGTGTTTCAAGCGATCGAATAAAAGTTCGAACTCTCTCCAGGGTAGTTCAAGACTTTGTCGGTCGGAAAAAAGAGAATCCAAGCAATCTCGTAGATCTACTAAATAAAATGTTTATCTATGATCCAGAAAAACGCGCGAGGCCTAGCGAAATTCTTCAGCATCCATTTTTGCTTCAAGAAAAAGAGCTTGCTCCATGCGAGGAAGAGCCTTTTCACTATTGGTGAGCTACGGCCTTTTCTAGTACTTGTTTGCGGCAGAACATGGGAATGTTAGATAAAAGAGCGAGCGTGATACAATCGCTCGGTCTTGCATCGATTTCTAAGATTGTTTTTTTGTCTTCATAGGATGTTTCTAAAAACAGCTTAGCAAAATAAAGAGCCTCTTGTACGTCTTCAATAACGACTTGCGTCGGCTTAATATCATACCCACTTAAAATGCTTTGGATCAAGTTGTGAGGGGAGGGGCGTGGCTTTTTTCCTTGCATGAGGTACGTTTGAATGTCTTTACCAACTTGAGGTTGCATATAGATGGCAAACTGCTTTTCCACCGTTCCTAAAACAACAACAGTGTAGGAGCGAGATTGCAACACTTTATGGAAGGTGATGGGAATGAGCTCTAAAGACATGTTGTTCCTAGTGTTTGATGACGACTTGACCATCTGCAAAGGCAATAATAACACGGCCTGCTAAATGGAAAAAAAATCCTGTTTCTACAACTCCTGGAATTTCTTTGATGAGGGAGTGCTCTTTTTCTGGATGCTCTAAAGGGGAGGAAAACTGAACATCGATGATGTAGTTACCATTATCCGTTACGTAGTAGTCATCGTTTTTGTCTTGTTTGCGAAAGGCAGCTGCAAATCCAAGCTTTTTTATGAGACGTAGAGTCACTTCATGAGCAAAACAAACAATCTCTACTGGAAGTTTATGGCGGCCCAAAAGGGGAACCACTTTAGTTTCATCGACAATCACAACCATTTCTTTGCTCATACTGGCAACGATCTTTTCTCTTAGAAGCGCTCCGCCTCCACCTTTGATCATTCGCTTTTTTGCATCAATCTCATCAGCGCCATCAACAGTGAGGTCAATGTGTGTAAGAGTGTTGATGTCGATGGTTGGAATGCCACCTTGTTTAGCGAGCTCTAAAGATTTACTTGAGCTAGCGACTGCTTTGATGTTTAAGTGTTCTGTTTTGATGCGCTCAGAAAGCTTTTCTATGAAATAACGGGCCGTAGATCCTGTTCCAAGACCAACTGTCATTCCATTTTGTACAAAAGAAGCAGCTAAGTAGCCTGCTTGCTTTTTTAAAAGTTCTTTGTCCATACGTAGAGTGTGCCTAAAAGAGCGTGTTGTCTTTTTGTTATAGGATTGCTCAAAAAAACGCAAGTAGTTAGGTGTTTTTAGGGCTTGAATTTAAATGTTGTCAACGATAGGATGAGAACGGAAATTTCTCAAGGGAAAAAACGATGAAAGCGAAAAAAGAGAAAAGCAAGAAAACACGTCCTGTTGATGAAAGCATTCAAATCTGTAAGGCAAGAGAAAAGCTGAAAAAGAGAATGGAAGCTTTAGAAAAAAAGATGACTACACAAGCTTTGGAAAAGAAGAGTCTTGAGATTCATAGATGGATTGCCAAAAACTCTTCAGAGCGAGTTGTGCTTTATTCGAAAAATATTTCCCTATTCGATGAAAATCAAAATACCGCCAAAGTCAGCCAGAGAGTTAGCTCCGTTGCGGAGAAGATCCAAAAGGACATGAAGGTCTTACGGGATCTTTTAGAGACCAGTAAAGAAAAGGTTCTTGAATAGAAAGGCAATTTCCAGTAAAAAGCTCTTCTAATTTTGCAGTTTTTAGCAGTTTAAAGGAGAGCATATGGAAGATCTGGTCACTTGTCTACAAGAGCGTGGTTTTGTCGACGCCTTTACTGGAGAAGATTTGCACTCTCTTTTCAAAAGTCCTGTCAAAGCCTACATCGGCTTTGATCCAACAGCGGATAGCTTGCATTTAGGGAATTTCGTTGGAATGCAGCTTCTTTCCTGGCTTCAAAAATTTGGTCATACCCCTGTAATTATCTTAGGAGGCGCTACTGGAAAGATCGGCGATCCCTCCGGTAAAAGCAAGGAAAGACCTCTTTTAGATGATGCCACCATCGCTCATAACACCCTTTGCATCCGCAAGAACTTTGAAAAAGTGCTCGATTTTTCTGGAAAACTCCCAATGCCGATCTTTTTCAATAACGCAGATTGGTTTTCTTCGTTTGGATTCATCGATTTTCTAAGAGATGTGGGAAAGCATTTCCGCATCGGAACGATGATGGCTAAAGAAAGCGTCAGATCCCGTGTTCAATCAGAAGAGGGGATGAGCTTTACAGAATTCAGCTATCAGATCATTCAGTCTTACGACTTTTACCACCTTTTCAATCAGGGAGTCTGTCTCCAGATGGGAGGAAGTGATCAGTGGGGGAATATCACAGCTGGTGTTGACCTCATTCGTAAATTGAGTGGAAAAACAGGTTTTGGGCTCACATTCCCGCTTCTCACTCGTAGCGATGGCAAGAAGTTCGGGAAATCAGAAGAAGGAGCTGTATGGCTCTCTGAAGAGAAATTTTCAGCCTACCAATTTTACCAGTATCTCGTTCGAGTTCCTGATGAGGACGTAATTCCCTTGATGAAAAGACTGACCTTTATTCCAATGGAAGAGATTACTTCTATGGAAATGCAAATGAAGAGCCCTTCCTATATTCCTAACACCGCTCAAAAAAGGCTGGCAGCAGAGCTCACGGCCCGTATTCACGGCCCTGAAGCGCTGGAAAGAGCTCTAAAAGCGACGGAAGGAGCCGGTCCTGGAAGCTTAGGAGCTCTTAATGTTGAGCTTATCGAGCAAATAGCCTTAGACCTTCCTAATAGCGAACATGATAAAAAAGAGCTCATTTCACGTAAATTCACGGAAGTTGCAGTCCTTTGCGGGCTTCAAAGCAGCAAAGGGGAGGCCACAAGGCTCATTCAAAACCAGGGAGCCTACCTCAATCATGTGAAAGTAGAGGATCCGGCCCGGGTGATCGAAGAGGCTGATCTAATAGGAGGCAAATTCCTCCTACTGGGTGCGGGGAAGAAAAAGCAGGTTTTAGTGCGGGTAAAACAGGGTTAGAAAAGAGAAATGAAAATATTTTTTTTACGATTTTTGTAAAAACAACTTGCTTGAAAATCAGTGTGATACAACAATTGGCTTTTAGTACGAGGTCGGTTGCTAATGAGCAAACAAGGAGCTGATGTATGGCAACAATTACAAAAAAGAAGTTGATACAAGTAATTTCTCAAGAAAAAGGTGTGCATCCTAACGACGTTAGGAATGTAATACAAGCTTTTTTAGATACAATGACCGATTACCTTGCCAAAGGGGATCGTCTAGAGTTTAGGGACTTTGGCGTATTTGAAATTGTTGAGAGGAAGCAAAAAATCGGGCGTAATCCTAAAAATGCTTCAGTGCCTATTGTAATACCAGCTCGCCAAGCTGTCAAATTTACACCGGGTAAAAGAATGCGAGAGCTAATCGAACTAGAGTAGTATTAAAGTTTTTTTAGCCTAGTTTTTGTTTTTTTTCTCCTATTAAAAAATAGATGCGCATGTTTTCAACTGTTATAGTTGAAATATATCCTGAATTGTAGATAATTAGAGTCAGTTATCTAGGAAAATGCGCGTTTATAAAATTTAATTGAATTATTGTTTAATTGAGTAAATAGGTGGGGGAGAAGAGTGTCTATTCCAAAAGTGATGCTTATTGGGGCTTTGGTTCTTTTTTCAGGCATTGGGATTCTTGCTTTTTCTAAAAAGAAAAGCAAAGCGCCACCTGCTGTGGAAGCTCCTGTCCAAAACAAACCTACTGTTTCTGCACCTACCGCACCTAAACAGGCGATTGCAGTTTCTAACAAGCCTGTCCCAGAGCTCGACCTTCCTAATATTGATCGGATTTCTCAACTCTTTACAACAGGCTCTACAAAGCTGCCGATTGTGGAAACGATCACATATTCAAGCTCTGTACCTTGGCTCAAAGGAAGACCTGCTTGGGTTGCTGACTACGCTGTTTATTACGGGACCTCTAAACATTTTATCGCTCGGAGCCTAAACAACGCTCCTGATTATTTTTCACAAAACGTTAGACCAGGAAGCAAGTTCAATGTCTTTAAAAAAGACAAGAATATTGAATTTCACCTAGTTGCCGATATCTCTCATCTCAAACTTGCCTTTTACTACTTAGATCGTGGAACGGGTGAAAGAGTTCTTCTAAAAACCTACCCCTTAGGTCTTGGAAGAGTAGATCCTTCTAAACCTTCTGGAACTTTAACTCCACTTGGTTCGTATTCTTTAGGAGATAAAGTAGCTTCTTATAAAGAAGGGGTCACAGGATTCTTTCACGATCAAAAAACAGAGATGATCCGCGTGTTTGGAACGCGTTGGATTCCGTTTGATCAAGAAGTCGGAGGATCTTTCGAATCTGCTAAGGGATATGGAATTCATGGAGCCCCTTGGGTCGTAGATCAAAAGACAGGACAACTAGTAGAGAATCGAGATGTGATCGGTCGCTTTGATAGTGACGGTTGCATTCGCATGCTTCAAGAAGACATGGAAGAACTGTATGCGATAGTGGTTACGAAGCCGACCTTCGTTCATATCGTAAAAAAAATTCAAGATATTGCACTTCCTGGAACGGAAGTGGGCACGCCTTCGCGTTAACGATAAGGAAAAAACAATATGCTAGCTCATGAAAAACAAATTGCAGAATATGAAAAACTGATTCTTCAGTTGAAAGGGCAAAATCAATCCAGCGCGCTCTGGTCTGAAGAAGAGTTAGTCAAATTGGAAGGGAAGCTCGAAGAACTAAAAGAAAAAGTCTACTCTGAGCTGACTCCTTGGAATAGAGTTGCGATTTCTCGCCATCCTTCTCGTCCTAAATCTTTAGATTACATCAAAAATATCTGCGAGAGCTTTACTGAAATTTATGGCGATCGCCTTTTTGCTGACGATCATGCAATCGTAGCTGGATTTGCTAAGATCGGTGGCGTTAAGTTCATGGTCATCGCTCAAGAAAAAGGAAATGACACAGGAAGCCGTATCCATCGCAACTTCGGTATGCCACATCCAGAAGGGTATAGAAAAGCGATGCGATGCATGAGGCTCGCTGCTAAATTTAAACTTCCAGTCTTGTCCTTACTTGATACTCCGGGCGCTTATCCTGGGCTTTCTGCAGAAGAAAGAGGTCAGGGGTGGGCGATTGCTCAAAACCTTTGGGAGATGGCGAGATTACCAACACCTATCATCGTTCTTTTGATCGGCGAAGGGTGCTCAGGTGGAGCTATAGGCATGGGAGTAGGAGATGTGATAGGAATGCTTGAGCATGCCTATTATTCTGTTATTTCTCCTGAAGGGTGCGCTTCTATCCTTTTTAAGGATACAAGCAAAAATGAGATGGCTGCAGGCATTTTGAAAATCCACGTAGAAGATCTTTTAAAAATGGGTATTGTTGACGTGATGATTCCAGAACCTCCTGGAGGAGCTCATCAAGATCCTTCGTTTGTCTATCAAGGTGTAAAAGGATTTATTGCAGAGCAGTGGAACCTTCTCAAACAGATCCCTTTAGATTCTCTGATTGAACAGCGTTATGAGAAATTTAGAAAGCTTGGGAAATTTGCAGTGGAAGACAAGGAAGATATCGTGTAATATAACGATATTTTTCTTGATTTAGGATTTGCTTTTCTATGTGGTTACTTCTGCAAGCGGCACTACTGCGCACTAAAAAACATCTGTTTTTGCTTTTTGTTACATTTTTTTCGTTGATTTTTCTCACTGTAGCAAGTCAATTAGAGATGTTTGCCCTCGGGATTTTATCGAATAATGGCTCTGACTTTTTCTCTCTTTTTTCTAAAGAGCAAGTAGAAGGGGTTTCTTTAGCAGAGGTCCAGCAAAAGTGGGACTTGATTGCTGAGAAAGGGACAGGCGTCGTCACTCAACATTCAGCTTCTGCCTATTTAGCAGCCCAAAAAGAGACCAACCCTTTGAATTGGGCCCTCATTCAATGTAAAGAAAAATTCCAGTTTACAAGCGATATTAAAGCCCTTGTCATCTTACTTCTTGGAGTTGCGGCTTTTAAAGCTGTTTGGCTTTTTGGAAGTCGGTATAGTACTCAGCTTCTAGCAATCCGGATCAGTCGTGATCTAAGACAGCAGTACTTTGAGCACATTCAGCTCCTGCCAATGAGCTTTTATCAACAATACAACATCGGAAGTTTATCATCACGCGTTGTAGGAGATGCGGGGCAGATCGCTCTTTCGATCAACTCATGGCTTACAAATTACCTTCAAACGCCCTTTGTAGTCTGTACGTGTCTGTCCATGTGTTTTTATGTCTCATGGAAGCTTTCTTTAGTGATTTTCTTCGGGATTCCACTCATCGTTTTACCGATTGTTGTTTTGACAAAGAGAGTGAAGCGTGTTTCTAGACAGCTACAATCCAACCAAGAGAAATTCGCAGCCCTTTTGATTGATTTCTTAGCAGGGATTCAAACGGTTAAGACTTTTGCTATGGAAGCGTTTTCTTTAAAGAAATACAAAGAGCAAAATGACCGGATGGCTCTTTTAGAGAGCAAAACAGCCAAGTACGGCCTTATGGCAAGACCCATTTTGCATGGGGTTACAACAGTATGTTTGGCAGTCATTGTTCTATTTGGCCTTTATGGACTCGGCATGACCCTATCTCAGCTCATTGTTTTTTGTGGGCTTTTACACTTGCTCTACGAACCAATGAAGAAGTTTGCAGATGAAAATGCGAACGTTCAAAAAGGGGTAGTAGCTGCAGAGCGTATGTTTGAAGTTCTCAATCTCAAACCTCATATCGAAGACCATGAAGGAGCTATTGACTTACAGAGCTTCGAAGACTCCATAGAGTTTGATAGGGTGTGGTTCAGATATCAGGGGGAATGGGTTTTAAAAGATGTGAGCTTTACGCTCAAAAAAGGGCAAACGCTTGCGATTGTCGGCCCAACAGGATCTGGTAAATCGACCATCGTTCAGCTTCTTCCAAGGCTCTATGAAGTAGAGAAGGGAGAGATTCGCATCGATGGGAAAAATCTTCAATCCTACACGCAAAAATCCTTAAGAAATCTCATCTCTTTTGTTGCACAAAAACCGTTTTTATTTGTCGATACAGTTGCTGAAAACATCACAGTAGGAAAAGACTTTTCTAAAGAAGCTATCGAGCTCGCTTCAAAAAGAGCGCATGCCGAAGAGTTTATTTCACGTCTTCCAGAAAAATACGATACGATGATTGCAGAAAGTGGCAAAAACCTCTCAGGAGGTCAGCAGCAAAGGCTTGCTATTGCAAGAGCTTTAGTACGCAGCTCTCCTATTTTGGTGATGGATGAGGCTACATCATCACTTGATGCAATCAGCGAAAATTACATCAAAGAAGCGATTTCCTCTTTGCAAGGGGAAGTCACTCAGATCCTGATTGCTCACCGTCTTTCAACGATTGAGCATGCAGACAAGATCATCTACCTAGAACAAGGTGAAAAGATTGCAGAAGGCACGAAAGAAGAGCTTTTAGCAACTTCTGCGCATTTCCGGCTCATGTGGGATGCTATGTATAGGACACAGCACTCTGCCAAAGATAAGGAACCTGTCCCAACTTAAATAGTGAGGCATGTATGGAATCTAGAAGAGTAAGAATAGTGGCTTGTGAAGCAAAACCAAGATATCATGTTTGGCTCTGTTTTGATGACGGGCTTGAAGGGGAAGTAGATCTTGTTGATTTGGTTGGCAAAGGTGTTTTTGAAGCTTGGGAGTCTGTTGAATTTTTCAATCAAGTGAGAGTAGATCCTAGGACAGATGAACTCACCTGGGGAGAAGGCATTAACTTAGATTCTAATACTCTTAGAGAAGATGTTATAAAGAAGAAAAAGTAAATGCGGGCAGGCCCCTTTTTACTTTTTGTTTTTTTACTTAAGGCTCTTCATGGGGATGATACATCCCCCGAAAAATTAAACATTAGCGATCTTAGCGAAAACGTATTGTTTGTGGGCCTTGGCTCTTCTTGTGAGGCCGCAGATGTTCTAAGACTTTGCGAGGTTCGAAAAGCAGCCTTCCCCTTCGATTGGATGCTTACCACAGATGGCACAAAGCTCATCAAAATCTTAGAAAGTGATTTCTCCTATTTCACAGATCAAGAATATCTTGTCCCTGCCAAATACAGCACAATGGTCCTTCTTCACACCTACTATCATATGGAATTCCATCACGAAGGGGAGTGGAGGGGAGATCCTGAATATCTAGCTCAAAATAGGAATAAATTAGTCGAGAAATACCAAAACAGGGTAGCAAGGTTTAGGCAGCTTAAAAATTATGAGGGAAGGGTATTCTTTGTTCGATTTGCCAATAAATATTCCTTAGAGCCTAACGTCTACTATAGGCACAAAGACAACCTTGAAATTACCGAAGAAGCAGCGCTTCTTCTTTATGAAGCCCTAAGAAAGTATTTTCCTCAGCTAGACTTTTATTTGGTTATTGTAAATACGCATCGGGAATTAGAGCTGGAAGAGGAGGGGAATCTACTAGGCCGTATTCTCATGATACGGACCAATCCCAATCAACCAATGTCTGTTAAGCGCTCTAATTACACACAATTTTTTAGTAAATTAGTCGCTAGCGACCTCTAAGCGTTCAAAAGAAAAAAGCCAGATCGAGCGATCTGGCTTTTTCTCACTTTCAATAGATCTACTTATTACTTCTTAGCTGAGCACGTTTCTTTGACAAAATAGGCAAGGAATATGGAGATCAGCACGCATACAGGAAGCACCCAAAGAGAGGTGAAGTAGCTTGTTGATGTTGTCGTCGTCAAAAACTGAGGAATGAATAAAAGCACAGTATTGAAGATGAAAACACAAGTGTTAATCAAGCCCAGGGCCACAGCTCTTGTATTGTTGGAAGCTGTTTCACTGATGCATGTGTAGTAAAGCATCGATCCTGATAGGAAAAAGCCGATGCAAAAAGACACAAACTTGATCGGAATATAGGTATTGATGTTGAAGTGAGGAAGATATAGACCCATGATCAAGAAGATCGTTCCTAAAACAACAGCGATGTGTACGGCAAGCTTTCTTGATCTGAGTTGATTGGATAACCATCCAAAAAACGGCGTTCCGATACCGATACCGGCAAAGATCATGCCACTAATGACTAAAGAATCAGAAGTAGACACCTGGAACGTTTTTTGAACAGACATGTACCAAAAACTTGCGTAAGCAGCAAGCACGCCAAAAGAAGTAGCTCCAGCAATTGCGCAGATCCAAATTTGCTTATTTTTAAATACTGTAGAGATGCTTTTCCCAAAGGAAAGAGATTTTCCAGTCGCTACTTTAGATGGAGATCTTACAAATATTAGGATTAGAGCAAACAAGGCAAATCCAAATAGGGAAAAATAGGTATAAATAGATTCCCAGCTAACGACTTCTAGCGCTTGTACTAGATAATAGTGAATAAAAGCTGTGAGTACGCAAGAAAGTGTTTGTGTTAGTCCAAACAAAATAGGGAACATTTTTGGAGCAAACCATTCACCGATCAACTTACCAACGGAAATAAAAGCAAAAGAAGCTCCTAGTCCTTGAACAAAGTTTGAGAGTGCA
Source organism: uncultured Chlamydiae bacterium (assembly GCA_903824495.1). Lineage (GTDB taxonomy): Bacteria > Chlamydiota > Chlamydiia > Chlamydiales > Rhabdochlamydiaceae > CAIJXB01. The sequence continues at coordinate 16,076 of CAIJXB010000024.1, forward strand.
AACAAAGGTAGGTTGGAAGCAAATGTAAGGGCAAGATTCCCAAGTGCTAGCATCAAAACACCAGCAGCTGTAACAACCCGGATAGAGTAGCGGTCTAGTAAATAACCAGCTGGTATTTGCATGCAAGCAAAACCAAGAACAAAAGAACCTACCGCAAATGCGGCGCCAACATTAGAAAGATTCAGATACGTTTTAATTGTATCAGCAAAAACAGCGCCTGCTGTGTTTAGGAAAAAGGCATACACCACAAACAGTGTAACGATAAACCAAATGAACAGACCTAAGACATTTTTTTTCATAAAAATCCTTAATTTTAATAGAAACCATTATATGTTTGGTCTATCAAAGGTCTGTATTTGTATGCAATTAAAATAAAGTGATCATCTGAAGAGTCGCAACAACTGTTTGAGGGAGATGATTACCTCCACCAGGTGTTGGGATATAGGAAATTACAGGTTCGAGATAAGTGGTATGAACCAGATGTGCCTGGTAATACCCTTGGAACATAAGCTCAGATTCTCTTGTAAAAATTCTATGGTTAAGGCTTGAGAGTGCAAATCCAAAACCGAAAGAATCTTTCGGACGTGTGAGCGCAAAAGCTGTAAAGCCTGCACCTACGAATTTATTCATGGGTAGAGTTTTTGAATGGTTATAACCGAGCTGCCAAAAGATACTGATCCCGCTGCTATCAATTTTTGGCCGCTTAAACCAGACTCTTTGGGATCCAAAAAGATAGACGCCTTCGGTTCCATCTTCAGTCACAACATCTGGAATGGATAGTTTTCCTGTTTGTAGCCATGCACCTATTGCAACGTTACCCGGTTTTTCCTCTTCTCCAGCGAGCCAGCTGACGCCTGTTTCAGCTGCATAGAAATAGTATCCGTTGAAACGGGGACCTATTCTAATTCCTGTTTGAGAGCCTCGAGCCAAGTTTCCATCGTAGGCACCTAAAGAAACATAAAAATTATCAGTAGGGGCGATATTGACTGTAATGCCATAAGCTGAGTTATAATATCCCGGCATGACCCCAATGTTGACAGGGTTGATGAAGACAGGAGTGAACAAAAGGCTTGTGACGCCAGGAACTGCAAGAGTTTCATCTTGGACAGGAACGGGACGAACCATGTTATCAAAGTCATAGGTAGGGACAGTTTTTCCGACCCGGATGACTAGTTTCTTATCAAACAAGGCTTGACGGATCCATATCTCATAGAGCTCTGAGCGGTTGTCGAAAGGGGGGACCACAGACATGGAGTCAAACCCTTGCACAGAACCTGCTCTTGTATTGGAATCCATACCATTGAATTGTAAAAAGGCTGTCCCAAAAGAGGCGCCTTTCCAGCAGATGAGTTTTTCAAAATCAAGATCAAGGCCGACGACGAGTAAGTTGTTGCCGCTTAATTTTCCGCCGTGAGCTCCACCTGTTAATATGGCATCTCCATCAGTGACTAAAACGCCACCGAGTCGAACTCCAGAATCTTCATCGACTCTAAAAATGAGTCTGCCGAGCTCGCCTGTTCCAGGTACAATACTTACGGTACTGGGGTTGGTGCTGACGCCAAGGCCGATTTCTGGAGGAGCGACAGGAGCAGTGGGCTCATCAGCAGCCCAGATCGGTGCTTGGCAGAAAAGTGTCGCGATGAGCGGGAGTGTAAAATTTTTTATCATGACGTCACTGTAGATTATCAATCGCATTATAGGCTACACTTTTTTATATAGAAAAATAGAAATCAATAGGGAGAAAGGACTATGCAACATCCGCATGAAAAGTTTATGAAAAGGGCCATTGAGTTGAGCCGTTTTGCAGGAATTGAGAAAAAAACAGGAGGCGTGTTTGGAGCTGTGATTGTTAAAGATGGTGAAATCATTGCAGAAGGGTATAACCGTGTTATGGGAGATTTTGATGCAACATGTCATGCGGAAGTAGACGCTATTCGCAAAGCGGGGAAAAAAACAGGCAATCCTCTTCTTGAGGGATGCGTGTTATATACGAGCGCTTTTTGCTGCCCGATGTGTCTTTGCGCAGCCTACTGGGCCCATATTAAAGAGATCTACTACGCAGCAACGGTTGATGACGCTAAAAAGTATGGCGATTTTGCCGATGTAAACTATTACGAAGAAATGAGAAAAGAGATTGCAGATCGCGATATAAAATGCACAGAGTTCATGAGAGCAGAAGCAGTAGAAGTGTGGAAAGAATTTCACAAAATGCCAGATCGCGCTAAGTACTAAACAAAGAAAAGCCAGGCTTAAAAAGCCTGGCTTTTAAGAGATGCTAAAAGTTTTGATTCGTATCGACGAGGAAGTTGCTATTGTCAGCAAGACTCATATAAGGCGTTTGCATCACTTTGCGATAGCCAAAAGAATAGGTGAGACTAAAGCAAACATTGGCTGCATAATTTTGCGATTTAGAGCTAGTGGATGTGCTTCTGCCTCCCATGTAAGCTGCGTGGCCGTTAATGCTAAGGCAATGCGCTAATGGGGCGCTAAAGCGGGTTCCAATCGTGTATCTTCCAGGTCTTCCAGAAGTATACATAAGGCCTCTTCTGTAGGGAGTTCCTCCCCAGATCATGCCGTAGCTATTATTTTTGAAGTAGTGGCAATAGAAAAGGTTTGCTTGGCTGATCCCTCTAAATTTTAAAGGGAGCTCTTCTGATTCTTTATCAGAAGTGCGAATACCATATGTTCCCCACACACCGAGCTCATCGCTTCCATTGAACACATATCCAACTTGTCCTCGAAGTTGATCGATGTAGGGATTGACAGCGAACATACCGAAATTTTTATTCAGCATCCAATCGTAGGCAATTCCTGCATTGACTCCCCATCCACATGGATTTTCTCTTGTAGCAGCGCCTGTGATGAACCCTTGCTGTTGAAGAGAACTGGAATTTTTAGACGGAGTAGACGATCTGCCGCCCCAATCGTAGAGTCCATAGCTTCCACCTAACTGCACTGCGAAATCTTGTGGAAGGTATGCTTTGAAATTCGCGCTAGTGAAGGCTCCCATGTTCCCTTCCCAGCTTCCTTCTGGCAAGCTCCGAAAATCATCCACAGCTAAAGAAAGATCGATTTCAACAGGACACCAAGAGTCATGAAATTTAGCTGAGCAAGGTTTGCAATCCTTGTTTTCAGAATTAGAAGGATTGGAACAATCAACAGCAGATAAATTAAGAGCGCTGAATAGAAAAAGAGAAAAAATAGAAGATCGGTTAAACATGTTCTACTACCTTGTGGGTTGAAATTTTTTCAGCACTGTATCGCAGGAAAAAATAATAGATCAATATTTATTTTTTGTACAAAATGCCGGTGCCAAAAAAATTTGTAAGGAGGGGACATGTGTATTTTTTTTAGGGCATCGGTGATTTTTTTCTCGTGCGCTTTTATCAGCACAGTATTGGGTGGAGAAGTTTTTGATCTTGAAAAGGAAAAAGAGTGTCTTAAAAATATTCGGCAGGTGACCTTTTCTTCGATGGGTTTTGAAAGAGCCGGAGAGTCTTATTTTTCACCTGATGGTAACTCGATCATTTTTCAAGCGACACTTCATGGGAGAAAAGACTATCAGATCTATACTCTGGATTTACTCACTAATAAGCTCCTCCGTGTGAGTACAGGGGAGGGAACTTGCACTTGTGGTTTTTATAAACCAGATGGAACTAAAATTCTCTTTGCCTCTAGTCATGAAGCTCCTAAAGAAAAGAACTCGCCAAAACCCTCTTCCGATAAATATACGTGGGATCTCACTCCCTACATGAATATCTATGAGGCAAATCTGGATGGTTCTTGCTTAAGACGCATTACATCGGGCCCCGCCTATCATGCAGAGTGTGGGTATTCCCCCGATGGATCGGAGATTGTGTATGCGAGCAACGAAGATGGGAGCATGAATTTATACATCTGCAAAACCGATGGATCTGATGTTCGTCAGTTGACCCATAAGCAAGATTGCTATCATGGAGGTCCTTTCTTCTCTCCAGATGGAAATCAAATCGTCTTTCGAGTGGATCGAGAAAAGAAAGATTATCTTCAATTATTTCTCATTGGGGCTGATGGCTCAAATGAGCGGCGCCTTACCGATAACCAATCGGTAAATTGGGCCCCTTACTGGCATCCCAATGGAAAAGTGATTGCCTACACTACCTCTAAACATGGGCATCGCGCCTATGAAATTTATCTTCTCAATTTAGAAACGAATCAAGAACATAGAGTGACCCACGATCCTACCTTTGATGGACTTCCAAGCTTTAGTAAGGATGGAACAAAAATGACGTGGACCTCTAAAAGAGGAGATGGGACCTCTCAAGTGTTTATCGCAGATTTTTCTTTTCCTTCCGCATTTTACCCTAACCAGAGGTTGCTATGATTTTTAAAATATTATTGGCTCTTACCGCTATTGCTATTCAAGTGCAAGCGGATTGTCCCCCTTGTTCTAATCAAACGTCTTATTTTACGGCGCCTTTATCAGAAGATTCTCTTCCCTTTAGCGTCACTGTGGAGCAAGCGGATTTTTCTTTAGGAAGTGGAATTCATTCGTTTGCCTTTGCTACGTATAAAGGGGAGTGGCTTTTTGTTGCAGGAAGGACAAATGGGTTGCACAATGTAGACAATGAAGATCCTTCAGACAACTCCTTCCCGCCCTCTCAACAAAACACTACTGTTTATGTAGTGAATCCCTCAACAGGAATTACCTATTCACGTTCGCTCTATGATGCCACGTCTCTTTTAACGCAGGCTCAAATCGATCTGCTCTCTGTATCAAATCCTATCTCTGATCAGACAGCGAATAAGAAAGTTCTTTACCTTGTAGGAGGATATGGGATCGATACGGCAACGGGGGTGATGGGGACTAAAGCTGCCATTACAGCAATCGATGTTCCTCAGTTGATTCAGTGGGTAAAAGATCCAAAAGGCAAAACGGCTAGAGGCTGTATGCGTTTTGCCTTTCATCCCTTGCTTCAAGTAACTGGCGGTGTCATGTCGCAAGCAAATCCTCACAAGCCTTATTTACTATTATTTGGTCAGAATTTTGATGGTCTATACGTGCAGACATCTGATGGTACTTACTCTCGGAAGGTTGGTCCTTGTCAAATCATAGATAATGGAAAGAGTCTTTCGATTCAGCCGTATACGCAACCGGCTCCTCAAGCGGTGTATAGACGTAGGGATCTCAATGTTGTTCCAATCATCAAGAAAATAGACAATTCCTATCAACCAGCTTTTGTGGCTCTTTCTGGAGTGTTTACCCCAGGAGGAGAGGCGGGTACTCCTGGAGCTTGGACAGCTCCTATTGAGATTAGCGCAGATGGATCCTCTAAAATGGTAGATCCAAGCGCATTTTCTCAAGCGATGAACAATTATTCTTGTCCTACTTTAGGACTTTATTCTCAGAAAAGTGGAAGCATGCACACTATGCTTTTTGGAGGGATCAGCGCTGTTATTGGTATTGGAGCTGGAGACTGCGATTCAGAATGCCAAGCGTCAATTCCCACAACAGGCACGAACTTTGTTCAATGCTGCAACCTTCCTTTTGTCAATGACATCACAACCATTGAGATCGATAAAACAGGAACCTATCGTCAGTACTTAATGAATACGAAATTTCCAACCATAGGCTCAGGTCTTACACTTGATCCATGCACAGGAGATCCTTTAACAGATCCTCGTATTCTTTTCTTTGGAGCCTCCGCAGCTTTTATCCCTAATGAAAGTCTACCCATGTATTCAAATGGTGTCATTAATTTAGATAAACTAGGATCTTCTCCTGTTTTTCTTGGGTATGTCGTAGGGGGGATTGCAAGCTCTCTCACAGATACAAATTGTCCAGGGGATTCCACAGCCTCTAGGTATGTTTTTAAGGTGACTCTCCAACCAAGATAAAAGGTTAAGTGGCCAAGTCGTTAGACTTGGCCTTTTGTTTATCAAAATTTGAACAAAATTAAAACGTGCTCTACATTTCCCGCACAACTTCATAGAGGAGAGTTCGAATGCGAAAATTGATCTTTGGTATCGTTGCAGCTTTAAGTAGTGTAGTTTTTTATCCAAGCGTGGTGGAAGCAACAGAGACTCTTTCATCTAAGGTCGTCTTGAAAAATTCCTATGGGTATTTTCTTCTTTCAGATGGGACCCAATGGAAGGCTGTTCCGTTTGTTAAAAGATGGAGGTCTTTATCTGAGTGGTGGAATAACGCTCAAATCGTTCCTCAAAATTATGAATGTCTTCCGAAAGATTGGTTTGTGGGAGCAGAAATTGAGGTCTACTCAAAATATGGGAATCTTTCAGTCAATGAAGCCGATGCATCTAACCAAGATTCCTTAAAGCAATGCACGCATATCCTCGTCAATAGCAACAATGGGCAAGTCTTATTTGCTATAGCTCTTCATCCAGCAGAGTGTCTTGTTCGAGTTTTTGAGGATGCTCATAACGATGGCTATAATGAAGGATTTGATGAAGGACGTTCTGCAAGTTACAGGGCTTCTAAGGCAGCTTATGATGACGGATACAATAGCGGTTATCAATTAGGCTATAAAGAGGGCTATAGAGCCTGTATGCAAGATGAGAATGATAGATATTAAAGCAAAAAATGTTCCTCTTTTTGGATAAAGGCCGGGTCAAATACCCGGCCTTTTCATTTTAAAATTGGAGTAATTGAACATTTTCTATAGATTTCGTATGTAGCAGGAGAATAAAATGAAACGATACTGGCCTTTATTTGCTCTGATTTTAATCGTTGCCCTAGAAGCTATGGCTTTAACTTATGGTTTGCATAAAGGCCTATTTGCGTGGATGCATTTTTTTATGGGCCTTTTTCTATGTAAATTTGCCCTGTTAAAACTGTTTAACGTTAAGGGTTTTTCTGAAGGCTTTCAGATGTATGATTTGGTTGCAAAAAAAGTTCCAGGCTATGGGTATCTCTATCCATTCATTGAGCTTACTTTAGGTCTAGCTTATCTTTCGTTTGCCTACCCAGTAGCAACGTATCTCATAACTATCTTGCTCATGGCAGTGGGAACTCTTGGAGTCATTAGAGCTTTAAGACAAGGTCTAGACGTTCGCTGCGCCTGTATGGGAACAGCGCTCAATGTTCCTCTTTCGACTGTTACGCTATCTGAAGATATCGGGATGGGGATTATGGCTTGCATAATGCTTATCGGATCTTTAATGTAGAATTTACCAAAGGAAGTAGGATATGGATCAAACATTAGGTTATGCGGCTAAGTCACCAACAGATCCTCTTGAACAGTTTTCGTTTGAAAGAAGAGATCTAAGAGAAACAGATATCTTGATTGATGTCTTATTTTGCGGAATTTGCCATAGCGATTTACATGTTATAAAAAATGAGTGGAAAAACACCATATATCCGGTCGTCCCCGGACATGAAATTGTAGGTCGCGTTCGAAAAATTGGAAGCAAGGTTTCTTTATTTCGAGAGGGAGACCTTATTGGGATTGGATGCATCATTGGGAGCTGTAGGTCTTGTGACAATTGCAAGGACAACTTAGAGCAGTATTGCGATAAGGGATTCACACTTGTTTTTAATAGCAAGGATCCAAAAGATGGAAGCGTCAATTACGGAGGATTTTCCAAACAGATTGTTGTCGACGAGAGCGTAGCATTGAAGATTCCTAAAGAGTTTAAAGAGTCGGAACTACCAAGTGTTGCACCGCTTTTATGTGCGGGTATTACGACGTATTCTCCTTTGAAGAACTGGAAGGTAGGGCCCGGATCGCGTGTTGGAGTGATAGGACTCGGAGGTCTAGGGCATATGGGAATTATGTTAGCAGCTGCAATGGGAGCTCATGTTACACTCTTTACGACATCTTCTAATAAAGTAGAGGAGGGGAAAGAATTAGGTGCTAATGAAGTCATTTGTTCGACAGATGCCGCACGTATGAGTTCTTATCTTGGCAGCTTAGATTTTATTCTCAATACGGCAGCTGCCTCTCTTGATCTGAATAAATACCTACGCCTTTTAAAGAGGGATGGCAGCATGTGTCTTGTGGGACTTCCGCCAACGCCTCATGGGGCTCTTAGCGCCGATTCTCTAATCAATAAAAGAAGAAGTCTTGCAGGGTCTTTGATCGGAAGCATCAAAGAAACTCAGGAGATGCTCGACTTTTGCGCTAAGCATCATGTCCTAGCCCGTGTCGAGTTGCTCCCGATGGAGAAGGTAAATGAGGCCTTTGATCGATTGATCAAAAAGGATGTCAAATACCGTTTTGTATTAGATGTTGCAAACAGCTAACGAGGAATGATTGTGAAAAAATTATATTTTGCCCTAGCCTTATGGATGCCTGTTTTATCGTATGCTGATTCTATTCTCGATCTTCTCAAGATCGATCCTTCAAAGCAGTCTCAAGATTTTGTAACAAATAAAAAACAGTTTCAGCTCCACGATCTCATCACAGAGCAAAGACATCCTAAAACGTGGGATTTAAGCCATAAGATTCAAACCAACACCCTAGCAGGAATTGAAGCGCTCTTAAGTGTTGATGAGGATATCTCTCAAAAAATTCTCGAGCTATCTGAAAACACGGAGCTTCTTGATAAAGCTGCCACTTCTGTCAAAAATGCAATCTTAGAAAATAATAAGATCTATATCTATGGTTGCGGAGCAACCGGCAGACTTGCCAAACAAATGGAGAGTTCTTTTTGGCGCCCTTTTTGGAAAAAAATGAGCGCGCGTCCTCAGTGGCAGCAAATCAAAGACCATTTCCCAAATATCGAAAACCGTTTGATTGGTGAAATGACAGGGGCAGATCGCGCTCTCATCAGTTCTTTAGAAGGATTTGAAGATTTGCAGTTGATTGGAAAGCTCCAACTTGAAGATCACAACATTCAACCAAGCGATGTGGTTTTTGCAATCACTGAAGGAGGAGAAACCTCCTCTGTGATTGGAACCATATTAGCTGCTTTAAATCAGAGTGATGAAGCCACGGATACGAGAAAGCATCTTTATTTTATCTATAACAATCCAGACGAGAAGCTTCTTCCTTTTGAAAGAAGCCGCAGTGTTTTAGAAAATGAGGGCATTACGAAAATCTGTCTAGCAACAGGCCCCCAATCCATCACAGGCTCGACAAGAATGCAAGCAACAACAAGTGAAACGTTTGTGATGGGCATTATCCTTGAGCAGGCCATATACGAGCTGCTTACCCCCTATCTTTCAAAAGAGGAACTGGAAAACTTAGGATTTTATGCGATTACAATGAAAGAAAGGCTCCTAAGCTTTTTACCCCTACAAAAAGCTGTTTGTGAGGAAAAAGCGTCTATCAGCCAATTGACAGATTTAGAATCTGGTACATACGCAGATAAAGCATTTTCTACGTATTTTGCAAAAGATGCTCTTATTACTGTATTCATTGATTCCACAGAGCGCGCTCCAACTTTTAGGCTTTTTCCTTTAGATACCTATGATGCGTTTCCAAGGAAATCATGGATCCAAGTTTGGACGCCGGCAGCAGATAGAGTAGAAGCTTGGGGAAATTTTTTAGGACGTCCTTTTTATGGTCTTGATAAAGAGCTTTATGAAAAGCCTTTTTCAGAGGACATAGAAGATCCTTATTTAAAGGCTGCAGCGCTTAGAAGTTTAAAAAATGCGGGTAGTGAGCAGCAATGGCTCTATGATTTTTCTTATTCTCCCGAAAATGTAGCTACTCATGGTCCTAAAGAAAATGATTTGGGTGTTATGGTTCTTTTCCCAGATGAAATAGAGGAACTAGAAAGTGACTCTTCATCTTTTCAAAGCTTTTTAAAAACCTTTGAAAAGGTAGCTGTTATTTTAGTGTCATCAAAAACTGAATATCCTGCGGTTCAGACAATCCACTCCATTGCTCCAACTGCGCTTATTTTGCAGCTGCCTTTAGATGACTCTCAGGATCCGCTCAAGATCCGTAGGCATGTTGGGCTCAAAATGCTACTCAACGCTCACTCAACAGGAGTGATGGCAAAACTTGGGAAGGTTGTTGGTAATACGATGACAAGTGTCAATCCAGGAAATCTTAAACTCATTGGAAGAGCAACTTATCTGATTTTGAGCCATGTGAATGACAAACTCTCTATTGAGGATAGGATTACATATTCAGAGGCTAATGCCGTTCTTTTTGATGCGATTGAATATGGCGCAAGAGTGCAGAAAACAGGGCAGAATGCAGAAGTTGCCCTTTCTGTCATTCGTATTTTGGAAGCTTTGCGAAGTAATGCTTTTGTTTCATGTGAAGAAGCTGAAGGTATTTTACAAAATGAAGGACTAGAGCAGTATTTAAACCGCTGATGTTTTTGGGCAAAACTCATACCCCATAAATCCTATTGGATAGTTGGGGTGCTCAAAAGAACAGCGCTTGAAACCAATTTTTTCATAAAAAGATTGGGCCCATGGATTGGCCTTTTCAGTAAGAAGAAGAATTTTCTCAGCAGAGGGGTCTTTATCGAAGATGGAAAACACAAGCTGTTTTCCAATTCCTTCTCCTTGGTACTCGGGTAAAACAGCCATTTCAGCAAGGTAATAACTTTTTCTTTCCCACTTTTCAAAAATGACAAAGCCGACCATTTTGTCTTGATCAAAAACAGAGTGGATAAGGTGATCTTTTTCAAGACGGGGAGAAATTTTTTCATCAAAGTACTTAGAAAGGTTTTCGCTACTTTCGCGGCCTTGAGGCAAAAAAGCAGATAACAGGACATCTAAAATCTGGTTGGACTCTAGAGGGCTGATGAATGAGAGCCAAATGAATGTGAGCATAGGGACCTTGTATATAAAGTAAAGATCGTATCGAAGTTCTTCATAAAAGAAAAGGTCGAGATTTGGATAGAATAAGATGGGAATCTTTCGATGCAGTCTTTCTTAGAAAAGAACTGAAGTAGCAAAGAGGTGCAGCTATTTTAGCAGCTCAAAATGGCACAATCATCGACAGCTTTTTAATTAAAACAAAAAAGCCGGGCTTTGCAGCCCGGCAGACTTATTTAAGGACAAGATCCCGGAGTAGTTCCAGATTGAATGATCTCGCCAATATTGCCCTCAGGGGTGTTAATAGTAAACGTTCCGCTTGAGCCGGTTAAGGTATAGGCATTAGATGTTGGATAAGCCGTATTGTTATTTAATTGCATACAGATGTTTCCACCAGCAGAGGTAGCAGCTACTGGAGTAGAGTTAAGAGCTGTGAACTCGTTATCGTTGACTACCCAATAACCAGATCCGCTGTTTGCAGTCAGGCTAAAGCCGCCGCCGAGAGGAATAACATTGTTAGATAGATCCATCGTGTGTGTGGCTCCACCTAGGTCTAATGTCAAGGCATGTGCATCGCCATTTAAGGTGTTATTAGTGAAGTTTGTAGTGATAGGTCCTGTTGCATGTAAGAATAAATAGACTGCGCTACCGCTAGAACCACCAAGACCTCCTGTTGTAATCGTGTTGCCATCGGCATTGAGAACGCCTTCTGTGATTGAGCCGAATGAATTTACGTTGTAGTAAAGGGCCTGATTGCCAGCGGCTGTTAGAGTATTGCCGCTGAGTGTTGCATTGATCGATCCTATGTTATGCTCAAGTTCGATAGGTGCAAATCCAGCGATGGTGTTGCCTGACATCGAAAGAGTGTTTGACGATTCGTTAACAATACGGAAATCCACTCCTACACTTGTGGCATCGATAGTGTTATTATTCAATGCCATAACTAGATCGCAGGTTGAGGATTGATAAACATAAAGCCCGTAGTAGGAATTGACCACATTACCGTTCATAGTCAAAGAAGAGCTGACAGGGGTATCTTGCATGTTCCAATAGATGCCAGCGCTATCATATAGCCCAGAAAAGGAGTTGTTATTGACAGTTACATCGACACTGCCCACATTTTGGTCTATTCGGACTCCATTATTTCCAGATCCAATTGTATTCTTGCTAATGAAGAGAGTATGAGTATTTGCATCAGATACTACGTTAGAATGTATACCATTATTATAATCCATTCCCTTGAATTTGTTACCCGTAATAGTGGCTGTTAGATCTCCATCGGAGTGATTGAAGTAGACATTGTCATTGTCGTCAGTGACAAAAGTGTTATTCGCAATGGTAAGTGTTGCGGTTGTGCTTCCCGTGTTTGAATCAATTTGAAATGTAGGCTCACTCGTTGTAAAAAGATCATTCCCAGTGAGGTTTACCATTGCGCTGCCAGTTTGTACTACCCATACGGATTGGTAGTAAGTGAGCATCTCATTGTTTTGTACGTTTACATCAATAGAGGTTTCTCCACTTGTACTATTGATGTAAACACCATAAGAGCTTGTAGAAAAGTTGTTGTTTGTTACAGAGGTAACAATCGAACTTGTGCCACTTAGGTCGACTTCAACGGCATTATTGCGAGTTGTGGCGGTGCAACTACTTACATTAAGGTTGCCTTCAGCTGTACTTGTGAGAATCCACTGTATGGCCGCATTATCACCACCTGAAGAACTGAAGTTTGTACTTGAGATATTTGATGTAAGGCTTTCAGAAGAATTTTGGATCAATATTCCATTCGTTGCTTGGTTTATAGTGCATCCAGACACTTCTAAAGTTCCGGACAAACCGTTAGCATTGACTCCTATATAGCCAGCAGCATTGGCTGCTGCTAAAGTGGAATTTAGAAGAGTCAAATTATTGCTATTTGCAGCAGTAATACAATCGTTTGATCCTTGGTTTGCAAGGAAGAGTCCAGAAATTTCATTGCCATTTGCTGCAGTCACAACAGCTCTCGATGCATTTGTGATCATAGGAGAGATGACTACGCCGTTGTATGTCCCACTAGATTGGGCTGGGATTGTAACTGAACCGGATGATGTTACAAATGTTTGGCTAGCGCTGCTTCCCCATAATTTTTGATAGTCTTTGAGCGTGATTCCCTGATCCAGTCCTGTTGTTGTTCCATCTCCTGGAAAAATATAGATGATGTTATAGGGGGCAGAGTTTGCTTCTGCATCTACAAGTGCATGATAGGGACTTTCATAGGTTCCAAGAGAGGCGCTTGTGTTGTCTACAAAGATAAATTGATAAGGTAGTCCCGTGGCAGGATCGCTTGCAACTGAATCTTTGTGTTTTTTATCTACAGGGATGATTTCAAGGCGATCTACTGGTTGGTAACGTCTTTTTGTAAGGGCTAAAGAGGTAGAGCAGTCGTTATTTTTTTGTTTCAAAGATTTCTTTTTATTTCCGAAAGAAAAGCTTACTCCCACTTGCCCTTGTCCAATCCATTTGAAAAGGTGGTCATAAGAAGTATTGCCCTCGATTTTTACATAGTCAAAAATCCGAACGGAAGCTCTTACTTGTCCTCCCCAGGTTGTAGCTCCTTTTCCTGTAAGGTAATAAGGCCCTGCTGCAAAATAGAGAGGAAAATTTTCCCAGTGGTCCACATGAGCGCCCCCTTCAGCATTGAAGCCTGCAAGCGCATACTCATACTTTTGTCTTAAAATTGCTTTGTGACCTTGAAAGCGATCGAACTGAAGGTCGTAGTTCGCGCTTTGTTTTTTACCTACGGGTAAATAGCCATTCAATCGTACGTCCCATAAAGATCCTAAAGACTCAAAGCCAAGGGCTGCTTGGTTGTAATGTTGGTGCTTTGTGTTGCGATAATCGTAGTAAGTGTTGATACCCCAAATTCTGTCGATTGCAAGATAGCGCATTCCAAGACCTGCATTAATGGCGGGCTTGCCATTATTAAAAACATGGCCCCTTACATCTAAAAAGGGCATCCAATTGTCACATCCTTCGTATAAAGAGAAAAAGCCCTCTAGAGTTGTATAGCCCTGGTTATAACCGATACCTTTAGGTTCTATATGTCTTGCTGTAAGTCTATAAGGCTCCTCGACTCCTTTGCATTGCGAAGTCTGATCTATATCTGCGCTGAGTAGGCTCGGGATCAAAAAATTAAAAACGCTAGCTGCAATTCCTGCTTTGATAAGTTTCATGTGTAAGTCCTTTTTTTCCCTTGGATAAATAATTTAACAAATAAATACAAGGGCGTTTTTAAAGTTAAGAGAGTCTATTTCAGCCTAAAAAGAATACCCGATTTTCCCGTAGAACTGATTGGAACTATAACCACTTCCAAATTCTCCATCATAGCTGATGGATCCGAAGCCGTTCCAATTTGTTTGCCAAAAAAGTTCTACGCCAGGAGAAACAAGACTCTGCGAGGAGGTAAAGGCCTCGACGGTGAAGGATGCTGGAGCTCCTACAATTGTTGCGTTAAGATGGCCTACATCATTAGGCTTTTTGAAAACGTAGCTAAGCTTGCCTCTTACAATAAAAACTCCCCAATTGTAATTCGTAGTATTATATCCACTCAGACCAGTTTCGAATCGGAGCATCCACGAAGTTCTAGAAGAGATCTTCATATTGTAGGGAGAGGCTCCTTTTTCTGAATAGCTCGGATCCCATTCATAGACCCAGTCTAGTAAACCAAAGGGTTCGATGGTTCCGGTGTTTATGTTGAAATCGTATCCTGTACCAAAATGAAGGTCGACTTGCTTTGCATTATAGGAGCTTTTTGCAGTCTCACTAAATCCTGGAAAAGAGATATTACGCTTTTGATTAACTCCCATATAGTCGCCCCAAATAGCGGCGTCGATGAAGAAATTAGAAAAAGATTTCGTCCCATAGATGCTAAGATAGCCCGTATTTATATGGCTATTTCCCATCGACTGATTCTCTTGAATCGATGAATAAGAGTATCCAGCAAGCGCACCGATACATCCTTGATCGGTATTACCGTAATCGTAGGCCACAAAAAAACCGCCGCTATTGAAATCAAAGCCAGGGGTTTGATTTTGAGAGTTTTGATTGCTAAAGGCTCCAAAAAATTCTCCCCAAATTTGAGAATGAGTATCTTTAGGCGGAGTATACATTGTGTTATGAGGGGATCTGTTATCTACCAACAATTCATTGCTTTCTAATAGAGACAGTTTTTTTGTGTGGTGATTGTCCCTTTTATTGCTTGCAAGGCGCTTTGTGCTAAAATGAGAATCGAGAGATTCTGAAAACATGAACATAATGTTTTGTGCGGCAAATGTGGGAATGGAGTTTCTCGAAGGACTAATGGATTTAAGGGCTTTTTGATACTCGCTGGAAGAAAGACTGTTTAAAAGAGTAAACTGATCTGTCAATCCGAGCGAATCAGCATCCGGCGCTAAAAGATTGAGATAGTTAGCAACTCTTAAATTATTACCATTGAGACCTTCAATAGACAGACTTGGAGTAGAAGGGGAATAGCCTAAAAAATCAAATTGCACGAATGTAGGCGTTCCGACAGGTAGATATGCAAGCGAATAATTCGGGGTTGTTCCTGTAAATGTGACCGAGTCAAAGGTTCCTGTAACTCCAGATGAAGAGAGAACGATATATGTTCCAGGATTAGCATTTGTATCGAGATCGATCTCCAAAATACCTGCTAGCGATGCAGGTCCAGTAACAGAAACTAAAGATGTGCCGCTGGCATCGATTTCGATATGGACAAGGCTTCCAAGAGCGCCTGGGCTCGCTGAATGTAGAGTCAAGCTTCCAAGGGTAAGTGTTCCTCCGGTGTCTGGAGAGATTGTTCCTGAATTAGCAGAGACACTTCCTGTCAACGTTCCAATCCCACTGAGTGTTCCTCTTTGCGGGCTAAAGCTACTGTTTCTACAGACGGAAATAGAGGATTCATCGATAATGCCATTTACTTTGAAATTTGCATTGTTGATCGTGATGCTCCCTTGATAATCGGTTGTTCCATTGTAAATAACAGTTCCATTTCCTCTGACAGAGACGGATGTCCCACCAATACCGAAGGAAGTATCGTCAACAAATGAGACTCCATCGCCGAGGGTCAAAAGATCATCAGTATCGTTAGCTAGGAATGTCAGAGAAGAACCTGAGCGTAAGAAAATACAATTTCCGAGCGCTAATCCATCCGTGCCATCTGTACCTCCACCAGTGCCTGCTGTTCCATGGGTTCCCGCTTGTACAGTATTGCTTGATGCATTGAAGATGGTTGGAATCCCTGTAAATGCTTGTAGGGTGAGATTCAAATTGCTATCCACGAAGATAGCCCCCCCGATTCCACTTCCGCCGCCGCCTCCACCCCCACCAATGCCTGATACTGAAGTATCGGTACCGATCCCTCCAGATCCTCCTCCGAGATTTCCCATGTCAGATCCTCCTGAAGCATTGCTGCCGCTTGAGGGGCCTCCACCGCCACCACCACCTCCACCTGAGGAGCTTCCGCCGCCTGCGGGCGTCGAACCTGATTGGTTAACGCCGCCGCCTCCTCCTCCTCCTCCGACTCCTCCTGATCCACCTGTTACTGTATAGGCTGTATCATAGCCACCGGTACCAGCGCCGCCGCCGCCGCCGCCGCCATAGCCTCCACTTCCGGCTTGTCCGTCAATGAAGTTTGTAGATGTTGATGATACGACACCACCTCCTCCGCCACCTCCACCGTCTGCGGCATTACCACCGGAAGGTGAGGCGCTACCCCCCGGTGGAGTTGCACCTAAAGGTTGCTTCCCATCTGTATCAAGTCCAATCAATCCGCTGCCACCACCACCGCCTCCAAAAGGTCCGAATACCATAGTAGAACCACCACCACCGCCTCCTCCTAAGTTGTTTCCACCAATGTGGCTTCCACCTCCACTGCCACCGGCAATTGAAATACCATAACCATTTCCACTGGTACCAACGTTAGTATCCGGTCCTCCATTTCCCAAATTCTCAAGAGTTCCTAAAGTAGCACGCGATCCAATTCCACCACCACCACCGCCTCCTCCTCCAGAGACGGGGTCGCTGGAGTTAACAGTGGCATCTCCGCCATTCCCTCCAAAGCCGCCACCGCCACCACCTCCGGTGCTTCCGATGGTTGTAATGGAACCACCATTCCCGCTAAAACCACCACCACCACCGCCGCCTTCATCACCAGTAGCAGAGCCGCCTAAATAACTTCCCCCATTTCCTCCAATAGCAGAGCAGTTATCGATTGATACATTCATCAAAGTGACTGAAGGGTACGAACCATTTGAAAAGGTTTGAGGTATATAAATAGCGCCTCCAGCGCCCATTCCTCCTCCTCCGCCTGAAATTCCATCACCGCCATTTCCTCCTGCAGCCGTCAGATTTTGAAAGTTCATGTTTTGGATTGTCACATTTCCCATAGGGATAAAAAATCCGCTGTAAGCGTTACTGTTACCGTCAATTGTAACAGTGGGAATAGAGCCGGGATTTCCAATTGTGATAGACACAGGATTTGCGGAGTTGTTAATAATAGGCAGAATCCCATTAAGCTGAATTGTCATCGGAGAATCAAAAACAATGGCATAGTCATCTATTGTTGTATTTAATTGTGTATTCATCGTGTTCAAGCAATATCTTAGGTCTCCCACATCTCCGAAGGTGCCGGGACTATTGTCGGAAGGTGAGGTTACAGTGAGTGTTGTTAAGGCGAATACAGAATTTGAAGAGAGTAAAAAAATCCAATTTTTGAACATGAGAAATCCTGTGATTATTTTTTATCACTGTAAGATGTGATAAAAAATTATTCAATGTTTAAAACTTGGAAGAGGGGAGTGTTCGGTTCTTTGAGAGGTGTAGTTTGGTCTCATAGCAAATGCGATGCTTGCATACCTGACTTTTCCACTTTGTGTAACGATATGAGGAGTTGGATAGATGGAAAATTCTGTTAGAAGCGTTCCGGGAATGAGTAGCATAGAGTTTTGATTTTGATCTCTAGAAAATTGTCTTAAGGGAGAAGCAAAATCACCCTCTGTGAACGAGGATTTATAAGGAGAAAGCAGAAGCGACTCGTTGTCTGTACTGTCGAGAAAAAGGGAAAATGCAGTGCCATCGTAATGAGGTCTTGAAACGGCGTAAGAGGGGAAGTATTTGACTACTTTGAAAAGAATAGGGGGACGACCGTAGCTTGAGGAGAAAATCGTTTCTAATCCAAGCTCAGCTGCAGCTTTTTCAAATACATCTCCGTAGGATTTTTGGATCTCAAGGCACGCTTCTAAAAAGTGGATGATCTTGGGAACTTTATTGAATTCTGGATAGCGAGAGCAAATAAATTCATGAAAATGGATCGAATAATAGAAAGAGATTTGACCTCTTCCTTTTCTTTTGGACTCATCATAAAGACCAAAAAAATCAGTGGAGTAGTAATTTCTATCTTTTGAGCGAATGAAACGCTCTTTTACCATGTATAATTTTTGCGCCCAAACGGGATTTGTTTGAACGAATTCGATCATCTCATCAAAGAGCGTATAAAGAGACTCAAATGCCGGTGTCCCACGCTCTTCATCGCAAATTTCTACATAACCTGTTTGCTTAAACTCTTCTGCAAGAGGTGATGCATCAAGCGAGCTAAGTGCAAGCAATAGGAACGTCCATAGAAGAAAAGTTTTTCGAGTGATCATAGAATCCATCCTAGGACTTGTTTTGAAAATTTGTCAAAACTTTTGAGTGTTAAAAAAATTTGACAATAAGTTTTTTTTGACAGATCCTTCGCAGCAAATAACTTTAGATTTGAAGGTATGATCTATGAAAATTCAACTTATTTCCCTCTCTTTAATAACTGCTACAGTCAGTCTTTTTGGTCAGTCTCCTTATAAATGCAAAATGTCGGGAAAAAGTTTAGAGGCAGATATCATAGTAATCGGTGGAGGAGCTGCTGGTTGTGTACTGATGAATCAACTATCAGAGAATGGCAAGTTTTCAGTATTAGGTTTAGAGGCAGGCGCAAATATAACAGGTGATTCAGCAATACAAGCTGTAGGTCTTCCAGCTTTTTTACTCGCCGGCACAGGAAAGGCTCAGTATTTTTGGCCAGGATGGAATCAGACCTTGCCAATGGCAGGACTTAACGGACGAACAAGTGATTGGACAACAGGCATGGGACTCGGCGGCGGCTCATCGATCAATGGACTATACTATGGCCGTGGCTCAGATGCCGTGTACTCACAGTGGGAAGGGATTTCTGGCAGCAGCAATTGGAGCCTGGAAAATATTCTAGCAACTTTTAACACTCTTGAAAACTACCAGGGACTGACAGTCACGCCAGGGGCTCGAGGAACGGGTGGAGCTGTCAATGTGCTACAAACACCCTCGATATCAGAGATAACTTCGACTGTGCTATTGCCAGCCTCTTTAATGGCATTCTCTGGGATTCCTTTGACACAGGACTATAATGATCCCGCAGTGGAAAATTGTATAGACCTTAGAGCTCAGTGGTTTATTAATTCTACAGGTACTGAGAGAGTGAGTAGTGCGACAGCCTATTTAGACAGCTCGGTTATGACCTCTGGAGGTCAAGGAGTGAACGGCCACAAACTGTTTGTTCTCTTTGATGCAGTAGCTGTGAAAATCATCTTTGATAAAAATGGAACCGCTAAAAAGGTTCAATACATGCAAGATGGTAAACTTCTCGAAGCAAAAGCTAAGAAAGCTGTAGTCTTAGCAGGCGGCATCAATAGTAGCAAGTTGCTACAACTTTCAGGTATTGGTCCATCGGCAGTCTTAAGTAATGCAGGCATCAAGCCCGTTTTTATCAATGAGAACGTAGGAAAAAATCTTCAAAACCACCCGCTCATATACATTTCGCTATTAGCAAATCCTTTAGCAAATGGGGTGCCTTCAGGCGCGCCTTATGCATTTACTATTCATAACGTCTACTTACCGGCGGTGGGTGGCAGTGCAAGCGACCCGCGCATGCTACAGATGCTATTTGAATACATACCGGCTAATGCAATAGTATCAACCCCAATAGTAAGCGTTGGATTTGAACTATTGAACCCTGTAAGTGTCGGTAGTGTTGCGATCCAAAGTGACAATTCGTTTCAGATAGCAGCAGCAACGGATGGTTTTTATGAGAATTCTACAGATCTAGACAACATGAAAGCTGCTGTCACGGTCTATATTCAAAATCTACTCACTCAACTATCTACCATTGATCCTCCTTTCTATCAGCCCGTTACAGGAGATCCTATCAATACAGTCGTTTTGTCGGGTTATGATGATAGTGTAGTTGAGCAATACGTGAAAAATAACACCAATCTTTCACTAGATGTGCACCACTTTACATCGCATTGTAAAATGGCGCCCTTAAGTGCTGGCGGTGTTGTAGATGGCAATACACTTGTTTATGGTACAAAGAACGTTTATGTAGCGGACAACTCTATCTGTCCCGTGATGCCAGATATCAATACGGCAGCAGCTGCTATGATGATTGGACTTCGCGCTAGTGAAATTCTGAAACAAACCTTAAAAAACGATTAAACATAGAGAGCCTCAATATGAAAAAGAATTTTCTTCCACTGTTTGCTTCTCTTTTGTTTGTATCAGCAGCTCATGCTCAAACGCAGAAAGAGTCAGCTAAAGACAACTGCTGTGTGGATATGAAGAATGTCTATGCTAACATTTATGGCGGCGCTAATTTCCTTCAAAGCACTACAATCGCAGGGAACCATGCTACATACGACGTAGGGTATATTTTTGCCGGCTCGCTTGGTTATTGTTGGCATTACGGCTTGCATTGGGAAGCTGAATATGCGTTTAGAAGAAATGCGATAGATAAAATCGCTTTTGTGAGTCAAGGCGATTCTGAAAGTGGGCATTTCCAAACCTCCTCATATATGGCCAACATGTTATGGTATGTTCCTTTAGCTTCATGGGGATACGGTTGCTGGAATTTTAGACCCCTTATTGGTCTTGGCGCAGGTTATGATTTTGAGCAAATGAGCGCTTCAAATTCTCGTGTTGATTTTAACCAAAAATGGCACGTTTTTTCTTGGCAAGGAATGCTCGGAGCTGCCTATACTCTCTTTTGCAATACAGAGTTTACCCTCGAGTACAAATTTCATCAGGGGGATCATTTCTATAATCACGCCATCGGAATTGGGCTCGCTTATAGATTTGGTTTAAAATAGAGCTATTTAATAACGCAACTTATAGCTGGGCTTTCAGTGCCTACTTGATCGAAGGCTGTAACAGAGTATGTTGTTGATCCTCCTTTTTTTCGATTATGATCTGTGTAGGTCAAGGTGGAGGCGTTTAGAGTCGCAATTTTGCTGCCATTTCGATAGACATAGTAACCAACAATCTCTGATGAGCTTGCGCTCCAAGATAGTTGATTAAATAGCTCATATTGGAGAGCAAAACGGTTTTTCTTTTGGTGACCAGATAAATTTGAGGGAGACGCAACGGCAGAAATAGCAAAGGCAAAAGTTCCGGGGAACATAATATCTTCTGTAATTGGGAAGGGGGAACCTATTAGTTCGCCGCTTGAGCTATCGAAGGCTAAAACTGAATTATCTCCGGTATTTCCTACATAGAGGACTGTACCGTTTTCGCTGAGCCTCATCCCATAAGGGGAGGCTAAACCACTTCCCGAGTCTAGGAAAGGGTTATCAATTATTGTGCCTGTCAACGCGTTGTAGGTATTGATTGCGCTAGTTGATTGGCTGCATACATAGAGGGTGTTTCCGTCAAAACTCAGAGCTACTGCTGACGCTGCCCCGATTCCCGTTGTTATAGGAGAAAAACCCAAGGAAGATCCTGTTGTTGCATTGTAAACAGTGACATTCTGACCGTTGAAGTTAGAAACATAGAGTATAGTTCCATCGGGACTTAAAGCTACATCTGAACAGCCAGAGATGCCTGTTGAGTAGGATTGAATAGGGGCTCCTGTTGCCGCATCGTAAGCATTGGCTACGCCACCGTAGTTGGCTACGTAAAGGATAGTTCCATCTAAGTTCAAAGTTATTCCACTTGGATTAGGAAGACCGGATAAAAGAGTGCTCAGCTTTTCCCCTGTTGATAAATCATAGGTATTGATTGTTCCCCCTGATTGATCGGCTACATAAAGAACGGTTTTATCTGGATTTGTAGCAAGCCCCAGAGGATTGATCAGATCTTCAGTAATTGGAAAGGGGAGTCCTAGTTGCTCTCCTGTTGAAAGTTCGTAGGCCGTGACTTCGCTTGAGACATAGTCAGCCACTAAGAGGACTTCTGCAACAAGAGCATTAGAAAGCAGTGTCAAAGCAAGCAAACTAAACCATTTTTTCATAACCAAATCCTTGTCTCATAAGAAAAGATTACTCTCTTGTTTTTTTTATAACTTTTCAACAAAAATCGGAGCGCCTATATTCTCTTTTGCAATACAGAGTTTACTCTCGAGTACAAATTCCATCAGGGGGATCATTTCTATAACCACGCCATTAGAATTGGGCTCGCGTATAGATTTGGTTTAAAATAGAGCGAAATTTTGATTGTTTAAGGAATCTCTTCCCCTCGCTACGAAACAATCAAAGTTCAGTATCTGAATGTAGAGGGAGAGAGAGTAGAGAAAATTCTAGAAGGATTTGCGGCTAAGGTTTTTCAGCATGAATATGACCACCTGCAAGGTATTAAAAATATCGATAGAGAGGACTCTGTTATTATGGGTTTTACTACTAGAGAAGAAATGTCGGATTTCATGAAACAAGTTAAAAAAAATGACTCTCTGCGTTATAAAAGGCCAAATTAAGAATCATCGCATCTGCCCGATTTTTGCCTTGTTGAAGAGTGAGCCGTGTTTTAAACGTTCTTTGTCGAGTACATAGTCGCGAATGGCAAAGTTTCGCAGTACGCTTACGGCTCACTGTCTGAATTGGATAGCGCGTGTAGAATTGACACGAAATCCGACAGCAATGATGGCGTCGAGGTTATAAAATTCGATATTTCTTGCTACTTCTCGTCCTCCTTTATTGGAGGTGGAGAGGATTTATTTCAACAGCCGGATAATCTTCGGCATACGATTCCCCTAAGACGCCGTAGTAGGTGACCACACGCTTTTCGAAATCGACAACATAACTAACAACGCCTGCTTTCCATGCTGCCATTAAGAATTCTGGGAAAGAAGATAGTCCAGCTTGATCGGCCTTGATGGCCTTTATGAGAGGTTCGCGATCAAAACTAGGGACATCGACAGTTTCATTTACTAAAGGCGAGCCTTGGCTTACAACGGAACCATCAAGGGTAAGGTAAATACTTTGGCAGGAAGGGAGGTTCCAAATATTTCGAATTACGCCTGCCTTTCTTAACGCTTCGGCAAGATAGGGGAAGCCGCCTATTTTAGGTCGAATACTCATAGCGAATTTCTGTGCTTTTAAAAGGTTTTCAACTGCGTTGCTCATGGTTGCCTCTCTTATGGATTAATGCAGGAATCTCTCAGCAATTTCATAAAGGTCACTCCTTTTTTTCTGGCAAAATCAACATTGCGCTTCGGGATATTTTCCGGTTTTTCATAGTGTGCTATTGCTTTTTCAACGCTGGACTCCCTTAAAAGATGCAGCATCGGATAAATGGACCTGTTGGTATAATCAGCTGCATCACTTTTTGCTGAAGTAGCAAATCGGTACTTTGGATGAAAACTTGCTAGTTGATAAACTCCTTCATATCCGTTTTCTTTTAATAAATGCTCAGCAATAGACACAGCATCCAGATAATCATCAAATTGTCCAAAAGCATTGGAAAAGATTAGAAAACTGGTTTCAATAGGGAGTTCTTTATCTAACCTGGCAAGTTCTTTTAAAAAAGCCTCCATGCATACAGTTACATCCGTACTGGCTTCAACCTGGTAATGAACATGATGTTGTTGCATTGGCCTAGCCGCAAAAGGACAAAAGTTGCAGCCTACCACTACTTTGTGGATCCAGGTTATCGTTTGGTCAATTATTTGTTGAGATGAAGACATTTTTAGCCTGATTTAATAGATGTCACAAGTGCGACAGGAATATAGCAGAAAAGAGACAAAAACAAATAGTTTTTACTCTTGTTTTATGTGTTGAAAATTTCAGGCGAGATTTTTGATCTAAAAGTCACTAAAAACAAAAGGCTCCACTCCGAAAAGTGAAGCTTTTATTTTGATTGGAGATGGAGAAATGCTATTTCAGAACTGTCCTTTAGGGAAGGGTCACTGAAATAGGCTCGCTTTCATTATTGTTTGCATCAAAGGCAGTCACTGCATAGGTAGTCATTTGCCGGAATGGTTGGTTATGCTGCACATAACTGAGAGTATCAACTCCTACAGAGGCAATTCGTTGGCCATTTTTGTAGATATTGTAACCCATGACCCCAGAACTTGGGCTGCTTGCCCACTTGATCGTATTGTAGCACTCAAAAACCAGGCTGAAGCGATTCTTCTTTTGTGTGCCTCTGAGGCTGGTTGGAGGGCTTATAGTGGCAAAGAATGGAGTGAAGGTCACGTACGTCAATCCATAAGGCTCAATGTCGGTTGTTATCGATTCCACCGCCTGCCAACTGGTCTCATTGTATATTGAAAAAGAGGGGAAGACATTAGGACCTGTACGGTTTGTCCATGTGGCTATAGTCGCTAGCAGTGTAGGATTATAGGCAACAGATACGTCATAATAAACATTCGCGGAGCCCCCTCCAAACGAAGCCGGCACACTCCATTCAGTTCCATCGAAAATGGAGTAATAAGGAATCTGAGGAGAGCTAGTGTTAATCCAGGTGGCTATAATGGTGTTCGACTGGGGATCAAAGCAAGTAAAGACATCGTCGTATACACTGACTGTATCGATGGTTGCCGGGGCGCTCCAATCTGTTCCATTATAAATGGAGTAGTAGGGGAATCTGAAAGAAGTCCGAGCGCCGGCCCAGGTGACCATCATCGTATTCCTAGAGGGGTCGTAAACAACATAGGCATCCTCTATGCCTACGGCCAAACTGTCACCGATTTGAACAGGCGCTCCCCAACTGCCATCGCTGTAAGTGGCCACCATGATATGGTTTCCGGAGCGAGTCACCCAACTGGCGACAACATCACCAGTCGATGTGTTGGCAGCAGCAAATACGACATCCAATACGTCTGCAGGAGTCGCAATAGGAGCTGGGGTGCTCCATGTAGAACCGTTATAAAGGGAGTAGTAAGGTGTAGAGTCTGAATTTAGACCCCAAGTAGCCATGAATTCATCTGTGACGGGATTAAATGTCACATTGACATCCAAATAACCATTCAAAGAGGGATTAGAAGTGATTGTCTGTGCGGAAGACCACGAGCCGCTCATGTAAACAGCATAATAAGGATCTTGTGTATTTACATCTACCCACGTGGCGACGACTGTGCCCGTCTTTGGGTTGCATGCGCTCGAGACATCGTAGGATCCTCCAGAGGCCGTTGTAATCGTAGCGGGAATAGACCAACTCGTGCCGTTATAGATTGAATAGTAAGGATGGTTTGAAGACGCAGAATCTACCCAAGTAGCCATGGTAATGGCGTCTGCGCAAAGGCTTGAACAGGCGATGAGGATCGAGAAAAAAAATGATTTAAAATGCATAAGCCAGACCAGCTCCTATTGTGTAATCATCCAGTTGAATGCTCTACGTATAGTACAAAGATTTTTTATTTTAAAAAATGTAATAGTGTAAATGGAGGGTGGATGCTTGTTGCATCCAATCGATTAAAGGTGGGGAGATGCTATTTCAGAACTTTTTAGTGGTGAACGGTAGAGATAATGCCGAGTTTTTTATTGCTTTACAATGGATAGACCTTATTGGTGGACTTTTGTCAGGTCCTCATAGTTTTTCATCGTGGAGGCTCTCTGTCGGATCCGCGATTTTGAACAGGTCAAACAATCAACGGTGTAACCAGTCTCCAATACGTTGTACTTTGCGAGTTTCTTTTTCATACATGTCTGTTGCGATGAGTTCTAGTCTCGTGTCGTTATCAAGGACGATTTTTTGCGACAGCTTCACATAAAACAGAAGAGTTCCTTCAACTGGCGTTGTTCCAACAGAAGTAGTATTCACTTTTAAATCCAAAGCATCGATTGCTCGAATAACAGCATTATTGTGCATGCCATTGACTCTGAGTAATTCCGGCATGCGAATTAATTGAGCGAGAATTGGAATCTCTCCATGTGGAATAACCATTAATGACCAGCTAGACACAAAGCTGGGCGCACCAGTATTCCAAACTCGAACATTTAGCGCTATGCCAGTGAGAATTTGTTCGTTTACATTGTCCGGAATGAAGATATTGCCTCCCAGCATTGATAGACGTAACTCCGATTGTAAAGTTGTCGTATCTAGAGCTTTTTCCTTAACAATCTGCATCGGTGTAGTGCTTTCATTGGGAGTCTTGGCGGAAGTGTAATAATTATTATTGTTTATAGTTGTTGCCTGTTGAATGGACCCTTTAATGGAAGCTGCTGATTTTCCGGAATCTTGATTAGAGGATTTTACATTGTGGGAACGATCTCTTTTCAAAGAGAATTTAGCTTTCAGAGGAGCGCATATTTTACAGAACTGTTCAAGCATTTGATAATTCCTTCTATAGAAAAGGCCGGGGAATTTCCCGACCTTTGTGTTTTGGAGGTGGAGAGAATCGAACTCTCGTCCTTAGCAAACTCTATAATGATGACTACATGCTTATCGTCTCCTAATAATACCAACCTTGAAGGAAGACGCCCCTCTAGGGATTGGATCTTTTCTTAGTGATCTTGGCTTTCTAGCTTAAGAAAAGGAAACGCTAGGAGCCATACCAGGGTTGATGACGATAGTTCTAACGCTCCTGGTCAGGCTTTAGGCTATCGGAATCTAGCGGCTGTTAGGCCGCCATTAAGTAAGGCAACAATTAAGCTGCAATACCGAATTCTTGTTCAACATTGTTATGTTTGACAATTATTGTTTTGTCGGATTTTTAAAGAGGCCATCCAACGCCCTCTGCATGCCACTATTACTTTGTTTCCAAGTCGAAACCAGTACACCCCCGCCTTGCATTATAGCATGGAGAGGGTTTATCTGTGTAGGGGAATTGTAAGGTCTTTATTTGATGGATGATTTATTCTGGAAAGAAACGATTTTATAGGATAGAATTTTATAAAAAATTCCCATGAAGAGAGCTAACATGTTTGAGCATAAGCAACAAGAGTCCTTTCCTAGTAGAGAAGGGAGAATATTAGATTTTTGGAAATCGAACGAAATTTTCAAAAAGTCTTTGGACATTAGAAAAGATTCCCCCCTATTTTCCTTCTACGACGGACCTCCTTTTGCGACGGGCCTTCCCCACTACGGGCATATTTTAGCTGGGACCATTAAAGACGTAGTTCCTAGATACAAGACGATGAAGGGCTTTAGAGTCCCTAGACGTTTTGGATGGGATTGCCATGGTCTTCCTGTGGAAAATGAGATCGAAAAGGCTAAGGAGCTTTCAGGAGCTGCGGCTATTGAAGAATTTGGAGTTCCTGAGTTCAACGAAGAGTGCAGATCGATCGTTCTCAGATACACTAAAGAGTGGCAAAGAACGGTGGACCGGATGGGTCGCTGGGTTTCTTTTGAGGGGACTTACCATACAATGGACGTTTCTTTCATGGAATCCGTTTGGTGGGTTTTTGGTCAGCTCTATGAAAAAGGCCTTGTTTATGAAGGCTTTAAGGTAATGCCTTTTTCTGCGCAGCTCGGAACTCCTCTTTCTAACTTCGAAGCTAACTTGAACTATAAGGAAGTGGATGATCCATCCCTTACCGTGACTTTTAAGCTCAAAGAAGATCCAAGCGTCAGGCTTTTGGTGTGGACGACAACTCCTTGGACCCTGCCTTCAAATCTTGCTATTTTAGCAAAAAAAGACATCACGTATGCCAAGGTCAAAGAAAAAGAAAGCGGCTCCTTATATATACTTGCTGAAAGCTGTATCCCACGCTTTTTTAAATCAGAAGATCTTTTTGAAATTGTAGAGAAGTTTTCTGGAGCAGACTTGGCAGGTCTCAAATATGAGCCAATCCTGCCTTACTTCGCAGATCATGCACAGAAGTCTGCTTTTCGCATCATTTTAGATGAAGGTGTTTCGAGCGAAGAGGGGACAGGCTTTGTACACGCAGCTCCAGCTTTTGGAGAAGTCGACTTTTATGCCTGCACAAGAGAAGGAATTGAGATTGTTTGTCCGATCGATGCTAATGGGCGCTTTACTGAAGAAGTCCCTGATCTAAAAGGTGTTTATGTAAAAGACGCGGATAAAGAGATCATCAAAAGGCTCAAAAAAGAAGAGAAAGTATTTCATCATGGACAGATCCGCCATAGATATCCTTTCTGCTGGAGATCCGACACTCCTCTTATTTATAAAGCTGTAAGAACTTGGTTCATCTCTGTTGAAAAGGTCAAAGACAAAATGCTTAAGGCCAATGAAGAGATCCATTGGGTCCCAGGACATATCCAACATGGAAGATTCGGAAAATGGCTTGAAAATGCAAGAGACTGGGCTGTGTCTCGCAACAGATACTGGGGAACTCCTATTCCTCTTTGGCGCAATGTAAAAGGGGAATTGAAGGTTATCTCTTCAATTGCAGAGCTTGAAAAGAAGACAGGTCAAAAAATCACGGACATCCATAGACATTTCATCGATGATTTAAGTTTTGAAGAGGGAGGAGAAATCTTCCGTCGTATTCCTGAAGTATTCGATTGCTGGTTTGAATCAGGATCGATGCCTTATGCGCAAAACCACTATCCGTTTGAAAATGAAAAGCAGACGATGGAAGCCTTTCCTGCTGACTTCATTGCAGAAGGTCTTGATCAAACAAGAGGCTGGTTTTATACGTTGACGGTTCTTGGAGCTGCTTTATTTAATAAACCTGCTTTTAAAAACGTCATCGTGAATGGGATCCTTCTTGCAGAAGATGGAAACAAAATGTCCAAGCGGCTCAAAAACTATCCAGAGCCAGATGCCGTATTTAACCAATATGGTGCTGACGCTGTGCGTCTTTATCTATTGCATAGCCCTGCTGTGCAGGGAGAAGACTTGAGGTTCTCTGAAAAAGGTGTAGAGCTTGTCTTAAGACAAGCATTAATTCCTTTTTGGAACAGTTATATATTCTTCTCTACCTATGCAGAGATCTATAACTGGAAGCCGACTACGCTTCGTAGAGTCCCAGAAGCCGACATCGATAGATGGATCTTGTCTCTTTTGCAAAAGCTCATCCAAGATGTCACGATGTCGATGGATGCATATGATTTAAGCAAAGCTGTATCTCCTCTTGTTGACTTTGTTCAACAACTGACTAACTGGTACATCCGTAGAAGCCGAGGCAGATTCTGGTCAGAAATCGAATCTCAAGATAGAGAAGAAGCCTTTGAGACGCTCTATACTGTGCTTTTAACGCTATCTAAAGTGGCAGCTCCGTTCATTCCTTTCTTAAGTGAAGCGGTCTATCAACCTCTTCGCAAAGAAAGTGATCCAAGATCAGTCCACCTCTGTGATTTTCCTGTAGTAAATACGGGTCTAAGAGATGAAACCTTAGAAGAAGAGATGGCAGCTGTTCAAGCGGTTGTCAGCAGTGGACATGCTCTTCGTAAAGAGCATAAAATGAAGGTAAGACAACCGCTTTCTAAAGCGCACGTTGTATCCTCCAATGAAAAGATTTTATCTGCACTCAAGCAAAAAAAGCATTTAATTGCAGAAGAGCTCAATGTGAAAGACATCATCTATCACACAGATGAAACGTCATTCGTTGCTCTTGTTGCAAAGCCTAATTTCAGACTGCTTGGTAAAAAAGTAGGAAGCAAGATGAATGAAGTTCATAAAGCCGTAGGGCTTTTTGATCAAAAAACCTTAAATCAATTACTATCAGGAAAAACGGTTGAGATCGAGATAGGAGGAGAAAAGATTTCTCTTAACTCAGAGGACATCAATGTCGAAAGAAAGGTCCTTGATGGAGTTGTTGCTCACGCCCTAGATGAGATCACGGTTGCTTTAGATACAGCCCTAACACCAGAGCTTGAAGAAGAAGGTATGGCTCGTGAGATCGTCAACAAAATAAATCTCATGAGAAAAGATCTTGGCTTTGCAGTGGCTGACAGGATCTTTGTCGAAATGAAAACATCTCCTAAAGTAGAGACGTGTTTTCATAATCACAAAGACCACATCTGCCATGAAATCTTAGCCCGTACATTTACTTTTGTAAATGAGCTTGAAGGGGAAGTTGTTGATCTCAATGGAGAGCCGGCTGTTATTAGTCTTAGGGTTTGTCCTCGGATGTAAAATGAGGGAACCTTATTAGGAAGGTTCCCTTAAATTTAGCAAACTAGAGACAAGCTCAAGTTTGTCTTTTTTGATCCACAAATAGATGGGGCGTGGCTTGGGCGGTAATGAGGCAGCAGGCTTTGATGCCCAGCCATCAGAAGCGATTAAATAGTTATTAAGCAATATCCCCAAAACTTCCGCTGCGCGGTTAATAACTCGGTATTCATCTTCGAAGCGCGGCTGTCTTATAAAAAGCTGATGCGTTTCTTCGGATTTAGGCTGCAGGATATTGGGATAGTCTTTAAGGTTTGATTTTCTCCAATTAGCTCCTATCTCTGATAAAACTTGGGTATAAGCAAGTTTAAGCAATTCTAAGTTGTAAGGTTTGTTCTCAGGTTGAGTTCTTTTCAAGTCCCAGCCAGAGACATAATCGATGTCCCAATGTGTATCTGTATCTAAGAACTGCTTAGCTGCATGGTTTAATGCTGGCAGAGCGAAACCCATAGAATAGTTTTTTTCTATAGGCAAGCTTTTAGATCCATCCTCTCTAAATGGCTGTAAATCTAGTTGACGGACAAAACTAAAGAAGTCCTCGTAAACGTCTGGTAGAGTGCGAAAAACCGCAGGTGCGGTTGGTTTTGCATGTGACAGGGGTTTTGTGTGAAGGGTAGGATCTTCGCCTAAACGGTTTTTTTCAAACATTTTCCACATGGTAGGGATAGTCTTAAATCTAGATCTTAGCATTTCTTTAGGTCTGGTAACTTTTGGCATGACCTGAGTCCCTATCTTTCGAATCTTATAGAAGCTATGACCTGCAAAATAGCGAGTAGTGATTAAATTTTGGTTGCCGATTTCTCTTCTTAGATCGTTTGCTGCTACATTCACTCCTTCGGTATCTTCGATTTTTCTAATGCGATGATCATTCAAATCGGAAATAGGGACGATGTGATTCTTATTTGGATCGAGTAGATCATGTTCCCCTATATACGATGTTCCAGCAAAGGTGGCGTCAAGCTGTTTAATGAATATCTCGAGCAGAGAAAGAGGGGAAGAAGGATCTTCTCCTTTATAAAAGTCTAGCTTACCAAAAGGAGTCTCGATACTAGGGAATGATCCATCATAGTATAACATGAATCCAGTCTGGGTTTGATAGGTAAAAGGATCTGGTGGGGTTTTCTTCAAAACAGTAAAGTTAGAGACCAAACCTGCACTTTTAGCTTTTCCTATTACCTCTACTGCAATCTGATAGATGTTTCGAATGACGGCATAGTTTTCTGCGTGTTCACTTCGACTGATGCGCTCCCAAAGCCATTTTCGAGACCCCACAATATCGAGCTCACATGCAAAATCTTCAGGGGGCCTTTGGTACTTATTTGCTAAGGATGTAAAAAATATGTCTAGGACTCTGGGGTCATTGATAGCTTTATGCATAGCCTTGCTCGTGCAAGCTAGAGAGCGTATATCTCGCATAATGACAGGAATATCAGCGTCAGTGATGATGCCTTTTGTTCCCGTGACTTGGGAAGCTAGACCTAAGATAGCCCCTAAAGAATCATATTGTAATCTTTCAATGGGGGAGAGAGTTGCTGGTGAAATGGTCATAATTAAACAAGATGGGTTAAAAAATAATGGTATCCATTATCTGCCTGTGTGACTTTTCAAGAAAGGGTAAAAAAATAACGCATCATTTAAAAAAATGATGCGTTATTTTTCTTTAAAAGAAGATCAAAGCAGGGGAAGCTTATTTCTTTTTCTTTGATAGAAAGTATATCCTGCAATACTGACTCCCACAATCACCCACATGATCGATCTTGGGAAGTTCATGAAGGGATAAGGTGGTTGGTTAGGATGTCCAAAGCGGGGCCCAAAAGGCCAGAAAATAAGATCTGGAGCGCCTTTAAGATTTACTTCGGGTACAAAGCCAAACTCTCTACTGTCAGCGCTCATGGCATGGTTGTCACCGAGTGCAAGATAAGACTTTTCAGGAATGGTAAGCCCAAACTGCTTAATCTCATTAAGGCTTTTAGGAGCTCCATGATCGATGAAAGGGACATAGATTGGACTTTGCTTCATTTGTTCGCTTTGAGCGAAAATTTCGAGCAGTGGATCCCCTGCAGCGAAAAGAGGTGATCCCATAGCGTAGAGAGCTCCGTTTCTAAAATAGACATAGCGAGAAGGGAAGAGAGACGGATAGCTATTAGGGGGAATCACTCTTGTATCAAACTCAATACCCAAATTATAAAAAAGCTGCATCCTTTGAGGATCGAGCTTGTAAAGAGGGTGGTCTTTGTTTAGCTCAAAGCTAAGTCCTTGCCAAGAGATCTTGTAGGCTTTGCCGTGATAGAATTCATAGGTTCCATCAGGAACATCTGCAAGCTTTGGAAGGAAGGGACTTTGCAAAGCACTTGGAGGTAAACCATAGCGATAGGCAAATCCATTTTTCACAATAAAGCGGGCTGTATACAGATTGCTAAAGAGAGTTTTGATGTGCTCCATCTCAAGAGGAATAATGGAAGAGCTTAGACCGATCATCGGACGGACTCTGCCTCTTAGATCTCTTTTGACTTTGGCTGTTTGTAAGCTTGGGTTGTGCTGTATTTCTAAATAGAGAACGCCTTCAGGAACTCCTTGCAACGATTCAGTTGTATATTGAAGAACTTGCTGTTTGGTCAAAAGACGGCCCATTCCAAAGTTCTTAATACCCCAAAGATCTCCATAAGTAGGGGGAGGAGGAATGACTTGGCCTGCATTCACACGAATGGGAAGCATCTGTCCTTCTACTTGACCTGATTCATTAATAAATAGCTTGGCAACGGGTTCATTCATTTGATTGATGGTGACGGGAGTGTAGACGCCATTTACTGGTTGGGGAGGAGTTTGGGCTTTTCCCTCAAATTGGATGAACGGGATGTGTTCTATGTGATCGAGCCTGGAAGGTTGCAGCTCACTTGAAATATCATTGCCGTTTTTATCGATTCCATAAATGAGACCCCCGTAAAAATACAAGGTGTCTCCAGGCTTTCCGATCAGTCTTTTTACATACTGTTTTTTTCCAGGAAATAGATAAAAATAGCGAGTATCGACATCTCGCATGTCCATGTCTTCACCTGAGAAAACAATAATACCATTTCTTTGTACAAGCTCCGGGTTAAAATAGATTTGCTTGAGCTTAAACGGTGTATTAATGCCAAAGGTAGTTTTGGATACGATCAAACGATCTTTTTCTTTGAAAGTCGGACGCATGGATCCTGTTGGGATCTCATAGAGCTCAAAAAGAGTTTGACGGATCAAAAGGGCAAAACAAAGAGCGACTGCAAGGGCAACGACAAAGCTTTTCCCTTTTTCAAAAGAGCTTTTTGGAAAAAGTTGCTCAGAGAGATTTACCACTGTTTTGGCGCGCTCTTTTGCTTCTTTTTTTTCTTTTTTTAAGATGGCGTCTTGAAGAGCTTTAAGCTCTGATTCAAAAAGTTTTTTTTGTTCTGGGGATAAACGGGATTGCTTACGCTCGAATAGGTGGAAGCTGTGGGTCAAAATTTTCGTCGCTTTTCTTAAAGAGGGAGAAGAAAAAAAACTTGTCATGAAAAAAACCTAACGTAAAGCGTTTTGGGAGGCAAAACGACTATGAATGATTGCTCAAGGACCGTGGATCCCGAAGTCTCTTTTTGATTAAACCATGGGGCAGTTTAAAGAATTTAAGAAATAGGAGCAAGCTTTTGTGAATTCGAGTGAAAAAGGAAAGCTCTTTTTCTAGTAAGATAAGACCTAGGTGGGAAGGATCTGCTAAATACGCGTTTTGATAGTATTTTTTAGCGAGTTTTTTTTGCTTTATTTTCAGGTGGTATCTACAAGCTAAGATCATGAACCCTCTAAATTCCGAGACATGGAATTTATCCTTTTGAGGGAACAAAACAGACAGATCAAAACTTGGGAAAATCAGAGGGATCAGGTCTTGCTTCTTTTTGCGAAGACACTGATCTGCATAGTTGATTTTAGCAAAGAGATAGTTTGGATAGGCATGATACGACTCGACAATCAGTTCTTCAGCTTTAGCAACTTCCTTGTTTTGCAGGTAAGCGAATGTCAAAAGGTTATCTACTAAAGGATTTTTAGGATGCTCCTTTTTCCACTGCAAAACCTTTTGATAGGTCTTTTGAGGCTGAAGCTGCGCTTCATGTAAAAGATCAACAAACTCTCTTGCTTTAGATTTAGAAAAGTAGGGGAGCAGGTTTTCTAAAGAGTCTTCGTAAAAGACTCTTGTGTTTTCAATTCGGATTTCCTTTAAAGGGAAGTTTTCAGCAAAGGGGGAAGACATATTAGGTTGTTCCTTGATAAAATAGGGAGTCTATAGGATCTTTTTTTTCTAAACCACGATTTGTTATGGTATGAGATCTGAAAAAATAGAATTCACTTTGAGGTTTTAGTGCACATTTTACAAAGCTCTTTCTTTTTTGTTTTATTACTTCCGATCTTGATTTTTTCAAACATGAAAGAGAGTTCTTGTGACAGTCATCTTCCTAGCTTCTTAATCATAGGAGCTCAAAAGTCTGGAACGAGGGCCTTGTATCGGACTTTGTGTCAGCATCCTCAAGTAGTCTATCGTCCTGGAGAGGTTCATTTTTTTGATATTTTCTATGATCGAGGTGTCAATTGGTACAAAGATCAATACCCAAAATCTGAGCGCCTAGATGCAATACGAGGGGATAAGAGCCCTTATTATTTATTCCACCCCTTAGCTCCTGAGAGAGCGCATGCTTTAATCCCGAATGCAAAGGTCATTGTAATTTTAAGGAATCCAATAGATCGGGCTTATTCACAATATTGGATGAACGTTCGCAGAGGGAGGGAAACACTTTCCTTTCAAGATGCAATTCAAGCGGAAGAAGAGCGATTACAAGGAGAAGAAGATAAGATCTTGGCAAGCGGCATAACATCACCTTCTTCCAATCATAGGCGATATTCTTATTTGTCTAGAGGTATTTACATTGAGCAGTTGATCAGCTGGCTTAGGTATTACCCACTGGAGCAGATGACGATTATTTCTTACGATGATTTACGGCAGGATCCTCAAAAAGTAATCAACGAACTTGTGCTGTTTTTAAACTTGCAATCTTACGATGATTTTGATTTTAAGGTGGGTAAGATTCATGTTTACCCTGACATGGATCCTGCACTACGCGCGGAACTGTCAGATTTTTTTCGTTCACACAATGAAAAGTTAGAGATGCTTTTGAATAGAAAATTCAACTGGGATTAAGGTTCTGATAGAGAAAAAGGCATTGACGGGAAGATGTGATGCTTGTAGATTCATCTGTTTTTCATCATTGAGTTTTTTTGTTCTACGATGAAATCAAAGGTTCAGGACAATCATTCGATTTCTAAAGACTTAAACTAAAAAGGAATTTATGAGCGCAAAAGATAGCAATGGAACTCCTCTTAACGAAGGAGACTCTGTAACAGTCATTAAAGATCTAAAGGTAAAAGGGTCTTCGAGTGTCCTTAAAAGAGGCACAAAATTCAAAAATATCCATTTGACTAATGATGACGAAGAAGTTGAATGTCGAGAGGGCAAATCTACTTTGGTTCTCAAGACTTGCTTTTTGAAAAAATCTTAAAATCACGTCTCAAGCTGTGGAAAACTTGTTGATAACTTCGCCCTTTTTTTCTTATCTGCCTTGTAATGAGTCTTTTGGTTTTTTGAATTGTAAAGATTTTATAAGATGCTTTTTGTTAGCGACTTACGACTTTGCATCTCTAGGGAAATGCCCTCAGAAGGGTGTGTGAAAAAGGAAATTTTTTTTGTTGACGAAATGTGTTCATAACTTAGGGGGGAGTTTGATGCCCAAATCTAAAGAAGTCTTCAGACTCAATGATAAAGGAGTCAGTACCTTGCGGTACAAGCAGCCATTTGTAGTGGTGGTTCCTTTCAAAAAGAGAAGAAAGCGTGTCAATTGAGATATTCAAGATCTTGTCTTCTTTTTGTTTGCCGTCTAGCATTTCAAACGGAATAGGTCCTATGCGAGCTGCTGGTTTTGCTAAATCAAACGCAAAAAGAGAAAACGATTTATAATACGGGGAGGCTTTGATTGGGATCTCAATATGGCCTAGATTTTTTTGGACATGCTTAAACATTTGAGGGGGACGATGGGGAAGTTTTCTTTTCAAAGACGAGGTCATGTTTTTCCCTGAATCGATCATTTTGATCGAGTAGCTGAAATGTCCATTGCTCGCTTCGATCCAAGAAGGAAAAGTGGAGAGCTCTTTCGGTGGAAAGTAAAGAGTGATTTGGCAAGAAGAGAGCAGAGAAGAATCTTCTGGCCAAAAAGCTTTCCAAGCTTCAGCTGCAGCTTTGATTTTCTCTCCTTCTTGTACAAAAGGGGGATTCCATACCTTTCTACGGTCTTGATCATCGTCTTTAGGAGAAGGACCTATTTTTTTTCGATCTCCTTGCTCGATCTTCACTAAAGGTAAAGAGAGAAGTTTAGAAAGAAAATGACCGGACTCGTCGAGATAAAGCCATCCTTTTTTAGAAAAAGA
The DNA here is from genome assembly GCA_903824495.1 of uncultured Chlamydiae bacterium. GTDB lineage: Bacteria > Chlamydiota > Chlamydiia > Chlamydiales > Rhabdochlamydiaceae > CAIJXB01. The sequence goes on from CAIJXB010000024.1 coordinate 52,606, forward strand.
ATACGCTTCCAAAAGCTGAAATGTTTTAGGATCAATTTCGTATTGGATCCAAGAAGAATGTCCAGGAGCTCCCTTAGTCATCCACTCCTTCCAATCGATGGAGGATTTGTTGATGAGATGAGCTGGAACGCTTACTTCTTCAAAGAGGAGGCTGTCTGCGCTAGATTCTCGAAGAAGCAGCAACGAATAGTTGCGATCTTGCTCAGTGACCATGTAATCGCCAGGCATGCCCTCTAAAACTCGATCTGCCAGTTTAAATGAGCAGCAAGTCAATACAAGAATAGCAGCGGCTAAAAATCTCCAAATACGCATACCCTTAAGCCTATTCCTCTAAAATTCGCATTGTATCTGATTGGATATTTAATTGAAGTTGATTTTTATTCTTTAAAAAAATATCTAATATATTAATTAAGCTGTTTTTATTTTTCACTTAAGGTGCTCTGTTGTTTAAACCTGTTTGTTTTTTTCTTTTTTTAGTCGTTTGTGGTGGGGCACAGGGGAAAGAGTCTCAGATTCGAAAGGAGCAGCTTGAAAAAATCGAAAAAAGTATTGTAGCTTTAGAGGAAGAAAAAAGTCGCTATCAAAAAAAAAGAGCCAAGCATTTAGACAAGGGCGCTCTTTGGCAGTTTCATAAAGACCACTCCTTGGAATCTAAAAGGGAGTATTTTTTAGCTGACAAAGACCAAGATAAGATCCATCTTATCGATCTCAAAATCAAGAACCTACTCGAAGAAAAGCAAGAGCTTTTAGAGGAATAAGGAGTCAATTTTTTTCTTTGCATCTTCCATTGAGATCCCTTCAATCTTCACTTGTTTTATTTTGGAAGTATGGCCTTTAAGCAAAGAGATCCGCGATTTAGCAATCCCTAGTATAGAAGACAGATAGGAGATGAGCTCCTCATTAGCATTTCCCTTCTCTGGGATAGCCCGAATTTTAACCTTTAAAAAATTTTCTTCCCATCCGAGAGCTTCTGTCCGAAAAGCTTTAGGGGAGGCTTTGATCCAAAAGGTGGCGTCTTTCATCTTGACTCATATGGTTATAGCTGGGTAGAATACATGACAATTTTAATCAAAGTGTAAAACAATTATGTATTTTACTCTAATGCATTTGCATCATCGCCTTTCTCATACTTCCTCGTAGTTTCCTTTTTGCTTTTTTTAAAATCATTTAATTTTTTTAGGTTCGGATATGAATACTTCTCTTACGCTTAGCACTCCTTTTTCTTGGGGTCGATTTCTTAATGGGTCTCTCATGGTTTTTGGGACGACTGTAGGAGCTGGAATGCTCGGCATTCCTCTCATGACAGCGCAGGGGGGATTTGGATCTGCAATGGGTGTTACGCTTCTTGTGTGGCTCTTTATGATGATCACAGGCCTTTTGCTATTAGAAGTGACTTTTCATATGCCAAAAGGTGCGAACTTCATTACTCTTTCTTCCCACCTTTTAGGAAAAAAAGGCAAATGGATCACCATCGCTTTTTTTCTTTTTCTTTATTACGCCTTTTTGGTGGCCTATTTTTCAGGGGGAGCTCCACTTTTAGGGGAGTGTCTTTCTTATTTCAATCTACCCCGCTCTTCTTCTTTAGAGCTAGGCCTCTTTGTATCTCTCTTTGGCGGGATTATCCTTTTAGGTACAAAGATTATCCATAGAGCAAACATGCTGCTGTCCATTGGTATGCTTGCGATTTTCCCAACGTTGATTGTTTTAGGCTCAGAAGAAGTAGCTCTTGAAAGACTTCTCCTTCTCAATCCGTTTTCTGTTTCTCTAGCGGCCATTCCTGTACTTTTTGGAGCTTTTGGTTTTCATAATGTGATCCCATCGCTTTCTAGCTATTTAGGTCAGGAGAAAAAGGCTCTTCGAGGAGCTGTGATTTTTGGAACCTTTTTAGCTCTTGCGCTGTACGTCATCTGGCAATGGCTTGTTTTGGGAACTTTATCCCCTGCTGTTTTAGAAGGTGTGCGTGAAAGAGGTCTTCCTGTTACTTATGCACTGGCAGAAGCTTCAAGCTTTAAAGTCTTCGCCCTCGGGCAAGTCTTTGCTTTTTTAGCATTGACGACTTCTTTTCTAGGAGTGTCGTTTTCACTCGTTGATTTCATTAAAGACGGGCTTGAGCATGGTAAGCGCAGCTTCCCGCGCTTCTTCTACGTCTTTTTAGCTCTATTTCCTCCTCTTCTTTGTGTGTGGATCAATCCTCATCTTTTTGATCGGGCCCTTGGTATTGCTGGAGGCTTTGGAGAAACCTTACTTAACGGTGTGCTTCCGGTTCTTCTTTTCTTAAAAGTTCAAGCTCTAAGAAAAACAGATCTGAAGAAAAGACATAAGACGTTTTTAGGAGCTCTTCTTTTCTTCTGTGTATGGGTTATATTCATTGAAGTGTCTCATCTTCTGTAAAGCTAGCTTAAAAAGCGACCTCTCAGTATAGTCTCGCTCCAATTTGTTTTGGGGGAGTTATGAATGGTACAGAGGGTATTCCTTTTGTCGACTTTAACGGTAATCAATATGTGCTTTTGAAAGAAGAAGAGAAACAGAATGATCCTAAAGATGTCGATAGCTCTGAAGGGTCGTTTGCTTCGATTAAGTTTAATGTCAACTTTAGTGCGCTAGGTAACAGTACGGCTCAATTGTTTGTCCGCTTGTTTAGCTTAAGAGATCAGGGGTCAAATACTTCGAGTTTGCTTGCCTCGGATCATAGTGAGCAAAACACTTCTGAGGCTCCCTCAAGTGAAGCCGCAAAAGGCAGACTATTTTGCTGTATCAAAGAAAGAAATCCTTTTCATATCACATGCCATACGAATACAAATTACGCATTAAGTGGGTTTGGAAGAGAAATGCGCATAAAATACTCGGGGGACGATCTGCTTCTTATGGGGTATTCTGTTGCACTGTTAGACTTTCTTTATAAAAATAAAGATACTGTAGATACGAGGTCAGGAGAACTTTGTTTCCCAATTGCCCTGCGAGCCAAAGAAGCAAAATCAGATACCGATTTTAACAAAATATTGCAAGACAGGGCCTCTTTGGAAACAATGATTGTATGGTTTAAAACCATGGGGAATCCAGGAGCGACATACAACTTTGATGAGCAAAGTCAGACCGCCATTCAGAGCCTCTTTTACAAGATAGGGCTGTCTGTCAATGTTGCGAAACAAAAGCCGCAAAGCTCCCTTTGTTTTAGGTCCAATGAAGTTGAGGAGATTTTAAAGGACGTGGGAGCTTCTGGAGAGCTAGTCATGAGAGGAAACAATTTAGTTTCCTATTTTTCTGGTTAGTCTAAAAAGGCTTAGACATAATCAGTTGCAGGTCTCGGCAATCGTAATGAGTAGACCTTCGATGACTTTTGAATCTTTTTAAATGCATCGATGATTTTATCGACTTTATGCCAGTCGATTTTATTGTTTTTCGTATCATAGCGTTCAAGAATTTCTAAAAGAGTGTTGATCTTTTCGGAAAAAGGAGTAACAGGCTTACCATCTATAAATTCTCTTAAATACGTAACGGCTCTTTCTTTAGCGCCTTGGTTGAATATAAACGAGCGTTCCTCTCCCTTTTGAATATAGCTCGTTAGTTTTTTGATAAGGGTTTGCATGCTCATTGCAATCGTGATAGTTACTACATCTCTAAGAGGTTCATTGAACTCATTGAGTTTTATTTGGTTGTTATCGAAAATTTCTTTAACGATCATTACCAAAGAATCAGAGTTTTTAATGAACACCTGCATGGATTCTTGCTCAGAGCCAATTAGATTAGTAGATGCGTTTATCAAGAGTTTATTATAAATAGGAAGCATAAATGCCTTTGGTTTTTTTTGTTCGGCAATTATGCTATAAAAATAAAAATAAATAAATGTTAAATAAAAGACTTTGCGTTAAAATTATTTATAATGTGTAAAGTATTTTGTTTGATAATTTGTTTTTTTGGTTGCTTATAGCTTTTGATATTTTTGGCTTAAGAGAAGATAAAGGTCATCAATCTTGTTTTGGAGCTCCAAAATCTGAGAGGGGAGCTTTGCTATCAGATCAGAGCTGCTAGTCTCATAGGCCTTAGCAAGATC
>CAIJXB010000025.1 GCA_903824495.1 uncultured Chlamydiae bacterium
CAACATGTGAAAATTTATTTACTTCACTTCTCTTCTGAATGCTAAATATTCGATAAAAAATCAATCACTTTTTCAAAAATATTTTTTACATATAGAGAAAAAATATAGTTCATCTCAAAAAAAACTAAGAGAAAAAATTGCGTAAAATTCGACTTTCTTTTACTATATCGCCTTTACTGTTCCGGGTTAGCTCAGCGGTAGAGCAGTGGACTGTTAATCCATTGGTCGCAAGTTCGAATCTTGCACCCGGAGTATTTGTTTTTACGTGAGCGGTTAGGTCAAAAACTTAACCGCTTTTTTTATGCGTTTAAATCTGAATGCTGCTCTTGCTCGTGAAACCATATAATGCTTCACAGATTTCCATCTTGAATAGAATCCCTCAGGCGCCTAACATGAGCCCCTCATATTATATTTTTAAACAAAAAATGTTAAGATTATGAATGGAGAAACATTCCTTAATGTCATAAGGCACAAATCACCTGTCAAACTGCTCGACAACCTATTCACAGCCATTTTGTTGACGTCAACAAAATGGTCCAATGAGGCTCGGGAACCGAGCGAAAAGTGCAGGATATTATGATCTCTTGCACGCTCTAAGCATTACCGCTAATATTTTAAAAGACACATTCAATAAAGAAAGGGGCTATCGGCATGAAGAATAGAGAAAAAGCAATATTTCTATTGAGCAGTGTTTTCATCGTTTTCAAGGGTTTGCTAATTGCCCAGGAAGATTACATTGAAGATCCCCGTTATGAATGGTTTGAAGGCTATGAAGTTGCAGCCCGAGAAGATGGCATCTATACTGATTCAAATAAGGGAATGATGAAGCTGAATGTTGTTGAATATGATGAAGTAAATAACAGGTATAAAGTGTTATGTAGTTACTTGCAAAGACACGAGCTTGATTCGAGTGAATCTTTGGGCATTCCTCATGAGGATTGATCTTGCCCCTCCCTCAAATCTCCAACCATTATGCTATTTTCGTCTTGGCGGACTTCTATGATGAGGCTTGACATAAGTTCCGTCCTTTCGACGGCATCCCTTAACAGGAACCTTTAATTTAGGTTGGACCTAAAAGAGGGGCAAGGTCACCTCGCAAATGCCGCCCTTTAGGTCTATCACCTTCACGTACGTAGAAGTTCCACGGCCTCAGCCGAATTCGACACCTGGAAAACTTCCTACTTTAGCTTCTTTCTGTAATGAAATACGCCCCAAACACCTGAAACTATCATTGCAATCCCTGCAATCATGAGGATCATGAGAATGCCATCGTATGCTGATGCTCTTTCGTTAACTTCTCCTCCGAAAAACTCGATGAGTGGATCCCAAATCCCCTTACTATTGCTAAAGAAATCCGTAAACTGATCGACGGAACCTTTTACTTTTTGCACCTTATGTATGCCATAGTTTGCAAAAATAACAAAAATTACCCCAATGACAATTGCTGCCATAGCTAAGGTCTGTTTCTTTTTGAAAATCATATCTGCCCTCTATCTATTTATCCATCTGCAAGACATACCATGAGGGCTTTGCTAAAGTCAATGTTGCTAGAGATCGATCGAATAAACTTCTTCTGGCAATATTGAGGCAAGACGCCCAATTTCATCCTGAACCACTCCCCCCTAGATTTATCTATGGGGAGTGGTTCAGTGATCGTCACCTTTTAAAGACCGTCCTTTAGGTCCATTGCCTTCACGTAGTACGATTTTGGAATGTAGAAGCTCCACAGCTTCAGCCGAATCCTTAACTTTAGAAGCGCTACGTACTAACATTTCTTCTTCAAATTCAGTGAGTACAACTTCCCTGAGTCCGATTTCTTTCCATTTAGACAAAGGCGTACATGCTGTCCCAATGCTACGAGCGAGTAGCAACGCATCAAGTAGAGCCTGATTTGCACCTTGCCCTTTAAAGGGACTCATAGGATGAGCTGCATCTCCAATTAAAGTAACCGCTCCAGCTTTTGCTAATAGCTCCGTCTTGAGTAATTCTCGGTCGTATACAGGATAGCCTGAAATTTGCGTGGGCAGGGTTGCTGATACAATTTGAGGGATGGGCTTATGCCACTGCTGCACTCGACGGCACGCTTCTTCTTTAAGTGCCAGGGCTCCTCGTGCACTGAGAGCCTTAGCGTCTTCCTCTAGCATGGGGAAACTAAATTGCCACATGACCGAATCTAATGAGTAAGGCATCACGTAGATTCGTTCATGGCCATTGACAGTTTGAAATACGGTGGCAGAATCGAGCAAAGAGCTCTCAACACCCTTAAGAGCCTCTAAAGAGCAAATGCCCAAAATTACCACATAACCAAGGTAGCGTAGTGGAGTAACATCCTCACCAACAACCAAGCTGCGCACCACACTGCGAATACCATCGGCGCCCACTACCAAATCTGCCTTGGCACTCTTCATCTCTCCGCTTACTTGAAAGCTCAGCTCTACACTTTTATCGTCACATTGTTTAAAGCTGGCTAAGCGATGGCCCCACTGCACAGCATCAGACCCTCCCAATTGCTCAAGCAGAGCTAAGCGCAAGGCTTGCCTTGGGATATGCACATTTGTACGCTTTGGAGACTCTTTAATGTTTGCATGTGTCCTCATTCCCCATTCAACAATTTCCTTTCCTTCTGTCGTATGCACCACATGACGTGTGGAATTAACCCCATCTTTTAAAGAGAAAAGACCAAATCCTTTAATTGCGTTACTTGCTTGTTGCAAGGTAAGTCCGTAGCCCTGAGCTCTTGCATCAAAGCTACTATCGCGCTCATAAAGGGTAAATGGGATGCCACGATGCAAACAAGCAACAGCTAGGGCCACGCCCCCTATACCTGCACCAATGATTGCTACATGTGGATAGTTTTCTGTATCAGCTATTGGGGGGCTAGTGGCAGGAATCAAGCCAGATCCACTGCAATGATCACATAAATATTGAGTAATCTTAGGGCGAACCGAAGCCTTTCCTTCCGCCTTAGCTTTTTCATATTCATTCATGGCTGCTTGGTAGCGGAGTCTCGATTCCTTGCGGAGCTTATAGTTTTTTTTGCCACGTCCATGACATTTCGGACAAATAGTCCAGTAAGCCCCTTTATTTTCCACTTTCTTCAATCTCCCTTTAAAATAATTGCTTTGTAACCGTAATTATAAAGGATTGAGTTCTTGAACCAAAGAAAAAATGGCGTAAATTTACCGAGGCAGCCGATTCCGCTAGCTAAAAACAGACCGTCTTCGTCCGCCAAAATTGCCTCGATTTTAATCTCCCCTCTTCCATACAATCTGGCAATATCTCTCCGCTTTTGCTTGTAAAATCAAGAACTACAGGATGCTTTGTATGGCAATTTCATTCGATCCTACCAGTGCAACAAGTAGCATGTATCACCAAGGGGACAGATCAGATTGGGATAGCGATCCAGAAATAATCGCTTTAAGAGCGCTGATGGATTTGACAAAACAGCTAGGCTCAGACCCAAAGAATGGACACTTAAGGAAAGATATAAACTCTCGGTTTAAGGATTTTCAAACAGATCCTTCCAAGAACCTTCTTCGAAAGAAAGTATCCTTCAGCTTGGATACAAAGATAGAATCTAATCATCTCCTATCGACACGTAAAAGATCACGAGATGATGATCTGCTTCAAGAATTGCTTCCTAAGCTTCAAAAAATATCCCCTTTAATGGACTTTCTAGACTTAAGCAGCTGTACTAGAGATGAAGATAAAGCTGATCTCATTTTGGAATTTCTTAAGGGACGCCCTAAAGAATGTTCTGAAATAAAGTGCATTACCTTTGATGGAACAATTCAAGAATATCTTCCAAAAGACAAAAAAGTTAGACAAGCATTGGTTGGCTTATTTCCGAACTTAAGCGAAATTAAGTTCCTAATTGGTAGAGGGCACATCTACTTCAGTACAAGGAGATCCTAATGTCACATACAGAAAATCACAAACAATGGGTAAGTGAAGTATTCGATCGTGCAGCTCCTGCGTATGGGACAAAAAGTTCTTCTTTTTTCACCTATTTTGGTGAACGTTTGGTAAAGCAGGTCAAGGTACTACCCGGTCAACATATTTTAGATGTTGCCACAGGTAGAGGCTCTACACTTTTTCCACTCGCTGAAGCTGTGGGACCTTCAGGAAAAGTAGTTGGTATCGACATTAGTCCGCAAATGTTAAAAGAAACATCTAAAGAAGCCCTTGAGAAAGGTCTTCACTGGGTTGAGCTGCATCATATGGATGCAGAGCATCTTCTCTTTCCTGATTGCAGTTTCGACTTTATATTTTGTGGATTTGGTCTTTTTTTCTTCCCTTCAGTTCTTACCGCCTTAGCTGAATTTAAAAGAGTTTTAAAACCTGGAGGAACACTCATCACCTCTATTTGGGGAGAAGACTCGGAATTAGGTGCCCTGATCAATGCAGAAATCAAAGCAGCTGGCAATACTCAAGGGTTAGCAGCTACACAGCTATATAGTGAACAAGCACTCTTTAAAGTCCTAGAGGAAGCCAATTTCACTGAGATCCAGATTGCTGAAGAAACTAAAACATTTTTGCATCATACAGCTGAGGAGTACTGGGACAGTCTATGGAATCATGGTACACGCGCCAAATTAGAACAACTTTCTTCAGATCAAATAGCTGGCATTCGTGAAAAAGTCCTGAATAAAGGAGATAGCATTCCTGAATCTCTACAAGTATTCTACGGAATCGTAAAGAAAGATTAAGAAAGAGATTAATTAATTTATATACTTAGACCCCAATACTGTATCACAAGTGAATTTGACAAGAAATATAAGCTTGTGATTAAAACTTAAGATCAAAATCAAAAAAAATGTGGATCACATGTTCAATCGTAGTTTAGCTCTAGTTTTCACAGCGGCCGTAGGGTGTTTTTGTACTCTTTCAGCTCTTTCTCAAAGCCAAGTCGATTTTTTTGAAAAAAATGGATATCTCGTTATCGAAAATTTCTTATCCGAGGATGAAACTACGTCTTTACTCCTCGAAATAGATCGTCTTGTAAAGAGTTGCGATCTAAACAGGTCTGATGAGGTTATGTCTTTACTCAACGAGACAAATAATCTTATAAACCCTGAGGATCTAAACCGATCTCTGGCAGTCTTTTCAACTGCGGATTCTAATGCCAAAAACACATATTTCATTGAATCAAGCGACAAAATTGCCTATTTTTTTGAAACAGCTGCCGTAGACTCTAATGGCAACTTGCTTTTTCCTCCACACCAAGCACTAAACAAAATAGCTCATAATCTTCATGACCTTAACCCTACTTTTAATCGAATTACTTATCAGGACAAATTCACACAAATTCCTAAAGATTTAGGCTGGACCTCCCCAAGCGTGATTCAATCGATGGTCATTTTCAAACAGCCGCTAATCGGTGGAGCCGTTCCTTGCCATCAGGATTTGACGTTTTTATTTACAAATCCAAACACAACTCTTGGATTTTGGATGCCTCTAGAAGATGCGACTCTCGATAACGGATGCTTATGGGTAGTTCCTGGAGGTCATCTAACGACTCTTAGAAAACGTTTCGTCAAAAATGATTCAAACAAGCAAACATTTACCATCACATTAGATGAATCACCGCTTCCTGAAGAAGGTATGATTCCAGTTGAAATGCAAAAAGGATCTCTGCTACTCATTCATTCCCTACTGCCGCATAAAAGCCTAGCAAACCATTCATTGAAATCTAGGATTGCCTATACATTCCATATCATCGATCAAACAAGTGAATATCCTTCCTCCAATTGGCTTCAAAGAGGCCCTGAGACTCCACTAAGGCCCTATAAATGAAGAAAAAACAAAGACCCAATAAGATATGGATCGATGGAGATGCGTGCCCAAAAGCTGTTAAGGAAATAGTTTTTAAAGCAGGCCAGCGCTTGAGTATACCCATTACGCTCGTAGCGAATTCCTACCAATACATTCCTCAGAGCGATCTGATACGGTTGATTGTTGTAGATAAAGGCTTTGATGCGGCCGATCAACACATTGTTGACCATGTTGAAATTCACGATCTTGTCATTACAGCCGATATCCCCCTAGCTGCAAAAGTTTTGGAAAAGAAGGCTATAGCACTTAATCCTCGGGGCGAAATTTACACTTTAAATAACATTGGACCGATTTTGTCGATGCGCGATTTTATGAAAGGACTTCGCGATGCTGGCTCAATTACTAGTGGTCCTGCAGCATTTGGGCCCAAAGATGTCCAGCAATTTGCCAATTCACTCAGCAAACTCCTTTCTTGACTTGCTGCCCATAAGCGGCAAGATCACCTTCCATTAAGAACTTTCAATCCTTCTACTTTCTCGTAACCAATTAACTTCTCAGTCTCCCAATCGATACCTTTGTTAACAAAAAGAAATTCCTCCACTTTAAATGGGTCGTATTTAGCTACGCGATAATTCTTTTTGTTTTCATTTTTATAGGTCAATACGTTTGCAAACTGGTCAGCACTTTGCATATTGAAATTTTCAGAAACAAAACGAATGAAATCCTGTGGATTTTTAGCAACATCTTCATAGCGAACTACTAGAAAATTTTTAGATAATAGCCCAATTTGCAAGTAATTTAAGGTTTTATACTTTCTCAACTCTAAAACATTTCGGAAACGTCTTTGCTTATAAGGATTCCAATGATCTACACTATAGTACGTCTTCTTATCCGAAGCTCTCCATTCGTGCTGAAGAAAATTTAAAAACCCTTTGTGCAGCATTTTATCGCCCTTCACATGCCAAGGATGGGAATAAAAACTTCTAACCCAATCATACGGATCTCTAACAACTAAAACTACAAGACACGAATCCGTCAATTTCCCTAGAAAATCTACGTCTTCTGCTCCTTTTTCTTTTTTGGGAATATTAAATGCACTTAGATTAAACCATGGCAAAAAATGCTTCTTAGAAGCTACTACATGCTGCGAAGGAAAGTTATTAAGTAGCAACCCCTGAATATACGTTGTCCCAGAACATCTTTCTCCAATGATCCTTATTTTTTGGATTTCACTCTCAGAATAATGATTGTATTCGTTAAAAAAAGAAGAATTATCCGCAGCGCCGCCTGCAGAAAAACATGAAACAAACACGGCCATCTTAAAAAAAACAATCTTAAATCTCTGCATATAAGCCCCTTGTATTACCGTTAACAATTCCGTGTTTTTCTCCTTAGAACTACAAAGAATGCTTAGAATGTAGGGTATAGGGCTTAACTATTTGTTTAGCAATCTCTGATGCTCACTGCCCACAGATTAAATAGGGCAGGGAGTAGCATCAGGACATGATTGCACTGCATTGACAGTACTAGAAGAACTGATCGTTCCGATGTTAACAGAGTCCACATTACATGGGCTTAAATTGAAAACTCCATCAAGTGGAAAAGTCAGAGAATAGCCGGCGCTGCTGTCATTACCGGAAAGGGTTAGGCAAGATGTAGAGGCAGATAGAGCAGTGCCTATGACTACAGTTGTACCTGTGTTGTCTGTAAGCGTATTATCAGTAACCGTCGCTGTAAGATTTATGTACTGCTCTATATCAAGACCTGAGGAAGCATTTGATGAGAGGTTTTGACAATTGGAGATCGTGTTACCTGAAACATTCAGTGTTAGAGACTCGATACCGTCAGGGGCATAGCTGACGATCCCTGTCCCTTCACATCCATTAATCTCATTGTTAAGCATGGTTAGGTTAAGCGCTGTAAAATCTTGATTTACAGCAATTCCGTTTGATGCATTTCCAATATCTATGATGGTGTTGTTGCTGATTGTTATATTACCAACGGAAGTAGTTCCAGAAGCTATCACAGCGATCCCATTATCACCAAGGCTCGTCAGTGTATTATCTGTTGCAACTAGGGTCAAAGTATCGACTGGAGTCGCAAGAACTAAACCGGAGCCTCCGTTATCAGACATCGTATTTGCAGTTACTGTGACTTCAAGAGCTGTAAAGGTCCCCGAGGTATGCATATAAAGAGCATTCGATGTATTCCCAGAGAATGTATTGTCTTCTAACACAATGGAGCAACTCTCATTAGTTCCGGTTGAAAGAACAACAACGCTCGATCCTAAGCTTGACTGCGATCCCGTTCCATTATTTGTCATCGTGTTGTTAAGTACGTTGATATCGGCATCGACGACATTATCAAGACCAAACCGAATGCTGCCAGCTGTATTGTCATCAAAGATGTTATTTTTGATCTGAACACTAACGACACTGCTATCTGCCGCTATATCAACAGGAACGCTAGATACAGAAGTTTGTCCTGTAAATGTATTACTTAAGCAAACAACCGTAGATGTCCCATTAAGCGTTAAAACCACACCGTTGGTGTTATCCAAAAACTGATTGTTTGTTATAGATACTGAAGCATCACCAGAAAAAGAAGCTTCGATTGCATAAGTAGTGGTATCTTCAAACGTGCAAAAAGAAACATCCAAACTTTCCGCGTCTGTTCCAAAGATGGCATCATTCATGGCAGACGCAATATTAAAACCACTTATGGCGTTATTTGTCGCCAAGGTAATCGCATTTAGCTCTGTATCGATATTCGTATTTGTAATGGTCGGAGAAGAGTTTGTTTGCGCAGGGATGGTAATAGTCCCGCTAGATGTTTGTATCGAGTGGCTGATACCTGAGCCCCACAGCTTCTGGCTTGCCTTTAGAGTGATCCCTGAATCCATTCCTGTCGTTGTCCCGTTACCTGGAAATACGTAGATGACATCATTTGGGGAGGAGTTTTCTTGGACCTGAGCAAAGCTATGGTAAGGACTTTCGTAGGTTCCCTCTGAATTACTTGTGTTATCGACGAACACAAAAAAGTAGGGAAGTCCTGTAGCAGGATCGATGGCAACGTTATTTTTTCTTGGAGTATCAATAACGATGATCTCTTGTCTACCCACCGGCTGCAGCATTCTGTCATTTAGAGTATTGGCGACTTTACAAGTACGCTCCCTCTCTTTGATTTTTGACTTGGGACCAAAGCTATAGCCTAAGGAGATCTGCCCTTGGAATTTGTTATGGAAGGTTTTGTCATACGAGTCTCTGATTTCAAGAGTTAGCATGTCTTTGAATGTACCAGAGATCCTTGCTTTTCCACCCCAAGTTGTTGGAGCAACTTTTCCGATAAAGTAGTAAGGCCCCGCTGCTGCATAAAAATCAAACGATTTAGATTTTCCAAAGTGGAAGCCAAATTCCGCATCAGATCCTTTCATTGCAGATTGATACTTTTGGGATATAAGCATGCGATTGCCGGAAAAAGCCCCAAAAGTGGTATCATAAGGATCGCTGGTCTTTGCTCCAACAGGTAAATAGCCGTTGATACGAAAGTCAACTAGCTCTCCAAGAGTTTCAAGACCAACTCCTATTTGATTCGAGTGAAAACGATTTGTATTTCTATAGTCGTAGTACGTGTTTATGCCATACGCTCTGGTTCCCAAAAGAGCTCTTAGACCTGCGCCCGCATTAGCTGCCCATTTTCCATTATTAAAAACGTGACCTCTTACATCCAAAAAGGGAGTAACGCTCCACTGGCTTGGATCACGAGCTAGAAATACTTCAAGGGTCGTATATCCGTCTTTATAGCCGATACCGCCGCTTTCAATATGGCGGACGTTTGCTAGGTAGTGTTCTTTACCATTAGGACAGCTCACCTCTTCTTTGTGAGAGTCTGCAAAACCGCTTAAAGGAAAAACGACGGCTAAAAAAACAAAACGAGACATAGGTACCCTTATAGAAAAATATATAGTTAGTCTTATCTCATAGCGCACTTCAAATCAATGTTTTTCACCTACTATTAAGACTCTTCAATCCTTCTACTTTCTCATAGCCAATTAATTTTTCAACATTCAAATCGATATTTTTGTTAACAAAAAGAAATTCTTCTACTTTAAATGAATCATATTTAGCCGCATGATATTTCTTTTTATTTTCATTTTTATAAGTCAATACATTTGTAAACTGCTCATGGCCTTGTCCCTCTTTTAGGTCCAACCTAAATTAGAGATTCTTCTTTTTTTCCTATAACCTTGCTCAAAAAAATCTTTTGCGATAGTTTTTGGTACAATATTTTCTGGCGAGGTTATGTGATGAATAGATATTTCAGTCTTTATATGGTGGGGTTCTTCTGTGCTTTAGCAGGAGATGTTTTTGGAGCAAATTATGCGTATGTTGCGAATGAAGGTGATAATACAGTATCTGTAATTGATGTAGACACAAACGCCGTGACCACAACGATTATAGTGGGTAACACACCTGTAGGAGTTGGCATTACTCCAGATGGAAGGTATGTTTATGTAGGGAATCAGGCAGACAGCACTGTTTCTGTGATCAGTGTCGCGAGCAATGAGGTGATCACAACGATTACGGATGTGCCTGCAGGAGATGAGCCGGGAGGGATTGCGATTACCCCAAGTGGAGACTATGCCTATGTAGCCGGTGGTAACGATATTGTTTCCGTGATTAACACCTCAAGCAATACGATTCACACGCAAATCACAGTTGCAGGAGCAAGTAGTCTTATTGCGGTTGCAATCACCCCTGATGGAGCCTATGCCTATGTCGGCGACAGTGACGTCTATAAGGTTTATGTGATTGCACTAGCGACCAATACTGTCGTTGCAACGATTGATTTTTCAACATCTAACGTGCCTGAAACAATTGCCATTACTCCTGACGGAGCCTATGCTTATGTAACCCTTGCTGTTGCAGCGGACAAAGTTGCTGTGATCGAAACGACGAATAATACAGTAGTCGCAAATATTTCAGTGGATGCAGGCCCTGTTGGAGTTGCCTTTACCCCAAATGGAAGCTATGCTTATGTAGCTAGCCTAAATGCTAACGTTCTCTCTATGATTCAGGTTTCTGATAATATCGTTATTGAAACGATTTCTCTTGCAGGAGAGCCTCGAGCCGTTGCCATTACCCCGAGTGGCGCCTATGCTTATGTAGGTCTTGTTGGGTCAAGCGAAGTTGCTGTGCTTGAAATAGCGAATAATACGGTGATCGCAACTATTTCAGTAGGTTCTGCTCCTGGTGGAATCGTCATTTCTCCAAGACTTTTGGCCCCATCGAGCATTAAAGGATCGCAAAGAAAGAACAATTTCGCATTGATGTACGAGCTCTACAATACGATCACGTGGTCCGCCAGCTCTTCTTTAGGAGTCTCTGGCTATTATGTGTATAGGGATGGGGTGCAAATTGCAAAAGTCGGGACCTCTACGTTCAAGTATGTAGATCACAATCGACCTCGGGGTATTCCGGCAAGTTATTCAGTCGCAGCGTTTGATGAAAATGGTTATGCAGGCTTTTCTGCAAATGTCACAGTCAATTGAGTAAACAACTCTCGACTAAAGTCGTTTACAACTATAAAAGGAGAGCGACATTTCCTCCCGCGACTGAAGTCGCAGGTTTCCATGTCGTCGATTCTATGAAAGCTTCGCTGTCTATGGGACAAGAGCAAGTCCTGAGACTATACTCAGTCAAGTTTTGGTTTGACTTTGACGTTATGGTCTATTATACCCACTTGCAAATAACCAAGAGAGAAACCAATGACTACTAAGAGAACAACCTTATCGTTACTGTCTTTTTGCTGCCTACTTTTTCAAAATCTTACCGCTGCTATCCAGTGGAGCGCCCCCTCAGACAATGTCATTCCGGCAGGCTCTGTTTCAACAGATTTTGCAAACGTGGTTTCTCCCGTTTACTGTCCATCTTCAAATCAGGTAGTCCAAGTTTGGAGCGACAGTAGCAACGCTCTTTATTACGCCGTTTATAATGGAACAAGCTGGTCGGCTCCGAGCAATAATGCTATCCCCCTCTCCGCTTCATCTGGAGCAAACCAAATAACGAACCCTGTTTACTTTACTTCTTCAAACGAGCTCGTACTAGTCTGGCAAGACCACATCAACCACAATTGTTATTATGCTATTTACGACGGAACAAGCTGGTCGGCACCTCTTGATAATGCGGTACCCTTTGGGGCATCACCCAGTACTGATTATGCCAATAACCCAGTCTATGATACTTCTGCAGACGAGCTCGTTCTTACATGGCTGAGTGGCACTGCTATATATTATTCAACCTATGATGGAACAAGCTGGACCACACCAGGATCAAATCAGATTCCTCTAGGAGGTTCAGCCGGTGTCAATGGAGATGGCTTTGCGCAAGCTGTCTACGACAGCTCTTCATCCCAGCTTATGCAGGTATGGCTGGACTCCACCGATCCGACTGTTTTTTACTATGCAACATACAATGGATCAAGCTGGTCTGCCTCAGGCAGCAGCATCCCTCAGGGAGCATCACCAGGCGGCGTCTATGGTGAAGTGTATGACAATCCTGCTTATGATCCTTCTTCTAATCAAATCATTCTAGTATGGCAGGACCCTGACTTTAACCTGTACTATGCAACCTACAATGGATCAAGCTGGTCTGCATCGGGAAGCAATCAGATTCCGATCGGTTCTTCAGCCGGCGTTGGCATCAATAATTTTAGCGATCTGATTTTTGACAGCTTTTCAAACCAAATGGTTTTGATATGGAAAGACATCTCTGATTTTCTAGCTCTATACTACGCAAGCTTTGATGGAACAAGCTGGTCTGCCCCCATAGGGAATCAAATTCCTCTAGGGGCTTCATCGGGAGCTATTAACTACGAAAATCCATTCTTTGTTCCGCTAACAAATGAGTTGCTATCTATATGGAATGATAGCACTAACTTTTATCTTTACTATGCCTCCTATGATGGATCAAACTGGACTGCACCTACTGACAATCAAATCCCTCCTGGTGCTGCAGCCGGAGTAGACAGCCTCTATTCTGCCATCTACGATTCTAATTCAAGCCAGGGAGTTCAAGTGTGGAGTAGCGGAGCCAACCTTTATTATGCCGTTTACGGTGATTCCTCCTCTTTACCCACTGCGCCGGCCAGCTTTTCTGGAAGCGTTATTAAAAACAAATTCCTAACTCAGACAGATCGGATTTATAAGCTCGTGTGGACTCCTTCCAGTGATGCAACCGTTGTCCGTTATTTACTCCGCAGAAATGGCGTCTTGATTGATACAGTACCCGCTGGTGGAACCTATCGGTACTTAGACCACAATCGAAATGCCAAGGTGATTGATGTCTATACTTTGACATCACAAAATGAAAGCGGAATTGAAAGCAATGCTTTAACTGTTACTTTTTATTAATTAATTACGTTATTAAAAGTTTCTATTTGCTTTAGACCTTAAGCTGTGCTATTTGTGAGGAATTAATAGTACAGCCTTAGAGGAGCGTATATGCTGCTTGTGAAAACGATAGTAAAAGAAAGTAAAATTGCAGGCCTTGGCCTTTTTGCTGATGAACCCATCAAAAAGGGACAGATCATTTGGCAATTTCATCCCGATACATGTCTTGTGATGACTGAAAACCAACTCATGCAGTGGCAAAATAGCAGTCAAAAACAAGAAATGGACATCATCAACTATTACTATTTAAAGCACGGCTACTATGAAGTAAATAAGGACGCCATCATCTTCTGCTTAGACAATTCCCGGTTTATAAATACTGTCTCTCAGCCAAACGTGCTCTCTTATCCCGAGGTATCGATTGCTGCTCGTGATATTGAAAAAGGGGAAGAGATCACAGAAAACTACGAAGACTATGGCGCTGCTCAGTGGTATGAAAAGCTCATGCCTACCCTTTTGAGTAAAGGGGATACAAGCAAACAAGTGATTCTTTAAAAAAAGAGGACAAATCTGTTGACATCCTCCTCTCCCTAAAGTAAGAGGAAGATGTCAAGTCGCTTCTATCTACAGATTTCGCCACATTTTCTCTTGTAAAATATGCAACGAAAATAGATCCTTTCCGCACTCAACTTTTATAATCTTTAATTAAATTAAAAAAACACTTTACAGATACTAATAACAATCTGCTCAATCAAACCCTTTTGATGGGCCGTTGAATTTTCAAAGACTACAACAAGGAATAAACATGACCACCTCAAGAGATTTGACATTAACAGGATCACTCATCAACGGAGCTGCAAGTAGTTTTTGTACAATTACGCTCTGTCAGTCTCTTTATACGATAAAAAACTTCAGGCAGGCAGGAAAAGGATTTCCAAGCCCTAACATGCTATACACAGGATACATTGCTAATCTCTGCTCCGATGGGACCAATCAATCGGTTGCCCTTTTCAGCAATAAGTACTTTGCTACTGTAATCATGGGATCCAAGCCTTTAACTCCGGTAGAACGACTTATAGGTGGTATTGGTTCCGGAATAACAGCCGCTCCTTTTCTTTGCATCTGTGACCGCATTGTCGCTGTTCAGCAGCTTCACTTGAAAGAGGGAGGAAAACCTCTTACCATTACTCAAGCCGTTCGCACGATACTAGATGCGGAAGGACCAAAGGGACTCTGGCGAGGACTCACTCCTACTACAGTGCGCGGAGCAATCAATTTCTCCTGTTTTTTCGGATTACAAAAACCAATACAAGAGGAAGTGGAGAAAAGGGTCGAAAACAAAAAGCTAGCTCGCTATATGTCTTTTTCGATTTTGGGATGTTCTGCCGGCGTGGTAAACACCCCAGTAGATCTCATCAAAACAAACATGCAAAAGACTATCGGGGTTTCGATCTCTTCTTTTGAAGTTGCTAATCAAATAATCAAGGAAAGTGGACGCAGGCCTATAGCTGCTCTTTCCAAGGGATGGCAACCTCGTATCTTTCTGATGGGAACCTTAATGCCTACTATGGCCTTTTTCTCTGATAACATTCCTAAAATGTTACCTGGCCCCTTGTATACAAACAAAAGATAAGCAAGAAATTTTACCTATGAAGGATTTCTCTGTTTTTCGCTTGTTTGCAATCCTCATGGAGCTGAAATAGCTCTTCTAACGTCATATCACGCTTTAGCTTCCGAGGAATTTTCACTTCTCGGAAGAATTTTTCGTCTCTGAAAAAATAGTGATTAATCCTGATATGACTCTCTTGATGGGAGGTGAAGAACATATTGTTATTGGCCATAAAAACTTCTTTTCCAGAGCCGTTGAACCACTTAGATGAAGGCAAAAGAGGCACGTGATGAACAGTCCACATCATTTCAAAAATTGCTTTTTCAGGACGCACGATCATTTTACCAACATTATTCCAAGGATGGTCTTTGCGAGCGCATGATGTCATGTTTTTTAATAGAGAGTCTGTTGTCATGATCCCGCTAGTGCCAAAAAGCAGCCACTGCACATAGATCGCATCAGCTCCTTCATAATACTTTTTAAGACACCTCTGTAGGCTTTGCTTCTTTTTCACAAGAATGAATTCGTCTGTGTCAATAAGAGCGAGCCATTTTGTTTCCCCCCTCGCTCTCTCGATCACATTTTTATAAGCTTCGATTTGAATCTGCGGCCAACACCCAATCCTTTTTCTTGTAGCTGACCAGTCAAAAACCTCCACTACTCCCTTTTTAATATAAGGCTCTAAAACCTCCTGCCAAGGGTCATCACTACAATCATCGTAGAGCCAAAAGTGCTCTACTCCAATCCTTAAATGGTAATCAACCCATTCCTTCAAATAGCGCGCATCATTGTGAAAAATAGCCCCAATCGATACTTCAAATTCCTTCCCTAGTAAAAAAACAGGAAAAAGTATCGCAAGAAAGAGAAAACGAATAGATCGAATTTCAGCCTTGAAGAGTTGGATATTCTTTGATACGCTCATTTTGCGTTAATCCTCAAAGGAGTAGATCATTGGAGTTTCTGCGATTTTTTTTCTGCTTGTCGATTCTACTCACAGGGCCCCTTTTTAGTATCCATGTTTCTCCTCAGCCCGTGGCTGTCTATAAAACTCCAGATTCGATTATGCATAAGCTCTCTCCAAGCTGGGCCCAGAATGTGGGAAGCCGCTTTCGCTTTTCCACGTGCACAGGCGTAGCTTGGTTTGCAGATAATGCCCATTTAGTATCTGTAAATCTTTTAGAGCATTCCCTACAAACATACCGATTTGATCGAGACAAACACACGTTAAAAGCCAAGAAAAAATACAACAACAATACTACTTTGCTCGGCTGGCCTGAAAATGTAACAATTTCAAGAGATGGAACATTACTTGCAGTTTCTAACAGCGCTACCGGAAAAGTATGCGTATACCGAATCAATTCAAACAAAGGGATTCTAAACCCTTCTCCAATCGCTTTTGTCGAAGCTGGAGATCACGGTTTGCATGGAGTGCGATTTTCTCCTGACGGGAACTACTTAAGCTATGTCACCTATGATGGTCTTGGAAAAGTGCGTATTTTTCGAATCAATGATCGAATGAAAGGCTCTATATCCTTCAAACTTGAAGAAACCATGGATAGCACATTTGAAAACTTATCTCCAAAAGGGATCGATTTTTCCCATGACATGAATTACGTAGCGATCTGTTACTCTACGAAAATCCGCCCTGACTGGACTGGGCCAAGCGGGAAACTAGCTATTTTTAGATTTGATTCAAAGACTTGCAAACTTGATCAAACCCCTATTTGTGAAATAGGAATTGATGAGGGTCTAAATACTCCTGAAGATGTTTTATTTTTCGTGGATGATTCACTTCTGTTAGTATCTAATCAAGGAAATGATACGATCACAGCCCATAGTTTCGATCAAAAAACAGGCCTCATCTCTGATAGCCACGCGCTCTTAAACGAGGCATCTGGTTTGAATTTCCCTCATGGCATTGCACTTTCCTCCGAGGGAAAGTACCTAGCTGTGAGCAATTATGGAGATGATAAAGTTTCTATCTACCTGATCCGGCAATAGCTGCGCACTCATGTAATGTTTGTTTAATTTCATCCATGGTAGGGAAGTTTGCTGCCTCTAAAGCTTTCTCCATCGCAGCTATAAGTAATGACGGCGCCCGATCTTGCCCTAAAGAAGTATTATCCTCATCACCAAACTCACTACCCTCTTGTTCGTAGTCCTCACTCACTAGATCAGCCTTTAAAACCCTAACAAGTAAAGAAAAAACCTTATCTGATATAGCAAGTCCTGTTACAAATCTTCGAATCGCAGAAGATCCTGCGTTCTCCTGCATTTGCTCTAAGTCTGCTGCATAACGTAAAAGATCTTCGTTAGCCTGTGTTAAATCTTCAGCTCCTTCAATAAAAGGCTCTAATAATGCATGTGCAGGATTCGGTAAAAGATCCTTTAACGTCTCTATTTGCATCTTTAGTAACCCTTGAAGCTTTTCTTCTTTTTGATGGATAAGCTCTCTATAAGATTCAATGATCTCCTCTCCGATTTCTCTTCCTTGGAACATAAAATCTCGCATATTTGGAATAAGCGATTCAGCAATCAAAAGAGCCAAGCTGTAGCAATCTGTCTCTTTTGTTGCTACGCCCTGCCTAGCTGCAAAATTTATAAAATAACTCTCCTCTCTTTCCTCGTTCATGAGACAGGGAATATCCTCAACTAAGCGATCAAAATCTGATATATGCATCACTAAATGGCCATCTTCGATTTTCACCAAAATATTTTCGAGTTTGGCATCTTGATAAGACATTTTCTGACCTGCTAAAAGCTCTAGGCCTAAAGCCACATCATTTAACCCTAGAATCCAGTCTAAAGGTGTTGGATACACCTTTACCCCATCTTCTGTAAGCGCGTAAAAGTCACTTACAAGTCCTGAAAGATCTCCAGCATACCGAGGGCCTTCGAGTTCTAGTTTGTACCCCTTTGCTCCCTTCCACTTTGGATAGACACGAGGAACTGGCACATAGTAGTTAAAGGCATTTGGAATAAGTTTGAAAATTTTATGGTGTAGCTTGACTCCCTTTAAGATAATGCCTATGTCATTTTCGTATCGCGTGCGGTAGATCACATTCGACCCAAAAGAAACAGGAACTGTTCCATCTTTAGGAATAAAAACCCCGACGGCCGTTTTAACCTTTTTATGATTTCCTTTTCCTAAAGGCCCTTGAATAATATTTAGCGAAGTTCCATTTTTCAGTTTTTGACACCAAAGGGCTATTCCTCCCATCTTTTTATGAAAACGAAATAAACTCCCAATCTTACAATCAGGATGCTGTAAAGAGGTGTTTAAACGCTCACAAAGAGATCTACAACCTTTCTCTCCAAAACCCGGAAAAACTCTAACTGCAATTTCTCTTGTCTGGTCTAAGGAAATTCTGGAGCCCTGCTCTATACAGAGCCTCTTAGAAGGCCTTTCTTCTATAGAAGATAGATTCATGCAAAACCCACAATAAATCAGCATTTAATACGTAGATTTTACAACATTTTAAGATAAAAATCAGCTATTTAATGCGCAGATTAAAATAATAAATACTATTTTATTTGCAAGTAATTGCAACTAGAAGAGAAAACAGTCATTTTAGATCAGAAAAATGCCCGCTTTTTCTACACTTATAGAAGAAAAAAGAGTTGGCCAAAAAGCCAACTCTAGTCAATTTTCCTCTTATAAAGCCGTTAAAAGAATGAGATTGAGTCTCGTACTTGCAACAGGAATTGTAGATCCCAGAATGTTGGAAGTCGCCTCAAAATCCTTTGTTGACGTATTAACGAGAGTAACCGTATCCCCTGCTTGGAGCAAAATAATAGACAACCCCGAATCATGCGTGCAAATATCATCTGGTGTTATAGAAAAAGAACCTGACGATGTTCCTGGCAACAATACACCATTTCGATACGCCGCAAAAGACCACGCTGGAACAGGAGATGGATAAGGAGGGGCTAACCGCCCATCAACACCCCAATTAATGAAATAGATCCCACTCTTTAAAATGGTAATCACACCGGTAGTCCCCGCCTGTGACAAATCAAATTCTGAAGTAGTTTGAGCTACTAGATCTAATATTGCATTGCCACCTGGAGGGATAGTTTGAGCAGTCAAACTATATACACCTGTAAAAACTCCATTTACTGGACAACAAGGACCTACGGGACCTGGAGGGCCCGGAGGACAGATACAACTTTGACAGCAGCAGCCTTCAGCGCTATAAGCGCTCGGAGCGCAAGCCATCATACTCAGTAAAACAAACAGTGATAACTTTTTATTCATGATACTTCCTATGTTAAGAACCTATGATGCAACAGCATCAGTGCAATAACATCGTTATAATAACGATTGTAGATCCCATCTCGCCATCGCTCCTTTCATGTTATTGTTCATGATAGTATTAAGCAAACGTTTTAAAAATAGCAGACAGAAAGAAACAGCCACAGGAACTTACGTCCCTGTGGCTGTTTAAACACTTTGATAAAAAAAGCGGTTTTTTTCTTAGTACGTAAATCCAAGCCCTACGCTCAAACCTTGAGCCCAAAAGCTTTCGCGCTTAAATACCGGCTTTGGATCTTCAGGACCTACATAGGTAGCCGCAGTAGGAGACGTCCATGCATTTCCCATATCTGGGTTTATAGTAGAGTTCTAAGATGACCCTTGTCGCAATCTAACCGCTTTTTCTTTTACGAGAAAAGAAAAGACAACCTAAACCCACTACCGCTAATGCAATTCCACTACCTTGAAGCCACTGAGAGGTCACTCGAGAAGCTACAACCCCTTGTGATGCTTCACTGATCTTCTCTTGGGCAGATTGGGATCTTCTTTCACTAATGCCTTTTCTAATGGGTCCTATTAGAGGTTTTCTATGACCCGCTTGATCCGCTTCAGCTTGAGAAACTTTCATGGCACCTTGAGATGCTTCATAGGACATATAACTGCCAAAAACAAATAAACCTACACCCGCTGTGGTTAGAACAACACTTAATGTTTTTCTCATCGCCATACAAAAACTCTCCTAGTTAGTTACTTTCCTGTTATTTGACGGATCTCTCAAAAAAAGTAAAGGGAGCAATCTACGCATATGTTAAAAAAAAGTTGCAATGGCAGATTTTTTTCGCGTATACCTTATCACGGGTCAATTTTAAGGAGCCATTTATGCACAAACAAATTGGATTTCTATTCTCTGCTATTTTACTAATAGCAAGTCATACTTTTGCAAGCAGCGCAAAGACTTCAATCTCTGGATTTTCAGGGCCTTGGGACATTGCGATCACTCCCGATGGAAGCACAGCTTATGTTGTTAATTTTTCTGGAAGCTCCGTTACGCCGATCAATCTAGCAGCAGGGACTGCAGAGACAGACATAACGGGATTTTCTTGCCCCGTTGGACTTGCCATTACTCCTGATGGAACAACTGTCTATGTAGCAAACTACGATAACGGCTCTGTCACACCCTTTGACATTGAAACAAAAACAGCAGGAACACCCATAATGGGATTTTCTAGCCCAGTTGGAATCGCCATTACTCCAGATGGAGCCACTGCTTACGTTACAAATTATAGCGCAGCAACAGTCACTCCGATCGATATCGCAAGCAACACGATAGGAACACCCATAACGGGATTTTCAGGTCCTTGGGGAATTGCGATAACTCCAGATGGAACGACTATCTATGTTGCAAACTTCTTTAACAACACCGTCATTCCAATTGATGTAGCCTCAAATACAGCAGGAACACCTATCACTGGATTCCACGGCCCTGTTGAAATTGCAATAACACCTAACGGAACCACTGCCTATGTTACAAATTACAACAACGGCACCGTCACCCCTATCACTATTGGGACAAATACAGCAGGTTCTGCTATTTCGGGATTTTCTAGCCCGATAGGAATTGCAAGTACTCCTGATGGAACAACGGCTTATGTTGCAAACTACGGCTTCATTAGCGTTACTCCAATCGATACAGGAAGCAATACTGCAAGCTCTCCCATGATCGGATTTAATAACCCATCAGGGATCGCAATTGCTCCTGATGGAACAAAAATCTATATTACCAATTATGGTTCCAACACCGTCAGCTCGATCAGTATAAGTCCTTGAGCTTTGGCTGATCTGAAAAAAGACCTTGTCCTCCTGGACAAGGTCTTTTATCTCTCTGCCTAACGGCAAGAGGGAATGTCTTCTGGAAATCAATTAAAAATCAAAAGCTGCGCCAAAAGCCCATCCGGTTATGGTCAGATCATTTCTAGCCGTAACAATAGCTCCTTGCGTTCGCAGAAATTGATTTTGACCGAGGAAATAATGCTCTTCCCAACCCGCATGAAGTCCTAAATGAAGCCTGTCACTTAGGAACATATGATCCCATCTTAGGCCTAAAGCTAAATCAACAATGGCGCGAGCGCAAAGAAAATTGTCTTGATACGAAGGGGTTAAATCATAAATATCTAGAAGAATCTCACCTGTCGAGTTAAATCTTTTCCCGTTAATATCTCCATTACGGCTTACTTTCATATTTCCATAAAGAAGAGAAACTGCAGCATCTCCATAGATACTAACTTCCTTGAATAAACCCCATTGAGTATCTATTCCAGCCAAGACGCCAATCCCGCGAAATTTATTGTGCATCTTCAAGCTATCTGTGGCTTCTAAAATATTGCCAGGGATCAATTCTTCTCCCGATTCAACAAAAAATTGATTGTACTTTTGATAAATCCATCCTCCTCTGAGCCCCCCATAAGGTCTTAAGGCAAGCCATTTACCAACAAAAAACTTCTTCCCAATTTCCGCATCTAACAAATTAAGATGAAGGCTCCAATTACCAGTACCGGAATCGATATTGACAATGGGTATATCACCCGACTCGAAAACATTAGCAAAATCAGGGTCTGCCCAATACGACGTAATCGTCTGCGTAGCAGAATCAGTCACCGCAACCGATACATTCGCAGTAGTATAAAATCTTGTCCAAGAAGCATAAAAATCCCATTGATCGTGAGGTATATTATACCCTAGACCGATACGAGATCCCCAATCTAAATCAAATCCCAGATGAGCAAACTTTGCAGAAGCATCTGTATTATGCAATGTTACATCACCTTCACTTGAAGTTGTGGCTTTAGTATTTGTTACTAAAGCGAACTCAAGCCCTGACTCTGTAGCCTTCCAAAAAAGAGCCTCTCCTGTAACGTAAAGATTACTGCACTTATTACTATGGGGAAATCTTGCGGATGGGATCATGGATCTATCCGTCCAATTAATATGAGACTGGCTAGTGTCTTTAGAAGAACCACTTTCCTCTTTAGTAACATCTTGAGAATCTGCCAATAAATATCTTTCTGACATTTCTTCACCTGCAAAAGCAGGTATACCTAAAATTAAAGTAGCTGCGGACATCATAGGCAACAAATCTTTCATAGAATGATCCTTGTTTTATTTTCTAGAAATAGCATTTACGCATAACAGATCGAATGTACTTCTCACTAAGAAAATAGACAATGATTTTTTTGAAAATCATCTCAACAAATGGAAAGCCCATTACTTGCCAGTAGATCAAACTGCTGCTTCATCTCAAGGTTCCATGCATCTTTTTGCATAAACTGGCAGTGAGGTAGGAAATTTTTTTCTTCTGCATAAGCTTGAGCTTGAGAAACGGTTTCTGGATCAAGATCAATGCCATACAATGTGAAATTTTCTATTTTGGAGTAATCTAGATCTAAAAGCTCTCCCATAAGACCACAAGGAACTGAAGCAAAAGAAACGTTTTCAGCTACTCTTTTTTGAATCCCCTCTTTAAAGATAGAAAACCTCTGCTGGGTTGCTAGACATGTGGGTGCAAAGCTAAGAAGAAACTTTTCTAAAAGATGGAGCGATTTTTGATCCTTCCATATTGGATAGGTAACTACATAATGGGTCCAATATCCGTTGAGTCCACCTCTTTCAATAAGAAACTGCCCAAAAGAAAAACCATCGAGATCCTTGATGATCTATAATTGCCTTACAACTGAAATATGAGGAAGATCCCTCTATTTTTCACCTTATCGATGAGCTTTTGTTTGGCAACCTCAACAGTCGGAGCTCTTTGTTCACGGGATAGATTTTGAGCAATACATGTGTTCATAGTCAGCTCCGCGATTAGAATAGCCAATGGTAGAAAAGTGTTTTTCATGAAATTTTCTCATTGATTTTAGCGAAGGGATTCTATGGTCCATCTTTCAAAAACACAAGAAAATTTCGAGCATAAATATTCCGTAGCCTCTATTATGCAAATAATATTTTTAGGAGATTTTTTATGAGCCATTACTTAAGACGCCTTGTTTGTTCCGCTTTTCTTTTGAATGTTTCAGCTTCTAGCATTTTTGCTACGAACTACATTGTAAATGTAGGAACGGATGCATCCGTATCTACTGGAGGTGATGGAACTTCAACAACTGGAGATTTTCGGTATGTGCTCAATCAAATTCTCAATGAGCAAGCGCAGAGTTTATCATCACCACCTCACACGATTACATTTACAACACCGAGTGTGACTTTAACAGCGCTTCCTCCTCCGATCAATCTTTTTCAAGCAGATACCATCATCATTGGAAACAGCGGCGGATCTCCCACTATCATTGATGGTGGAAGTTTGTATCGCCCCTTTTTCATACGTCAAGGAGATGTCACCTTGCAAAATATGACGATCCAAAATGGTCTTGCTCAAGGTGGAAGTGGTGGTGCTGTAGGTGGAGGCGGAGGAATGGGAGCCGGGGGCGCTCTTTTTGTAGATGCAGCAACAGTTAACATAAGTAACGTGACCTTCTCTTCAAACGCAGCCAGCGCAGGTCTTGTTGGAGGATCTTCAGGATTTATGGGTGCCGGCGGTGGCGGTGGGGGACTTGGAGGCAATGCCAATGTAGTTTCAGGTGGAGGCGGTTATAGTGGGCAAGGTGGACCTCTTGGAGGAGGAGGAGGAGTGGCCGATGGGTCTGAAGGAAATCTTTCTCCTACTTTAACTGGAGGCGGTGGCGGCGCTATTATAGGAGCTAACGGCGGTAACAGCGCATCTGGTGACACTGGGAACGGGTCCCCTGGTGGTAGCGTTTCTGGATATGTCTTCGGCGGCGGCGGCGGACAAGGTGGTGATACTTCCGGAAATGGAGGAGATGGTGGTGGTACAACTCCGGGAATTGGGAACGCAAGTGGTTGCGGCGGCGGAGGAGGATATCTAGGAAGCGCAGCCACCGGCGGCGCTGGAGGTGCGGGAGGTATTGGTGGAGGTGGTGGAGCTGGTATATTCGGCCAACCTGCCCCCGGTGGTATAGGAGGAGATGGAGGAGGAGGTGGTGGTAACGAGGGTAACGGAGGTTACTGTGGCGGTGGTGGAGTGATCAACGGAACTGGAGGTTTTGGCGGAGGCGGTGGTGGACTGCTAGGTGGGAACGCTGGCTTTGGCGGAGGAGGAGGAAGTTCTTCCAGCTCATCAGGATCACCCGGTGGCAATGGAGGTTTCGGCGGTGGTGCCGGCGGCGGTGGAGGAAGCACAGGTGGAGATCCTGGCACGCCAGGAGTTGGGGCAAGCGTAGCCTATTCAACATCTATTGGCGGTGATGGGGCCGCTTTTGGCGGAGCTATCTTTGTCAACACAGGAACCGTACGCTTTCTTGGCAATGTATCTACAACAGGAAATAGCGTTACAGCAAATACCGGCAACGGCGCCGCTGTTGGAACCGACCTTTTTGCCATATCAGGAAGCTCTGTTACTTTTTCTCCTGCATCCGATGAAACGATCACAGTTTCTGGAGTCATTGCAGATGATAGCCCTACTTCCGTTCCTGGTGGTTTTACTTGGCAGCCCGGTACGGGATCTGGCGCAGCAGTGTCTATTTCAGGTTCTGGAAATGTGATTTTCGAAGGAGCCAATACTTATATCGGCGATACTACCGTTTCAAGTGGAACACTCTCTATCAATAATCAGATTTCAGGAGGAGTTACTGTTACTTCCGGAGGAACACTGAAAGGAACAGGAACTATTTATGGCGGGGGTTCGATTAGCGGAACGCTTTCTCCTGGCAACTCAATTGGAACTCTTACATTTGACACTTCAGATGGAAATCTGACACTCGAAAGCTCTTCGATCACAAATATTGAAATCGACTCAACAACTTCTTCTCAAGTGTTGATCACAGGAACGGGGCAAATTATCCTCGGAGGAACTGTCCATATCACACAAGAAGTGGATAGCTATTCTATGAATCAAAAATACCCTATTGTCCAAGGTCCTTACAGTGGAGAATTCAACTCTAAAGTGACAGGTGGACTTCCTGGATACGCATTCCATCTTTCTTATCTCCCCCCTTATGTATATTTAGGGTTTGGAGCAAGCGCGATTTCAACAAGCGGTCTTTCCGGCAATGCATTAACCTTAGCCAATTATTTGAATAACAATGCCTCTTCAGCAACTCTTGCTCTTCTTGATTCTTTGGGCGAAAATGCTCTAAACAATGCACTTGATGCGATTTCCCCTTCTCGAAATGCTTTCGGTACGTACATTACTGAAGAGACAGCTTTTTCTTTGAGTATACTCCTAAGCAATCATCTCAATGCTCTACATGTCAGCCAAGGAACTCCTTCAAAAAACAACGAACTACTGGGACTTCTTGTGGATGCCTCTGATACAGTAAAGAAGCCGGTAAAAAGCAATCAAAGAAATAAATTTTCTGTTTGGGCATCGGGATTTGGAGAATATTCCCACCAGTCTGCAAAACAACAAAACCCTTCCTTCCATTATATTTCTGGAGCAGCGCTCACCGGTATCGACTATTTTCTAGATCGCAACGCTACTTTAGGCGGAGCTCTCGGCTATGCGCATACACACTTTAAAAGCCGTGAAAATGAAAGTCACGGAAATGTGAACTATTACTTCGCAAGCCTCTATGGAAACTTTATGACTGGCAAGTTTTACTTTGCTCCTGCTATCTGGGGACTCTTTGATCAGATTCACAACATAAGAAACATCTCTTTTAAAGGTTTTTCTAAAACAGCTAACGCACACATTTTCGCATGGCAACTTCTTCCCCATTTAGAAGTCGGCTACGATTTTGCAATGAACTGGGGAACTATCGCCCCCTTTACTTCTGCAGATTGGGCTATCTCTTGGCAAAGAGGCTATCAAGAATGGGGAGCAGCTCCGTTCAATGCAAAACAAAAAGCCAATAACAGTTCTATGGTTCGGAGTGAAACAGGCCTTAGATTCTCTGAAAATTGGGAAAAGGATTGGGGAGCTTTTCTTTTAAAAGAAAAGCTTTCTTACGTCTTTGAAAAGCCCTATGGTACAGGAGTGGTAACTTCTTCTTTTGCAGGAACCCCTGGATCTTTTACAGTGACTGCCGTGAACCAAAACTTAAACTTAGGAGCTTTTGGGCTTAACTTCCTCGCAGCCATGGGAAAACAAAAACCCGTTACATTAGATCTTGGCTATGAAGGAGAGTTTGGGGTTAACTATTGGTCGAACCAACTCATGCTGACGATTAAAAAAGATTTTTAAGCTAGAGCGGTTATAGGGACATACAGTAAAATCTCCCCCTTCTTTTAAAGGAGATTTTAACATGTCCCTATCAACCGCTGCTATTTGCTTCATTGCTTGCCATGGAGGTCCAGCTGATCACTTTGCCACTTTTGCTGAAAACCTGACAAAAAAAGGCCATACTGTAGAAATCCATGCATCAGGACCTGCTTTGCAAAAATTTCAAAGTAGAGGATTTTCTGCTATTTCTTTTTCTACAGAAGAACCAGCTTCTATCCTTGCTGAAAAATGCAAAGCAGCTTCCGTAATCATCACGGATGTTGGCCACACTTTTGATATCGATCTACAAAAGGCTCTTTTTGAAAAAGCTCCTCTTTCTTCTCGATGCGCTTACTATGACAATCCTGAAATCTATGTGCCCGGAGGTTATTCTGAGGTTGCAATCCAAGTAATGAACGTCGCTCAAAAGGTCTTATTTGGTAATAGCAACATCACTGATATAGCTCTTGAAAAAGGCATCCCTATTGGCTATTACCCAATGAGTCAGGTTGAGAAGATCAAACAAAGACGAGAAGTTGAACATGAAACTTTGCGCTCTGAGTTTTTTTCTAAGCATTCTTTAGAAGATACGGGGCAAAAAGTTCTTGTTTATGCAGGCGGAAACAATGAAGAGTATTTTTCTAAGGCTTTCCCTGCTTTTCTTTCTTTTTTAGATGAACTACCTCAAGATTTTATTGTAGTGCTACAACAACATCCAGGAGCAAAAAAAGAAAATAGGGATGCAAACCAGATTCAAGGCCAGAAAATTGTCATCTCTGATTTTAGCTCTGACGATGCACAAGTGCTCGCAGATGCAATGCTCTACTACCAAACTAGCATGGGACCTCAGTTTGTCCTTGCCGGGATTCCGACCATTCAAGTGGGACACGAAGTTTATGAAGATATTCTCGTAAGGAATCACTTATGTTCTGTTACAACAAAAAAAGATGCATTCTTAGAAGCACTCACAAACCTAGAACCTAACGTAGAAGGAAATGAAGCAATTGAAAAAGGATTAGGTATTCATGCTGACTGGGCTGATAGACTAGAAAAGGCCTTGATCAATCAATGAGCTATTTAAGCTGCTTTACACACAATTTACAGACGATCATCCAAGATACGAATGAGCGAATAAAAAAAAGCGCCCATCAAGAGGATGTTTTACAAAAAGGTGTTTGGTACGCTTCAGAATATTATAGGATCCTTTTTTCTAAACAAAAAACACGTTTGATTGAAAAACTCATTTCCAGAAATGTTTTTTTCGAAGGGCTCGCTCCTGATGATGTCATGTACCTTGCCAAAGATCCTAAAAGCCCGACAGGCTACGCTCCCCTTTCTTTTGCCATCAAAAAAAAGGTAGAGCCTTCTTACGCTCTTGAGAAATTAGAAGAGGGGCTCTCTTTACTCGATTGTTCTACTGTTGTCATGCTCTCTGCTTATAAAGCCCTATGCACCGTTTTAGGAGAAGAAAAGTTCAATGTATTGTTCTCTCATGCCTCCCCTTTTGCTTTAAGTCTCCAAGGGAAATCTTTTCCTCTTGCAAGGATCCTTTCTAAAAGATCTATTAAAAATGAACAAGAGATTGAAGAAGGCGATATCTGCTACTTTTCCAACATCAATGAGTATATCGCAAAGCACCCCCTTGGAGAATCACGAGGTGATCACCTCGTGTGTTTAAAAAAAGATCCTCATCTTTATATTGGTTTTGGACTTCCGCATCTTGGACTCGATAAAATAGCAATTGAGAAAGAGCTATGGGATTGCTTTAACCGCTCCCCTATTGATCTTTGTTTCTTCAAAAAACCCATTATTGACTATCTTCACAGTCATTATTTTTCTGGGGATATAGAAAAAGGAAAAAAACTCGTATCCTCCTTCAAAGAGAAGATCGTTTCTTGGGAAGATTTCGAGAAAAAACCAGCTAGAGCTATAAGTTTAGGACTACCGTGCTTTGGAAAATTAGGGCTTTGGGTTTACAGATTTCACTTAAGCAGAATCGAGCAGCTCATCTCTTGTAAAAAAGAACATCTCATCGAGCTTTTCGCCTCTTTTCCCGTTTGACTTTAATATTCCGTCCTTGGCATACATAAAGAAATTTTTAACGGGTTATTTTATGAAAAAACTTATCTCCTCTCCCCTTATTTTAAGCGCTGTTTTAAGCGCAACCTCTCTTTACGCCACCATCGACACTTACACTTGGGTTGGAGGAAATTCAGACAATAGCTTATCTGATGCAAATAATTGGATCCCAACAGACGGACCTCCCGGGAGCAATGAAGCTGGTTTATTTGATACTACAAACAATCCAGCTGTATGTGCTTTTTCTGACTCCGTTCAAATCGGTGAAATCATTACTACCGTCTCAGGTGTTGAGATCTCTGTTTTAGGAGATCTCACAGTTGATCTTATAACAACAAATGCCAATACGGCGACCTCTTTTAATGTTTCGCCTGGAGCAACTCTTTCAATGAGTAGCCCACGCCTTACAACACTTGGAACTGTAAACTACAACTTTGACAATGCCACATTCAACATCTCCAATAACTCAAGAACAGGCGTCCATGTATCTCTATCCAATGGATCCTCTTTTTTACTCGCAGGATCAGCTAGAGTTGATTCTCTTTCCTCTTCTTCTTTATCAGACACAATCACACTCAATGGAAGCCTTACTCTAGGAGATTCCTCCGATCAGTTAATTGCAGGTTCTTTTAGCAGCAATGGTAGTATCGTCAAAATAGGAAGCGGCACTGTTACCTTAACAGGCACTAGTATTAACATTGGAGATGTAGAGGTATTTGAAGGTACTTTCGTTATGAATGGATCCATGACCGATATCTCAGTGCTCACAGTATCTTCGGCTCTTTTAAAAGGGACAGGGCACCTTGGTCCTATTACAGCTGAATTTGGAGGAATGGTTGCCCCAGGTAATTCTATTGGAACCTTGCACACTGGACCCGCTACTTTTACCTCTAATTCCATCTTTCAAGTGGAGATTTCTCCCTCTGCAGCTTCTTTATTAGATGTAACAGGGACCGCTACCTTATCAGGTAGCGTCCAGGTCGTTCAAGATGCGGGCACTTATCCTCTCAGCAATCGATATGAAATCTTAAATGCAACTAGCATTTCTGGATCTTTTGATTCTATCATGGGTATTACAGGATACAACTTCAGTTTGAGCCAAGAAGGAGATATCTTATATCTTTTGTATGAGATACCACTGATTCCTACTTCTTCTTTAAGTGGAAACGCCTTAACCATTGCAAATGACATCAATGGAAATGAAAAATCTTCTACAATCGTTCTTTTAAATACGCTCACTGGAAGCTCTTTAGAAAACGCTTTAAACAGCGTTTCGCCAGCACGAAATGCGTTTGGAACTTATATCACAGAGCAGATGGCTTTTTCTCTAAATACTCTATTGACTTCTCATACGGATCTCTTTCACCATGTAGGAACAGAGTCCAATGAAAATGCTTTTGTGTCCATGTTAACAGCCGATAGCTCTAATAAACCTACGCAAAAAACTCCCAAAGCCCAAAATGACTTCTGCGTTTGGGGCTCTGGTTTTGGAGAATTTTCTCATCAAAGCGCATCTTCGCAAAATCCTTCCTTTAATTACATATCAGAAGCGGCTCTTGCAGGTATTGACTATCTTGGAGGAGAGAACTGGCTTTTGGGTGGAGCCCTTGGATATGCTCACACCAACTTTTATGAGCACCATCATGCAGGTCATGGCCATATCAACTATTATCTCGCTTCTTTGTATGCACGTAGCTTTGTTGGCTCCTTCTATTTCTCTCCTGCTGTTTGGGGAATATTCAACCAGATTGAAAATACAAGAAGCATTGCTTTTTCAGGTTTTTCAGAAAATGCCCATGCCAACATTTTTGCTTGGCAGCTCGTTCCCCACTTAGAAGTCGGATATGAATTTGATCTATCTTGGGGCCATATTACGCCTTTTACATCCGCAGACTGGGCTATTTCCTGGCAAAGAGGATATGAAGAAAAAGGAGCCTCTCCTTTCAATGCAAAGCAAAAAGCAAAAAGCAGTTCTATGGTCCGCAGTGAAACAGGTGTTAAATTTTGTGAAACTTGGGAAAAATCCTGGGGATCTTTTTTCTTAAGAGAAAAGGCCAGCTACGTCTTTGAAAAGCCTTATGGGGTGGGAACTGTTAATGCTTCATTTGTAGGAAGCCCCTCTAACTTTACTGTAGCCGCTGTGAATCAAAACCTCAATTTGGCTGATATCGGGATAGACTTTACAGTAGCCATTGGCAAAGAGAAGCCTATCTCTATCAACCTAGGATATGATGGAGAATTCGGCTCTAATTACTGGTCTAACCAGTTAATGCTTACAGTTAAAAAGGCCTTTTAAGGCCTTTAACTCAACCAGTTACCACAAGTAACTACATATAAATTAAAATTTTTAATATAAAAAACCATAAAAACACATGGAAAACAAACTAAAATAGTGATATAATGACACATATTATTATTTGAGGTTTTCATGTTTTCTAGAGTATTTAGCCGAGACAATTCAGTTAACTCTGATTATGGAACAGCGTCTTTTTCCAATAGCCGAGAAAGCTCTTATAGCGGATCTACTGAAAGCTCCATCTTTCGTGACTCAAACTCAACTCAGCGAGCTAGCTCAGTTTATAGTCGGTACAGGGAATGTATAGAGCCCATTTATATGAACATAAAAGTGCCACGCATTTGGATCTCTGACAGCGGTGAAATGTTAAAGGACAGACCTTCTGATGTCTCCTCTTCTAACGATGAAGAAAGCAACGAAAAACTATCAAGTTCAAACAAGTCTTCTAGATCCTCTCTATCAAGCATTACAGACGAAGATGGCGATTTTGAAAACATCGATGATGGTATACACGAAGATCCTACTTTTTCAGCAGAAGAGTGGCTAAAGAATACCTCTCACCAAGAGCTATTGGAAAATCCAGAAGTGGAGAAGCCGATCTCCTGCACTCGAAAAGAAGCAGTTGTCACACCTTCAACAGCGCCCCTATCCCCTACATCTATAAGCGGTCAAAACTCTCCCGCTAGACTCTCCCCTGTTAATAACAACCAACGATCTCCCTTCTCTATCTTCAAACCAAAACCTCTTTAAATTTGGTTTGACAACATACTCCCTTAATCTGTAAACATCAAATCATGATGAAAACAGTATTATTGCCTATTTTTTCTGCCCTCTTACTTCTATCTTCTTGCGGGACTCCTGAACAAGAAGGGATCGCAGGTCTATGGAAAAGCAGAGATCAAAACTCAGATAAACCTCGAAGCTTGGTAGCGATCTACAAGTACAAAGACATGTACTATGGAAGAATGATTGCCACATACGATGAAAATGGCAAAATCAACGATACCATCCTTGAAAAGAAAGACAAAGCGCCTGGAGTTGTCGGCCATCCTCCGTACTGCGGCATGGATTTTGTCTACAATCTAAAGCAAGAAGAAGATGACCCGCTTAAATACGAAGGCAAAATCATAGATCCCGAGAAAGGGAAAGTCTATACCGCTGAAGTATGGCTTGAGGGTGACAACATCATCGTAAGGGGAGAAATTTGGATCTTTGGGAAAAACATCCCCTGGCATAAAGCCACCAAGAAAGATCTTCCTAGCGGCTTTTCCATGGGGGACATTAAAGACTTCGTCCCCGTAATCCCCGAGACTTTATAACAAAACACCTGGCTGAGAAGCTAATACCTGCACTTGTTGATAAGAAGCATCAGGCTTTCCATCTGTTAATTTCAAGTTTTTAGGCTGATATGAATTTTTAGATTCACATCGAATGGCTACACTATTGCTAAGAACCGATTGGCTGCCAATCGTTCTTCTTTTTGGATACAGCCAAAGTAAATTCCACGACTCATGAATCTTATCAAGCGCATGGCTTGCATCGAGTGAGGCATACTGCTCTGATGTGTTAGCGTCCATTTGAAGGCCATGTTTTTCAGCCTTTGCTATCATCCAACTCAAGGTGATGTCCGACAAACCTGTTTCCAAATATCCTCCACCAACATCACAGTGAACTCCCGAAAACCAAACTTGCTCAAGAACTTGCCCTTCTACAGGCGGAGATGGCAAAGTCCAAAGAGTAGGAGGAAATTCTTCTCTGCATTCATCAATAGCAAGAGCATGGTACGCATTCAAAACGTTCGAATGCAAAGTTGTATCCAAAAAACCGTAAAGAATGGGATCCACCTTACCAAAAATTGCTGGGATTCCCAAAGCCCCAACCGTATCCCAAACTCCCACCATTTTAATGGAGACATCTAAAAGACTGTAATTTTTTAAGCTCTCTAACAGCGCAACCCTCTCATGAGGATGTCTATACGCTTGAAAAGCTGTTTTGACTAAGTGATCATCAAAAGATGTCGTTGGAAGTCCGCAGATAGCAATCATTCCCGCTAAACTGCGTGCAACAAAAGCACCTCTACTGAATCCAAAAATAAAAATGTCATCTCCAGGTCTATATACCCGGGCAATTTTGGCATAACCATCTTTGATTTTTTGAAAAAGTCCCGTGCCAAAGGCTCCGCCTGTAAGCCTTGCAAAAGGTGTTCCATCCGATCCAACACCCGAGTCATAAAAAGCAACTTGATCAGACATGGGGAGGATCGCCCTAAATAGCTTATAAACATTCGTGTCGTTTTGTGCGGTATCCCAAGTTCCATCTGCACAAAAAATAATTCGCTTGCCCATTTTTACTCTCTATTATTTGATTAATTTATAAGATTTCTCTGTTTCACAGCGGAACAATCGTACCCACCAAACCATCACTTTCGTCATTAGGGCCGGAAGTAAAATAGAGCGCACCACTCGAATCAAATTCCAAAGACCAAAGACCTGGAATTTGAATAGGGTTGCCTACAGAATCTGAAACTTGGCCTAAGAAAGCGCCCGTATCTAAATCATAAGCATTGATCAAGCCATCACCGAAGTTACCTACAAGTAAAGCTCCTGCAAACTCTCCAAAACTCGCAGGTGCCAAAGCAAGTCCCCACGGAGAGTTTAAATTACCTTCTGAAATAAGCCTTTGAATAAAAGTCCCGCCTTGAGAAAACACGTCAACGTAACCATGTCCTAAGCCTGGATCATCGTCTTTGTTTTCCGGAGGAAGCTGCTTAGCATATGTGACGTATATTAAATTATGAATGTTGAGCACATTAAAAGGAGCGTAGCCAGGAGGAATGATAGGGTCCTTTATGGACCTTTTAAGCTGGAAATCCCCTCCAAAAACATCCACTTTCCCATTATGAAAATCTGTCGCAAACAAAGAAATACTTCCGCAGCAGACCTCTCCAACCTCTAGTCCTTTATAAATGGCACCAGAAGAAGAGTTGTCCACTGCAATCACGGCATTATTTGGATCAACAAGGCTATTAAATCCCAAAATAGTTCCAGATTCTGTAGCAAATAAGAAACTCGAGGGATGAATATTTGCTCCACTACCAATCAAAAACTGACTAGAGGAGCTATTTCTTATCGTTCCTGTCGGCGCGCCGAAGGCACCCACAACAAAATTGATAATGGCGCCATCAGGTTGATAGAGTGTCGATAGATCAGATCCATTATCAGCCACCCAAAAATTACCACTTGGAGTAAAAAACATTCCCCAAGGATTTATTAGGTTAGGATCCGTATTCGGAGCTACATTCGGAAGATTTGAGATTAAGGGAACCATTTCATAATGAACTGACATTGCAACTTGAGGAGTCAATCCCATCATAAAGATAGCGATCCCACCTGCGACTTTTGAAAATCTTTGAAAAGATCTCATCGTTTTTCTCCATATGCTTTGTAAATTTAAGAATCGATAAAAAACCGTTCACTGCCAACTTCTTGCAGAGAATGGATTTCATGATAGTATTAGTCAATAATATTTTGAAAGACGAAGGAAAAAGCCAGGCAATCTCTTGCTGACATTAGAAAGGAAGTTTTGGTGTTTCTCCAAAATAATCCCAAGGAAAAGCTTCAAGAAGAGGCTTTATATCCACATATCCTGGCCTTTCCCCTCCCATTTGCAAAGCCTCTTGAACAGACGTTGCATATTGAAACTCCCCTCTACCCGTAGACTCATAATAGTCCTGATACTTAAGAAGAGGTTCTATCCAAGTCATCTTAAGAAGCCTGGTCGGAACACCAAAGGCTTCTGCAACAATCACACCATGCAATGAACTTGAGATAACTAGACGACTTTGGAGCATTTTTTTTACAATCTCATCCCACGGCAAAGTCGGCATCACTACATTTTTGTATTTAATAAAGCCAGACATCTCTCCAATGTTAGGAATGATGATGTAATCGTAAATAGGCTCCTGCTTTTTAAGTTCCGGAAATAGATAAGGCAGCAATACAGCAGGATCCCCATACACCTCAGGACAGTCAATCCCCTTGCTCAGAAGAAACTGCCTTGTTCTGGGGCCCCTGACAGCCCTAACATCTAAAAAGCTAAATCTATTTTCTAAAGTAGGATCTTCTCGAAATCCCGAGCCCCAGATCACATCTCCATCTCTAGCAAAATGCAAAATAGAACCCAGAGAAAATAAAAGTTTTTTCTCTGAATTTAAAGAAGTATTTTTGATAGAGCGATTTAACATAGTCTCTACAACAACTCTGGATAAATCATCTCCGAAATTGATCACCTTCTCTTTCGGTTTCCACCAAAAAAGCTCCCCTTCTAAAGAATGGCAAACAGACCCAAGAAAAACAAGAAACAACACCCCGAGTCTTATCATTTTTAAGGATCCATTAAAAGGTTTGCATTTTTTATTCGCGCGCTATTTTTACGAAAAAGAAAATAGGTAGCAGAAGGGGAAAAAGAAGAAACAAGATCGGCTCTTTCTAAAAGATAGATAAGCGCCTGTCTCATACTCATCCAATTCGGATCGTTGAGCAATATATAGCCTTTATCTCTTACTTTAGGAAAATAAGCGGAGACATCTCGAGTCACACACCTCTCATTGTGATTTCCATCAAAATGGATGAAATCAATGCTTTCATCTTCAAAAAAAGAAAGAGCATCCTCTGATGATTTCCTCAATATTGAGCAATACGGTCTCAGCTTATGCGTCTTTATCAAATCACATGTACTTTGATAGAAAAAATCAAAATTAATCTGGCTCCACCATAGACAATTGGGATCTTCTGAATCAAATCCCTCTATTGCTAGAGCAGCATTCCAAGCATCAATCGCATATACTTTTCCAAAACCTTGATACTTTAAAGCCCTAGCGATCGGGAAAAGAGATTTTCCAGAAAACACGCCGATCTCAACACATTTTTTACATCGGTTTTCTTTAATGAGATCCATCATCAAAAGAGCTTTTTCTGCTCCACACCATCCTGAAATCTCCGAACTCTTTAAAAGAGTCTCATCTTTCCAAGATTGCCACTTATCCTCTCCTGCAAGCGAGCTGCTTATTACAAGCAGAAGGAGACACAAAACAAACTTTGAATATTTCAAAAGCATCTCTTAATTTACATATTCTGTTAAAGAAACCGAACTCTCAGTTGCTTTAACAGAGATCACTCTACCATTGGCTAACTTTTTCGCCTTGGATTTTTTGGGGCCCATTCCTTTTTGCAAAGTATTGATCACAAGTTTGTGAGTGACGACAACGACCGTTTCTCCAGGATGCTCTTTAGCTATGTTCTTTAAGTAAGCCGTTGCATCCATGAAGATCTCTTTTTCCATAGCCCTTTGCTTTCCCTTTTTAGTGATGGGGAAAAGCTTTTTTACTTTGTTTTTTCTATAAAATCGAAGAGTTGGGTCGAGTATTAAAGAGGCTTTATGCGGCTCTGCTATAGCCTCAGCTGTTTCTGCAGCTCTAGACAGCGAGCACGAATAGATGGTTTTAAGAGGTAGATGCAAAAACTCCCTAGCAAGATCTCTAGCTTGAGCCTTGCCATTTTCATTCAGTGGAATATCCCTCCAACCTTGGCTTTTTCCTGCTGCATTCCAATCCGTTTCTCCATGCCTTACAAGGATGATCGAGCAAGGATTGCAAGAGAGGTCTTCCTTGGGAAGAGGCTTTTCAGAGGAACATCCAAATAAAAACAAAACACAAACAAGATACAGAGCGCGAATCATATCAAAGCCACAATTTAAAACTATTTTAGGGTCAATCGTAGGGAAGATTGCTTTTTTTTCCAATTCTTAAAAAAGTTTTTTTAGAAGGAAACCCTTTAAAAGAAAGGTTGGATCTTTTACATGTAGGCTGGTATAAGGATCCCCATTCAAAAATTTCCATGGAGCCCTCCGCATGCAACAAGATCAAGCAAGCGCCCTGCAGCTTTTAGATAAAATTCTTACCAACGAAATAGAAGCCCTCTCTAAAGATGAGGCTGAATTTCTCCTCGGGCATAAAGAAGTTTGCTCAAGAAAACTTCTGCCTATTTTAGCCTTGGAAGTTGCCATGATTAAAGAAGGCGAGAGCTGGGATCCCTTCAAACTGCATGGGAGCCTAAAGCTATTAGCTGCCTTTGAAGAGAAAAAAGCGTTTGATTGGGTCATCCAGCTGCACGACTTTCCTGAAACCCTCAATGGAGAAGAAGGGTTTTTCATTCCCCTTTTCTGGGCTGATATCCTCGTTGCCACCATCTCTGATGAGTGGAATAAGTTAATGGAAACCATTGACAATCCAGAAATCTCCGATGACATCAGAGAAGCCTGCATTGATGCACTGCTCATTCTTGTGGCTCAAGGACGTTTGGATAGAACCTTAGCCATCGACCACTTCCAGTCTCTTTACACAAAAGCGATCGCAGGTGAGATCTATGATCCCGAGCTTCTCGTATTCCTGATAGAAGCCTCCCTCTCTCTATGGCCTGGAGAGTCGATTGAAGAAATCAAAGAGCTCTTTGGGCTAGGACTCATCAATGAGGACTTGATTCGATTACCAGAGATCCTAGTCGCATTTGAAGAAGGCAAAGAAGAGTGTCTAGCGCACCTTGAAAGCTGGACTCCCCACTCACACCTTCTAGACTTCTTCATACAAGAAGCTTCCATGCCCGAAGAGATCTCTTTTGAATTTGAAGTTGACGAAACTCCCCTTGAAGAAGAAGCTGACAATCTCGAGACCGAAGACAAGAAGATAGCCTATCTGCTACCGAGCCTTGATATTGACAAGCTGCCTGCAAAAGAGCAAAAGAAATACCAATCCCTTCCCAAGCTCCTTGTAGAAACCCCCGAAAAGGTCATAGAAATCGTTTCAAAGATGATCGATGCCCATCCTGACATTCCGGTTCTTTTCCACTACTATCATAGCGCGCTTGTCCTTCTTGATGCCAAAGTCCTTGCCATGGACGTTGTCAAAGAGTGGGTCAGAAGGTTCCCTGATGATCTACTAGGAAAAATCGAATACGCCCACTATTTCCTTCGTAGAGGAGAGCCTCAGCACGTAGATGAGATCTTTTCTGATACCTGGTCCCTCATGGCCCTTTATCCAGAAAGAGAGTCTTTTCACGAGCTTGAATGCCTCAAGTTCTTCCATCTTGTAGGACTTTACCTCCTTCAAAGAGAAGAAATAGAACAGGCAGAGGAACAACTCAATATCCTAGATACGATCAATCCGAGCAGCTTTGAGTACCATCACCTCAAAAGAAAACTGAGCTTTCATCTACAAGGAGATTTTTTTGTTGAAGATCTCTAAGAAGACCCCTCTTTTAAGCTTGATTTTTTCTTGTAGATTTGCCAGCCTTTAAGGCTGAAAGATAATGGAGTCTTATAAGCGAATGAGCATTCGGATTAGATATAGCCTATACTTTGTTTTATTTATAACAGTTGGCTTTGGCATTTCCACAGGCTGTGACAAGCTGACCCGAGGCTTCCGAGCTGCCAACATCACCAAGGCATCCTCTTTTGACTCTCGATGGGAGCCACAAGGCTCTTGTTTCCTAGAAGATCCCCTAGAGATCGAAAAGGCATTAAGCTCACCCTTCTATTTTTTAGATACAGGAGGATCCGCCTATGTCTTTAGATCTGCCGATGACAAGTATGTCATCAAATTCTTTAAAGCCCATAGACTATGTCCTCCGACTTGGACCTCTTCAAAGTTACTGACATCTCTTCTCCCTCTTGGAGCGCAACATGTCATCAACAGAAAAGAGTATCAAAAGACCCTCCAATTTTCGAGCTATCGCCTTTCTTTAGAAGCGATCCCAAATCAAACAGGCACGATCTACCTCCATCTCAATCCAACAACACACCACAAAAAAAACATCACGCTTTACGACAACATTGGAGTTAAACACACAGTTTCTGCCGATCAAACAGCCTTTGTCATGCAAAAAAAAGCGATTCGTTTCGCTCCTTATTTCAAAAAGCTCTTAGCAAAAAATGAAATGGAAGAGGCGAAAGCTCTTCTAACAACCTTTGCAGGTTTTTTAAAAGAGAGAGCTGATAAAGGGATCCGTGATGGAGACATTACCCCAAGGAACAACCTCGGAATGATTGGACACTCTCTTGTCATCTTTGACATCGATCAACTCCGCACCAAAAATTTGAGTGCAACAAAACTCGAGCATATGCTCAAAGATTCAAAAGAAATGTTTTTGTGGCTCAAAAACAAAAATCCGGGACTCATCACTTATTTGAAAGACGAAATCGCAAGACTCGCAGATGAATCTGAAGCTGCGCCTAATGAATGAAGACTCTTTCTTTCTCCCCACTATTGCAGATGGAGAAGACAAAAGCTCCCCTCTAAAAAATCGCATTCGCAAAAACTACCGCCATATTCGCAAGTGGGCAAAGCGCACTTTGACCAACTGCTTTCGTATTTACGATCGAGATATTAAAGAATGCCCCCTTGCTATTGATTTTTATGATGGCAGATTTTGCATCTATTTTTTTTCGTATGACCAAGGTCGCGATGAACCCTTGCCCGATCTTAAAGAAGCAACAGAAGATGCTTTGATCTCTATTTTTGGAGTAACTCTAGACCAGATCTACTGGAAAACTCGCATAAAAAGAACCAAGATCGAGCAGTATGAAAAACTAGATGAGCAAAAAGAGTTTTTCACAGTACTTGAGTACGGCGTGAAGTTTAAAGTGAATTTAAACGATTACTTAGACACTGGACTTTTTCTAGATCATCGAGAAACGCGTCAAAGAGTTGCAGCCTTAGCTAAAGGAAAACGCCTCTTAAATCTTTTTGCCTACACATGCTCTTTTAGTGTACATGCAGCCATGCACGGAGCTTCCTATACACAGAGCATCGACCTTTCCAATACGTATACAGATTGGGGAGCTGACAATTTTCGCCTTAATTCTCTATCACCAAAAACAAACGAAATCTTTAGAGCTGACTGCGTAAAAATCCTTGATGATCTGATTCACTCACGTTCTGAATTTGATATTATTGTGATCGATCCTCCTACGATCTCCCGCTCTAAAAAAATGGATGGGCTCTTTGACATTCAAGTTGATTACGTAGATCTAATCACAAAAGCTCTCAAAATCCTTTCTAAAGATGGCGTTATATTCTTTAGCACCAACTCTCGAAAGTTTAAGTTTGATGAGTCTCTACTCCCGCCTTGCTCTATTCGGGATATTTCTGAAAAAACAATCCCTTTAGACTTTCGCAGTAAGAAGATCCATAGCTGTTGGACAATTGGTCACTAAAATCTAATTAGAAAAAACTTCTTTTTATAAGTAAGTCGACCATTTTCGTTACGCGACGAAAATGATCTCACTTACTCAAGTCTTCATCCACTTACTTCTCTTAGTTCTTTTAGGCGCTTTCTTATTTTTCTTAGGAGCTGAAGGCGGCGATACAAAAGGTGCATTTACTGTCTCACCTGAAGGGAGTGTCATTTTTGTGATGTTGGGATTTGAAGCAATGAGCTCTTTCCAATTGGAAGGAATTTTGTCTATGGCGACAGGATCCTGAGATTTCGTAATCTTCCTAATCTCTTTTGTTTGAGAGGAAAATTTCTTCTTAATGGCCTGCATCACCATCCACTGCTCTTTCGTAAAGTTCTCGGGATTTTCGTTATAGCGTGCGAGCTCATCCTCTGTTAGGCCCATCTTTTTAGAAAGATTGGAGACTTCATGAGCTAAAAAGG
Organism: uncultured Chlamydiae bacterium; assembly: GCA_903824495.1. Lineage (GTDB taxonomy): Bacteria > Chlamydiota > Chlamydiia > Chlamydiales > Rhabdochlamydiaceae > CAIJXB01. The sequence goes on from CAIJXB010000025.1 coordinate 40,382, forward strand.
CTTTTAGATCCTGCATCATCTTATTGAGGGATTGCTTTTGATCTTGGTCTGCCGTTTTAAGCAGCTCTTTGATCTTTTCACATAAAGAAAAGGCCTGTTTCAGAAGTTCAGCAATCTCTTCTTTATTATTGGTTGCAATACCCCTTTTGATCTGAACCTTTAGATCTTCCACATCTTCATAAATTCCCATAAACCACCCGCTCAAAGCCCTTACAGTCAGTATAACAAATAATTAATTTAATAACCAAGCAATACACAAAACACTAATAATTAGACACATAGGAAAACACGATAAAATTAAGATAAATCACTTTTCTATTTCCTTTAAAAGAAAAAAAATATAAATAGATTTTGAATCCAGAATTAGATGGGGATGCCATGCTTGAAGAAAATCTTAAGAGGCTCGCGGAAGACTTAGAACTTCCTCCTTTTCCTCCGAAAGACAGAAACTCTTGCGTCGTATTGTCTCTTGCAAAGGATCTTACGATCTCTATTAAATCTCTGAATGCGGGACTTGCTTTTTTTGCAAATGTAGCGCCTGTCCCCCTGCAAAAAAAAGAAGAGGCTTTTATTTATTTTATGAAAGCCAATTTGCTCGGTCAGGGAACCGGAGATCAGGTCCTTGGGATTGACCCTGAAGAGAAATTCTTGACACTCTCATGTGTAATCCCGTATGACATGGATTATAAAGAGTTCAAAGAGAAGATCGAAGATTTTGCCAATTATTTAGACTACTGGCGTCTAGAAGCTAAAAAGCTGCAAGAAGCAGCACAGGAAAGCATATTGTAATATGGCCGGATATTTAATAGCCGAAGAAGGACCCTTAGCTGGGCTTATTGTACATTTCGAGGAAGGATCTGAATGGGTGCTTGGAAGAGACCCTGATGAGTCCACTATTGTCTTAGAAGACCCTATGGTCTCTCGCAGACACGTCATTTGTCATCTTACGCCCGAAGGCTTTACTCTTGAAAATTTAAGCTCTGTCAATCCCGCTACGCAAAACGGAAAAATCATCACAGAAGAAGTTCTTCTCAAAGAAGGCGACATTCTAGAAATCGGAAGTACCTTTTTTAGATTCACAGAAAAAAACCCAGAAGTTTTAGAAGAAGAAACCTCGGAAGAGCCCTCTGCCGTCTTTGAAGAAGAAGAAACTCCTTTGTCTAGTTTGGACTTTGCGATGCCAGCAGCTACTCGCTGGCTTCTAAAAGTTATTTCAGGACCTAATGCTGGAGCAGAATTTAGCCTCTCACCAGGATCTTCCTATACAATTGGAAAAGACCCAAACTCGTGCGATGTGATCTTCTATGATTTAAGCGTTTCAAAAGAGCATGCAAGGATCTCTGTAGATGAAGATGAAAAAGTCTTCATTGAAGACTTAGGAAGCCGCAATGGAGTCTTGGTCAATGGAGAAAAAATAGAGAAGAAGCATGAAATCCTCTCTCAAGATCTTGTAGCACTTGGAACTACTTCATTTTTAATGATCGATCGAGAGCAGGTTCATGAAACCATCTTCTCCCCTGTCATTAAACCTTATGCTAAGGAAGAAGAAAAAAAGCCTGTCGCTGCTAGTGAAGCTCTTACTTCAGATAAAGAGCCTTTGACCTTAAAAAACTGGAAAGAACTTGTCATTCCTCAAAAACATTTGGTTTTAGGCGGTATTTTCGGCCTTTTCTTATTAGGACTTATTACAGCCTCTGTTTCTTTGTTTAAAACCAAAGAAATTGAAATGCCCGAGAGGAACGAAAAAGGGCTTGTGAAAGAAGCCCTTAAAATGTTCCCAGGTGTACAGTTTTCACTCAATGAAGCAACCGGCAAACTCTTTTTAGTTGGACATGTTTTAACAAACATCGAAAAGCAAGAGATGACTTACACGCTTAGCACGCTTCCTTTTATTTCTTCTGTTGAAGATACCGTGATCATTGATGAGCTTGTTTGGCAGAACATGAATGCCGTGCTGCAGTCGTATCCAAGCTGGCAAGCGGTTTCAATCCACTCCCCTTCTCCAGGAATGTTTGTCATGAAAGGCTATGTACAGACCCCAGAAGAAGGCGAAGCTTTAACGGACTATATCAATGTCAACTTCCCTTATTTAGACTTACTCGAAAACCAGGTCAATGTAGCTAACACTCTAACACTGCAGGTAGAAAGCGTTTTTCTGCAGCACGGGTTTAGATCCATTGCGTTTAACTTGGCAGGAGGAGAAGTCCTCGTAACTGGAAATGTAGATAAAAAAAGATCTTCAGACTTCATGACAACCTTGAGTCAAATTCAAAAGCTTCCCGGCATCCTCTCGATAAAAAATTTCGTGGTGTATGTGTCAGCAGAAGACAGCGCTGTTGTTGATCTTTCAAAGAAATATGCAATTTCCGGTTTCTCAGCAGGCGATAACGATCAGCAGTTCGCAATCATCAATGCAAAAGTGTTTGCAACAGGCGATCTTTTAGATGGAATGCAGATCACTGCAATAGAGGAAAGCCAAGTTTTACTCGAAAAAGATGGAATAAAATTTAAAATTAACTACAATCTGCAATGATTGGTCTTATATAGGAAAGGAGTCATACATGTTTGGCATGGAGAAAAAAAAGCCCCTCTTTGAGTTCGACTTAGAGAAGGACTTAAAAAAGGATCCGAAGAAAAAACAATCACTATTAAAAGAGATTGAAACAAAAACTCAAGAGCTGAAAACCCACTTAAGAGAAGGGACAGCTGCAAAGGATTTTGATCAATACGGCATTCTCCTTCATGGATATAGCGCTCTACAAAAAGTAGTGAATAGAATTCAAACGACTTCACAAGGAGCCAAATCATGAGCACTGAAGGATCCAAAGGTTATCCGGCAACAATCACGTTTGCGACATTGATCAAGCAATACGTTGCCTTACAAAGCCAGGTTATTTCTCAAGTAAGAACAGTGGCAAGCTCCATTTCGGCAGCGACCCCTGGTAAATTCTTGCTTTTGCAATTTTCTATGAGCCAGGTGTCTCAAGTTGGAGAATCGATCTCTAACCTCGTGGCAACCGTGAATACGATGATTGGAGCTGTTGTTCGAAATTTGGGTAAATAACTTAAGTAAAACCCTTATTATAATTGTTAAACTTTAAAAAAGGTACCTAAGAATGAGCCTAGAATCATATCAAGAACATTTTTCGACGTTGATCGAAGCTGGCTTTATCGCTGTCAATCAATCGGATGAAGACTCTGCTGTAAAACTGTTTAAAGCAGCTGAAGCATTAAAACCAGGACATTTTCTTCCTCATCTTGGAAGAGGGTATCTCCACCTATGTAAACTTGAGCTAAAACAAGCTTCCAAAATATTCACAGAAGTTTTGGGAAAAGAGCCAAACAACGAGATTGCAAAAGCGTTCTTAGGACTCTGCATGGGACTCAATCCAAGTGAAGCGGACCAAGGAACTAAGATCCTGAAAGAAACAGACAAGGCGACAAAAGATCCTCTTTTAAAGGACCTCACGTCTAGTGCGATTGCTTTTGTAGAGAAATTTGTAAAAAAATCTCCTACTCCTGCACAAGGACCGCAAAAAAAGTAGAATTTTTTTATAAAACTAAAAAATAAACTAAAGTGATATGATGGCTGATCCAATCAATGATAAAGAGCCCTTGCCAAGTGACGTCTCGGCTACCTCTAAAATAGAGGCAATACCCGATATTGGGGATGAACATCAAGAGGTTGGAGGCAAGGACCAAGCTTTTGCAAACTTAATGCAAGAAAAGAGCCCAGCTCAAGGACAAATGCCTTCTTCTAAGGTGACGGCTGTGTCCCCTTTTGATTTAGCTGGGATCGGAGCCAAACCAATTGCTGCGCCCAACATCGATACACTGACGCATCAGGTGGGTGTGGCTCAAAACACATTGAGTGCTGTTCATGGGCAACTTTCCTATCCAAACTTGAAGTTAAAAGCTTCTCAAAAGTACTTGGTTAAAAACAAGTTGATGGATGCAAATAACCATCTAAGAGCTGCGAATGCAAAGATGGGAATTTCACCAGAGGCCGCCCCTGAATCAGCTACGACAAAAGAATCCGGACCTATTGCTCAATATTTAGGATACGTAACAGACGGAATGAACCAGCTCGAAGCAGCAAAAAAACAGTTAGGAACGATCAGCGCTCAAGGCTCTAATCTCTCTCCTGCAGAGTTTATGCTACTTCAGCTTAAATTTAATAAAGCGCAGCAAGAGCTTGATTTTACTTCTGCAGTTCTTGGAAAAAGCATAGAAGGCTTTAAGACTATTATGAATGTTCAGATCTAACTTCGGAGCTTTATCTTATGGATTCCCCACCAGACTTTGATCAACTGATCTCCCATCTCGAAGAGATGGAGCTGACAACAGTCCATGGAAGGATCACCGAAGTGGTTGGGATGCTCATTAAAGCTGTCGTCCCCCAAGTTCAAATGGGAGAAGTGTGCCTTGTGAAAAGACAAGGAGCTCCCCCTCTTTTAACAGAAGTTGTTGGATTCACCAAAGAAGAAGTATTCCTCTCTCCTCTCGGGGAAATGTCTGGAATCGGCCCCTCTTCTGAAGTAATCCCCACCAGAATGCCCCTTAACATTAAAGTAGGACCAGGACTTCTTGGAAGAGTTTTAGATGGACTTGGACACCCTTTAGATGTAGCAACTCATGGACCTTTAGATCTTCACGAGACCTATCCTGTGATCAACTCCCCTCCAGATCCACTCACACGTAAAAAAATTGAAGAACCTCTTCCTTCAGGCATCCGTTGCTTAGATGGCATACTTACTTGTGGAAAAGGACAGAGGATCGGAATCTTTGCAGCCGCCGGAGGTGGTAAATCTACCTTGCTTGGCATGCTTGCCAAGCATGCCAAAGCAGACATCAATGTCATCTCTTTAATTGGAGAAAGAGGTCGCGAAGTTCGCGAATTTTTAGAAAATGATCTTGGTGAAGAAGGGATGAAGCGCTCTGTGATCATCGTTTCAACATCAGATCAGGCAGCTCAGCTGCGTCTTAATGCCGCCTATGTAGGAACAGCGATTGCTGAGTACTTTAGAGACCAAGGAAAAACCGTTATTTTGATGATGGACTCTGTGACCCGTTTTGCAAGAGCGCTCAGGGAAATTGGCCTTGCTGCTGGAGAGCCTCCTGCAAGGGCCGGTTTTACTCCGTCTGTCTTCGCCACTCTTCCAAAGCTCCTTGAAAGATCTGGGAACTCTGATAAAGGTTCGATCACCGCTTTTTATACGATCCTTGTCGCCGGCGATGACATGAATGAACCGGTCGCTGATGAAGTGCGCTCCATTTTAGATGGACACATCATCCTCTCAAGTGAGCTGGCTCGCCAATACCACTATCCGGCCATTGATGTTTTAGGATCTGTGAGTAGAATCCTTTCTCAGGTTGTTGATAAAGAACATTTGCAGCTCATTGGAAAAGTGAGAGAAGTTCTTGCCAATTACAAGAAAAACGAGCTTCTCATTAGAATCGGAGAATACAAACCCGGATCTGATAAAAATGCCGATTTTGCGATCAAATACATTGATAAGGTCAACCGTTTTTTAAAACAACAAGTAGATGAGCACAGCTCCTTTGAAGAAACCCTTCAGCAGCTAAAAGCTCTCTTTAGATAGGCCATGACTTGGAATCTGATAAAATACGCTACCCTCTAGAGCAAGTCGCTCTCATCAAAGCGAGAAGACTTGAAGAGTCTGAAAAAATTCTCCAAGAAAAAAAACTGGCCCTTGTTAAGGAAGAAGAGAAACTAGACCTTCTTGAAAAAGAAAAAGAAAAGGTCAAACATCACAAGGAAACAAAGCTAGAGCAGCTGCGCAATGAATTAGATTCTGAATCGACCACTTTGAAAATCCAGCAGATGAAACAGTATTTGAAAGTGGTGGATGAACAGCTAAAACAAAAAGAAGCCAAAGTCAAAGAGCAACAAAAGAAAGTAGATGCGGCCTTAGCGGCCGTAGAAGTTGCTAGAAAGGACATGATCCAAAAACAACACGACGTAGAGAAAATAAAAATTCATAGAAAAGAGTGGGACAAAGAGAAAAAAGATTACCTCGAACACCTGGACGCAATTGAAACGGACGAACTTGGAACAACGTCTCACATAAGACACAAAAAAGAAAAAAACCGTTAACGGGAGCGCTCCTCATATGGCCCATGATCCTATCAATCCTATCGCTGCAGAGTTTGGAGAATCGGGAGAGCCTATTATTCCCGTAAAGCCAGTTCCTGAAATCGAGACATCAGAAGCTTTTAAAAAAGAAATGGCGAAAAAAGCAACGATTGTCACCGAAAAAGATGCACAAGACACCAGGTCCCAAAACCAAGAACAAAGAGAGCTGATCGCCATAAAACCTCTCGTTGACGAACAGCTCGATACAGCGGTTAAATCAAAACTGGGATCGATTCTCGATACAGAAAAAACACAACCTACAAAAGAAGGGACTCCGACTCAGACCTCTACTTCCACTCCTCAAAAAACCACTGCTATTACTACGTCATCTGATACATCCGCGGATCTTTCTCAAGGAGATGATGGATTTTCACAAAAACTTCCAAATGCACCTAAAGTCACTGGAGGAGAGAAAACTCAGGTAGAACATGTTGCTAAAAAGATGGCACCACCACCTCTTACCAAGGAAGCTGAAGAAACAAAGGTCACCCCTGTAGAAAAAAAACAAGTTACTTCGGTGCAATCAAGCTCCTCATCAGGTCAAGGGGATACCTCTTCTAAACAAAAAGAGCCATCTCAAGTCCTTCCAAAAGAAGCTCCTCAAGTAACGAATAATCAAACAAGTCAAAAGCCAGCTATTCAAGCCACAAGTAATAGTAAAGAGGCTCCTACTGCTACTCCTGTAACTTCCTCTACTAGCCCTCAAAGCTCAAAACCTGTTACCAAAGAACCTGTTTCTACCCCTCAAGTAAGCGCGCCTAAAACAGAGCCTCAGATACCTTCAACTGCTTCTTCGCAAGAAACCAAAGCGATAGAGCCTGCCCCCCAAACTCCTTCAGAGGCCCCTTCTTCTTTGCCGCAAGCGGCAAACATGCCCTCTGGAGAATCAATTCAAGCGCCAGAAAAACAAAACCTCTCTTCAATAGATGTATCTGAGCACATAATTCCTTTTGAAAAGGCGTTTCCTGTCACTCGCCCCGCACAAGATGTGCCGCGCACTTCAAAAGAAGATTTAGAAAAAGTAGCCGGAGCCTCACCTGTCCAGCCCCCTCCTGAATCTGATTTTTCTGGAAGCGGTAAAGATCAAGGATCTAAAGAAAAACAAGATTTAGCAGCGGCAAGTCAAAACCTATTAAATACTATGTACCCCACTGACGCCCCAAGCAGTCTCTTTCAAGAGGCAATTGGATTTGATCGTCTCTCTCCTCAAATTTTGGACCTCTTTGATCGTATCGTCGGAGTCGTCACCGTCCTTCAGATGCAGGGGAAAACAGAAACAACGATCCATTTAAATGAACAACAATCTCCTATGCTACAAGGAGCTGAAATTGTCATCTCCCAAGTAAGCACAGCACCTGGCTCTTATAACATCGAATTAAAAGGCTCTCCTCAGGCAGCAGCTCTCTTCGAAGACAACCTAGAGCAGCTCAAAAAAGCCTTTCAAAGAAGGGAGGAAGAGAATAAGACGGCCAAAAAAGAATTTAATTTTAAGGTTAATGATATTAGGATCAGCTTAAAAGACGCATAGAACACATAAGGGAATTTTTTCATGAACACGCACCCGCTTCCTTGGCTCAAACAGATTCAAGAAGAAATGACTTTGACAGCTCAAAAGATTCCTCTTTGGGGAGCTCCTCCCCCTTTTCCCTGGGAAGAGTTTTCAAAAGAGCTGCAAACAAGCTTAAGCATACAAGATTTTAGCTTGCAGCCTCAAAAAAGTGGCTTCTTTTCTCCTGAAGAGTTTTTGCTCTCTTTTGGAAAAAACCCGATCATAAAAACGTTTGAACTTGCCCCTCTAGCCGGGAATGCTTATTTTATTATCGCCTCTGAATCTTTAGAAAAAATCACAACGCTTAGTTTAGCATCAGGAGAGAGTAGCAAAGGATTTTCTGATCCTCAGTTTCAACTTGGATTTTTCGAATATCTCCTCCTCTCTGCTACTCACAGTTTTAGTAAGCTTGCCCCATATCCTGATCTTCATGTCCAATGGCTCGAAACAAAACCTCTTCCTTCACACTCATGCTTTTACTGCGACCTCTCTTTACTAGTCCATGGCGAGACTTTTGCTGCGCGTCTTCTTTTCTCTCCTAGCTTCCATGAAGCTTTTGTAGCTCATTTTGGACGCGACCTTAAAGATCTTTTCTCCTCTCCGCTTCTTGATACCTTCAATGTTCCCGTTAAAGTAGAAACAGGAAGCTGTTTGCTTGCGAAAAAAGATTTTGATCGGCTTCATATTGGAGATTTTCTTGTACTCGATACCTGCTCTTATGATCCTCACGTCCGCAAAGGAACTTTAAATCTGACCTTTGGCAAAACACCCCTTTTTAAAGTGAAGATCAAAAAAGACGGTCTTAAAATCTTAGACTACCTCACCTACTATGGAGACACAAATACTATGGATGAAGAAATCGATCCAATCCTTCCGGATGAAGAATCAAGTAGCGAGCTTGATGTTCCAGAAGAAACAGCGCCTCTTCCCGAAGAAATGCTTAGCTCTTCTTTAGATATCCCGTTTCCGATCGTTGTAGAGATCGACCGGATGCTCATGCCTCTTAAAAAGATCCTCAGCTTAGAGCCAGGAAACATTTTAGAAATCCCTACGCATCCTGAGCAAGGCGTATATCTAACTGTTCATGGTAAGAAAATAGCCAAAGGCGAGCTCATTAAACTCGGAGATGCTATTGGCGTGAAAATTGTGAGTTTAGGAGAATCTTCTCCTCTATGAAGGATTCCTTTTTTACCGAGCCTACCAAACCCCATCTAACAAAAGAAAAGCAGCCCATCCCTGACTTCATCGGACCTTATAAAGTGGAAGCTCTTCTTAGTAAAGGGGGGATGAGCTGGCTCTATTTAGGGATTGATCCTCAAACAAAAAAACTTGTCGCCATCAAAACACTGCCAACAAGCCACATCAAAAATCCTGAGATTATAGAGCGTTTTTCTAAAGAAGCAAAAGTGATCGCCCTCACAAACCACCCCAACATCGTCAAGCTCTACGGAGAAGGCACTTGGGAAAAGGGATTTTATATTGCCATGGAGTGGATCCATGGGATTTCCCTCAGACAGTTTCTGGTAGAGCGCTCGTTTTCTTTAAAACGCTCTCTTGAAATCCTTTTACAAGTGAGCTTTGCACTCGAACACCTTCACTCCCATGGTGTCATCCATCGCGATCTAAAACCTGAAAACATTTTGATTGAAGAATCTGGAGCGATCAAAGTGATCGACTTTGGAATCGCTCAAGCTATAGAGGATAAACCTTCTGATTCTTTGGTTGGGACTCCCTCTTACATGAGCCCTGAACAAAAAGAAGACCCTTCTCATGTGACATTCGCCTCTGATATCTATTCTCTTGGAGTGATTGCTTATGAGCTCATTACAGGAGCTCCAAGCTTTGGTGTCATTCAAATCTCCTCTCTTCCTAAAGAGCTTGGCAAGATCATTGAAAAGGCGCTTGCTATCTCTGTTTCCTTGCGCTATCAAAGCATTTTAGAATTCATACACGATCTTTCTACTTATTTAGCTTCAGAGAGCTTTGATAAAGAAAAGCCAGAAAGAGACCAAGTGAAGGAAATGCTAGAAATCTTTGAAAAGACCTCTCAAGCGATCTCTCCCTTTCCAGCTCCTCTTTGGGATCCTGCTGACATTGGGATTGCAAAAACCCTCTCCTCTTCCCATTTCGGCCTTTATTACGATCTATTTAAAATATCCCCTGATCACTACTTTTTATTCATGGCAAGCCCTTCAAAACAAGGACTTGATCCACTCTTTGCGGCCACGACCCTTCGAGGCATGGTGAAGGCGTTTATGTTGAAACAAAACGAAGATACCTTTAAGCCTTCTCAACTCATCGAATTTCTAACGCAAGAGACGCAGCTCGATCCTTTGATCCGCGACTTTGCCTTAAGCTATCTATATCTAAATAGCGCCTCAAACCAACTCTCATTCTTTGGAGCAGGCCTTAGCTCGCTCATTCACACTCGATCAGGAGGAGCTCCTCGCATTTTGCACAACAAGCATTCGCTCTTATCGGATGAAACTCTTTCTGAATTTTCTGAAACGTTAGACAATTGGACACTCGGTGATACTTTGATCTATCACTCTTTGATCCCCGATCCTTTTTTACTAGAAGAGAGAAAAGCTCACATGGAAACGGAGCTTTCTAAAATTGCTGAAGACTCTGCTCTTTTATCAGCTCAGCCACAAGCTGAACAAATCCTAAAAGCAATAAAATCACACTCTTTATTCTCTACGTTTAAAGAGACGCAAGTCGTGATTGCAATTCAGAGGATTTCTTAGATACTTTTTCTTGCGAGGTCTTCTAAAGCAGGCTTTACTATATCGACAATCCGCGCCAAGTCTTCTTCCCAGAAGGATCCCATTTTGCTATCATTGATCGCTGTAATGATCTTATTGTTTAAGCTTCTAGAATTTAGGAGTTCAAAGGAACAGTTGTTTGCAAGCTTCTCTATAAAAGCGTGCCCAGTCAAGTTCACTGTTCTCTTCTCTCCATAGATATCTGCCTCGAAATTCTCCAAAGATTTAAGATTTTTGAGGTGGGAAGTAATTTCGAAAGAGCTTGGCATTAGCATAAAAATCTCCTTAAGGTTTTAAAGAAATTGTAAAAGCTTTCGTAAAAAGAAGCCATTAAAAATAAAGATTTGAATAAGAAATCTCGCATTTCATATAACAAAAACTCTTGTTCTCAATATTCAAGCAAGAGAGTCATTGTAGGCCTGCCGTATATCCCGATTGTTCTGAAGTTCTACATCTATATGGAAAAATGCTTCGGGATAGATCTTAATAGCTTCGATCATTGCCGGCTTATTAGAAAGAACTCTCTCGCTAGCAAATTGAAGTATGTCGGCGCCTTTCTCTTTATGGCTTTTTCTAAGAGCGTCGAGAACTATATCTTCACTATCTCGAATACTCTCATTCGCAGCCCCAAGTTGTGTTAGCAATTTTGCGACTTTAGAGTCATGACAAGCTCTCAAAACCTCGAAATCTTCCTGAAAAGCTCTATCTAGAGAGAAAAATGCTGCGGGGTCTTTTTTGATAGCTGCGAGAGCTTGCTTCTTAACACGGTTCCTAGCAACAGATGAATTGTATACCTGGAGTATATCCGGATCTTTTTGAAACGCTTTATCAATAGATAAAAATGCTTTTGGGGCTTTTTTGATAGCTGTAAGCAGTTGACTCCTTGCAAGAGAAGAACCCTGGGCCTGCAGTATCTCCTCATCTCTTTGAAGTTCTTTATTAAGATAAGAAAATGCTGAGGGATCGATTTTAATGGCTTCAAGCATTGCCGGCTTATTAGAAAGAACTCTCTTACTAGCAAATTGAAGAACCCAAGCGCCACCTTGTTCATAAGCTCGTCTAAGAGCTTCTAAAACTAAATGCTCGCTGTCTTGGATTCTCTTACTTGCAGATTTTAGAGCTTTTGGATTTGTTACTACTGCAGCAAGAAAAACTTCATCATCATCTTTAAGTTCATCGCTACAATATATATAGAGATTTCCATCGCCTTTCACAGCTTCCATAATGATTTCTCTGTCTTCCCAAAACTCGCTAGCATCCAGGATTGCCATAGGATTTATTTTTACATCTTCTAGCACTTTTTCCCTATCAGATACAGGAGGGATGTAATTCGGTCCAGCAACGAGCCTCATTACTTCCTCGTCATAACAGGCATCGTCACCGGCATACTTAATAGCCTTTTTATTTTCTGTCACAGCGGCAAGGACCACATCCTTATCATTGCGAAGTCTTTTACTTACATCTCGAAGGTGCAGTCCATTTATTTTTACAAGCTCAAGAGCAAATGCCTTGTTATCACAAAGTAAATCTCCAAGGTATACGAGGATTTGACCGAGAATCGGAATCAAAAGAAGCGTGCACCTGGTGAATGTCTTTTTATCTAAATGGGTATAGTAGTGATTTGGGCGAGTCTCTTCTGGCCCCAGCTTCGGCAAAACGATAGTTTTGATGAATAGATCGATTAAATTGTTAGCGGTGCTCAAAACCGGAACAAAGTCACAAATCTGATCAGCCTTGATTAAAAAGCTGGAGAATCCTCGAATATTCAAAAAAACACCCCTTAAATAGAAAAAAAACAAATTTTAATCTAAATAGGATACAGGGAAATTATGAAGAAATCAATCTTGACGTGATTCTCTTTCTAAAGCCTCTTGAGAAGCTCTTTTGACGTCTGGGTCCTCTTGGAGTCTAGCACTTGCATACTCGATCACATCTCCATTTTTGGATACAGCGATGAGCACGATTTCTTTATCGTCTTTAAAATGGTAAGCATACTGAAGGGCTAGGCCGTCTTGCCTAACAGCTCCAAGCACTATTTCTCTGTTTTTTCTAAGCTCAGGATCAGCAAGTTGCAAAGCGCAGCCATAGCTTTGAACGGCCGCTAAAACTATTTCCATATCTTTTTTAAGATCTGAATGAGCAAACATAAGGGCCATTCCATTTTGCCGAACTGCCGCAAGGACAACTTCCCTGTCATTTTGAAAAAGTGGAGCCTCTTTAAGCCCCCAAAGGCCGTTTAAACGAACATTAGCAAGCACTACCTCTCTATCTGAATTTTCAGCAGCCTTTTCTGAGGCGTGAATAGCAAGCTTTACTTCTCTATCCTCTTTAAGCTCTCTACTGACAAAATTAGAAAAAATCCACGATTTGATTTGAGTGGATGAAGATCCATTTTTCCTTGCCTCTACGACAGATTCAATATGAGCCCTGATTACCTTTAGCACAAATTCTTTGCTGCCTTTCAGTCGGGGGCTTGCATTCTTAAAAAGAAAGGGGTTCTCTCTTACTTTTGTAAGCACAAACGCCTCATCATTCCACTCTGCCCCAATGGTAGAGTTTGCCTTGTTAAGAGCGCGCTTTACATCTATGTCCTCTTGAAGCTCTTTGCTAAGAAAGAGAGCTATACGAGGCTCTAGAGCAATCAGCTCTAGCACAAATTCTTTGTCATTTTGAAGAGCGCTATCTGCATACATAAATGCATAGAAATTCTTTAAGATAGCAGCTTTAACTACTCGCTGGCTACTGCGAGGTGTGCCACCAGCCCACTGAAGCGCTAATCCATTTTGCTCTATGGCTACAAGGAGTACGCTCTTGCTGTTTCGAGGTCTTGCTGTTGTATATTTTAAGACTAAATCATCCTTGCGAGCTTTTATTACTTCGCAGGTAAATGACTTACTGTTTTGAAGGGCCTTGCTTGCTAGCAGAAAAGCTGCGGGATTGTTTAAAGTGGCGGCTAAAACAACCTCTTTGTTGTTTTGAAGCCTTTTGCTCATATCCTTAAGATTAAGTCCATTTTTCCTCACCTGCTCAAGAGCAAACATCTTATCATCATAGAGCTGATCAGCAAGGTATACGATGATTTGGCCTAGGACCGGGATGAGAAGTAAAATAGACCGTGTAAAGGTCTTTTCATTGAGATAGGTGTAGTAATGGCTTGCTTTGATGGCAGGAGGAGAGGACCGAGGCAAACTAACGTTTTTTAGAAAAAGATCAACCACGTTATTTACGGTACTTAAGATCGGAACGAAGTCACAAATCTGATCAGCTTTTATCAAAAAGCTAGACACACCTTGAACAGTCAAAATAGCCACATAAATACAATTATATTTATATATTATATCGCAATAAACCAAATAAATCAAATTAACAAAAAATTAAAATTTTAATTTAACAAATAAGTTATGGGCGAGGATGAAACTGAGCAAAAGCCTCTGAAAGGTGCTTTTGGCTGATATGGGTATATCGATCTGTTGTGGCGATATGACTATGACCTAAAAGCTCTTGAATGACCCTGAGGTCTGCTCCATTTTCTAAAAGATGTGTGGCAAAGGAGTGTCTTAGAGTGTGGGGAGAGATGTTTTTTTGAAGGCCTATTTTTTTACTGTAGGTCTTTACAAGGTTCCACACTTCTTGCCTTGACACCCTACGCCCTTTAGAGTTTGTGAAAAGAGCGGTTTCTTCTTTATTTGCTATTTGCGAGCGAAACCTAGAGAGATAGCTATCGATTGTCTGGAGGGAAAAAGAAGCGATCGGAACGATCCTCTCTTTTTCTCCCTTGCCTTTGACTTTGATGTTCTCATCCCCTACATCGTAAATATTGAGGCCACACACTTCAGACACTCGAAGACCTGACGCATAAAGGACCTCTAAAATAGCTCGATCTCTTGCTCCTAAAAACGACTCTAGATCAGGAGAGGCTAATAACTCTTTCATTTCCTGCATCGTCAAGACTTCAGGGATGAGCTGCTCAATTTTCGGACTTTCAAGTAGGTCTGATACATTGAGAGGGATCACTTTTTCTCGTTTGAGAAATTTGCAAAACATTTTGATGGCAGCTAAGGTACGAGAAAGTGAGCTTGAAGCAAGCCCCTTTTTTTGTCTTAACTCTAAAAAGTCAACGATCATCTCTTTTGTGATTTTGGCAACATCATCTACTTCCCGTTTTTCAAGCTCATTTAAAAACAGACAAAGATCTGTTTGGTAAGCTTTTAACGTGTTTTGAGCAAGACCCTTTTCAGAAGCGAGATAGGATAAAAAATCATCGACCCAAAAGTCCATCTTACTCATGAGACATTTTTATCCCTTTTTGATAGGTCGCATTCATCGCATCAAACATCGATTTACGAATGCCTCCCGCTTCTAGAGCATAAATCCCTTCAATGGTCGTTCCACCAGGAGAAGTGATTTGGAGCTTTAGCTCTGCTGGATGTTTATTGGGAGAGGCTTTTAAAAGAGCAACGCACCCTTCAAACATAGAGATCACGATCTCTCTTGATTGAGAAGCTGAAAAGCCTAAGGAAACTCCCGCATCCATCATCGCTTCCATGATCACAAAACCAAAAGCGGGAGAGGAAGCTGCAAGCGCTGCAAACGCGTCCATCTTGTTTTCTGGGATCCAATGCAAAAGACCTAAAGAAGAAAACATCTTTTCAATCTCTTGCTTTTTGCTCTCGTCTAACCCTTCTCCACCTGCAAACCCTATGATTCCTTTTCCGATGGAAACAGCAGTGTTGGGCATCATGCGGATGATGGAAGGTTTTACAAAGAGCTTTTTAAGAGTAGAAAGAGTTGCTCCTGATAAAACACTGAATAACGTTTGTTCTTTCGTGAGATCAAGCTGCGGCGCTAAATGAGCCAAGTCTTTTGGTTTGATCGCTAAAATGACGCAATCTGCTTGTTTAATCGCATCTGCTGGTGACTCCACAAACTGCGATCCTATCTCTTTTGCAAGAGCGGGACCTTTTTCCTTGCCGCGATCGCATAATATTAAAGAAGTTCCCTTTGCTAATGATAAATGTCTAGCAAGTGCGCTTCCCATGTTTCCACAGCCGATGATTGCAATCTTCATTTTTTTGTCCCTCTTCTTTAATTTCTTCACTGTAGAGGAATCTTTCTTCTTTTTCAAGGTGGACATTATTGTAGATCTTTTTTTACTCTTGGTTTTTAGCTAACCCAAAGGATGTTTTATGATCATTGATTTCAAAAATTTCAGAAAAAAGAAATTCTCCCCTTCGTCTACGTTTCTACTCGACAACATAAAGATTGTATCAGCTGTCTTTCTTGTTTTGATCATCGGATCTAGCATTTTTCTAGATAAGCCTCTAGCTCTTTGCTTCCATTCTTCCCCTGCTGTATTCCAAGAACTCTTTGGATTCCTCAATAAACTCTTCTGCCCTATCGCTTGGAGCTTGATCACACCAGCTGTGTTCTTCTACATCAGATTCCTCATGAGAAAAGAAAAAAAGAGCCGTAAATTTTGGTACATCTCACTTGCAATCCCCCTCTCTGTTCTTCTTTGCAAGGTTTTAGAGCTCATCATCGGCAAAGCCAATCCTGAGTGGTTTTTCCTCCACGGAGAAACTCCGTTTCGCCTTCTGCAGTGGAACAGCGCTTTCCACTCCTTCCCATCCATAACAGCTGTAACAATAGCTGCTTTTGGAGCCTCTTTAGCTGCAGTGTTTTCTAACTTTAGACTTCCGCTCCTTTTTGCAGGGCTCCTTCTCTCTTTTGCCCCGACCCTTGCAACAGATTGCTTCTTAAGCGACTCACTAGCAGGAATTTACGTTGGATCTATAGCCGCTCAATGGATCTTTAGGAAGGTACGAAGAGAAATTTCC
>CAIJXB010000026.1 GCA_903824495.1 uncultured Chlamydiae bacterium
AGTAGCCATAAAATACCCCCTTAAAAAGGAAAAGCTTAGGTTAAACACATTATTCAACCACTTATTATTAAGTTATAATATAGTTATTTATTGATCAATAAAAAAATATTTAATCTTTAAAAACCCTGAATTTAGGGCCCTTTTCCTCAAAAGACCCCCTTTTCACTTTTTATACTTGACTAAGAACAAAAGGTTCTTTTATCATCTCCGCTTTCCTCTCCAATGGGTCTATTCAAAAAGACTCATATACCATCGCAACGGATTAACATTCAGGAGGTCAAATGTACGCGATTATTGAAACCGGCGGAAAGCAATATAGAGTAGAAAAAAACGACGTCATCGATATCGAACTCGTTGATACTGCTCAAGATGGGAAAATAGAATTTGCCCAAGTACTTTTTTTAAATGATGGAGCCTCCCTTAAGATCGGAGCCCCCTATCTCGCTCAAAGCAAAGTGAAAGCTGAGCTAGTAGCTGAAGTAAAAGGACCTAAAGTGGTTGCTTTTAAGTACAAAAAGAGAAAAGGATACCGTAGAAAAGTAGGCCACCGTCAGCGCTACTCAAGAATTAAAATTACAGACATCATAGGCTAGGAGCGTCATACATGGCACATAAGAAAGGTCAAGGTTCTACAAGAAACGGACGAGATTCTAACTCACAGCGTCTAGGCGTTAAAGCTTCTGGCGGACAGTTTGTAACAGCCGGCAGCATCATTGTAAGACAAAGAGGAACTCCATGGGTTCCTGCTAAGAACGTAGGCAAAGGAAAGGATGATACCCTTTTTGCTTTGATGGACGGAATTGTAACTTATCGTAAAACGAATAAGACATACGTTTCTGTTCTCCCAGCACCTGAAGCTAAGTAATCTAGATATTTATTATTACAAATACCCCTTCTGAACAAGAAGGGGCTATTTTTATCTCTTTTCAAAAGATGGTTTGTATTCATGTTTGTTGACTCAACGCTTCTCACACTCTCTGCCGGTAAAGGCGGCAATGGCGTAATCGCTTGGCGCAGAGAAAAGTATATCCCGAAAGGTGGACCTACGGGAGGAGACGGAGGGCATGGTGGCTCAATCGTAATCAGAGCCGATAGACAAACCCTTTCTCTACAAGACTATCGCAATAAACGAATCATTTGCGCTAAAAACGGAGATGCTGGTAGTTATAACCTCATGCAAGGAAGAACTGGACCTAATTTGATCATTAAGGTTCCTTGCGGCACTCTTGTTAAAGATCGCAATACCGGAGAAGTTCTTTTTGACCTCACAGAAGATCGTCAAGAAATAATTATTTGCCGCGGAGGCAAAGGTGGAAAAGGGAACCACCACTTTAAATCCCCTACCCACCAAGCTCCCCACTTTTGCACAGAAGGCACAGCCGGCGAAACTAAAGAAATCGAGCTAGAGCTTAAACTGATTGCCGACGTAGGATTCGTAGGAATGCCCAACGCTGGTAAATCGACACTCCTTTCTAATTTGACCTATGCCCGCGTAAAAATTGGAGCTTACCCCTTTACTACACTATTCCCTAATTTGGGCTATGCTAAAAGCAAGTCACAGACAAGGCTCCTCTTAGCCGACATTCCAGGAATTATTGAGAATGCTCATAAAAACAAAGGTCTTGGATATGCCTTTTTAAGACATATCGAAAGAACCTCTATTTTGATCTTCGTTGTTGACATTTCCGGCTTTGAGCAAAGAGATCCAATAGAAGATTACAAAGTCTTAAGAAACGAGCTAAAGGAATACAATCCCGATATGCTCGAAAAACCATTCCTGATCGCTTTAAATAAAATCGACATGGATGACTCTCGCGAAAATGCAGAGCTATTCCGTAAAGCCGTAGATGTCGCTCCTGAGTGCATCTTTGAAATCTCAGCTAAAGAGGAAGAAGGCTTATCTTCTTTACTCGAAGCACTGGAAGCCCTTTCTAGAAAGCTTGCTCCTCCTCCTGTTGTTACTTTAGATGAGACTGAACTCTCCTCTGAAGAAGAAACAGAAGAAGACCTCGTTACCGTCTAAGAAAAATATTCGATAAAAAAAAGCTCCGCTGAAAAGCGGAGCCTATAGAAAAATAGAAAAGTTATTCTGCTATGCTTTCTTTCTTCCCAAAGAAGCTTAAACTTCCTGCAATCACCTCTTTAGAAAGCCCTGCCACTCCAAATAGATTCGTCAGAAGCATAAGGGCTATAGAAAAGTCCGCAAGTACCCAAACAAGATCTACACGCGCTATGGCGCCAATAGGAATGAGAAGTAAGTAAAGGTATTGAAATAGCTTAGCGCTTTTCTTGCCCCAGAGAAACTCTGCAGCCTTTTCTCCACATCCTCCCCACGCAAGAATCGTGGTATAGGCAAATAAGGAAAGAGAAAAGAATACAATCCCCATTCCAAAAGCCTCTCCAAACACTTTTTGAAACGCATAGACGACCATGTTAGTGCTTTGAAGTCCTGAGTGCTCAAAGGCACCTGTAACAATTAAAATAAGCCCTGTCATCGTGCAGATCATCATGACCAGAAAAGGGGCAACTAACGTTACAACACCATCTAAGACAGGATGTTCACTTTTTGCTCCAGATTGTAAAATAGGAACAATCCCAGTCCCGGCATCCGTTGCAAATACGCCCCGCTCAAATCCCGTAGAAAGGGCTTTCATGAGGCCATAGCCCAAAGCCCCACCAGCGAATGAAGTAAATCCAAAGGCGCTTTTAACCATTAAAAGTAGAGCAGAGGCAACTTCACCTCTATAAAAAACCAAAACAACAAGACCTGCTCCTATATAAAGGATGGCCATGGCAGGAACAACAGAAGAAGCTACTTTAGCAACCCTTTGCATCCCCCCTAAGACCACCAAAGCAGAAAGGACCATAATAACAAGACCACAAAGAAGCGGCTGGACCCCAAGCGTCTGCAAAGGTAATACTGTAGAGTTCACTTGAGCAAAGTTCCCAACTAAAACAGCTCCGATCAAAGTAAAAAAGGCAAAACAAGCAGCCACTTTTTTAAAACCAAGTCCATTTTTTAGATAGTACATAGGGCCACCGATGTATTCTCCGGAGGCATTTTGAGTGCGGTATTTAACGCCAAGATAGCAGCTGCTGTACTGGATGATCGATCCTAAAAAGGCCATGAGCCACATCCACACAAGAGACCCTGGGCCCCCCATTGTAAGAGCTACAGCCATTCCGGAGATGTTCCCCGTACCTAAATTGCCTGCGATAACCGCTGAAACAGCCTCGTAATGAGAGATATCTCCATCACCTTTACCGTTTGATTTAAAAAGACTTATGATACTCAGCTTCATTTTCGTTACTTGTAAGCACTTAAGGCGGATCGTTAAAAAAATACTAAGCACTACAATAGCCGGAAATACTAAATAGAATGTTAAGAGCTGATTAAATTGAGAGAAAAAATTATACAAATTCACACCAAGATTTATCTTTCATAAAAAAACAGGGTCATTTTAACAAAATAATCCCTCTAGATCTACTAAAAAAAATCTAACTAGCCCGTCTCTAACTAGCTTCTTCCCTCCACTAAAATAGCAAGTCGCCTTCGATTTTCTTTAGAAAATACGGGGGGGATTTGATTTAAGACTTTCTTGTATGTAAGGCATTTTAAACTCTCGATGACATCTTCATTTTTTTCCTGCAAAATAAGCCCCTCTCGAATCGTTTCAAATCTTTCATAAGAAAGTAAACTGTTAGATCTTCCGGCAAAATCACTTAGAAAATTTTCGACTCGATGCAGCAGATCTTCTGGAAGATGCGTACTAGACTGTATAGAGAAATAGTGACAAATCTTCCCTTCTAAGATATTACCCCAACTATGAAGTTGATAGGCTGTTTGCTGTTTTGTTCTGAGCTCATTAAAAAATTCGGTGCGGAGCAAAACCGCAAGAACTTTGTGAATCGCTTCTAAATCCGCGCTAACTTCTCCAGCTTCAATGAAAAGAAGAAGGGCATTGCCACTACGATTTGTCTTTTGTAAAAATACATAATCGTCAAGGAATGTAACCTCTCTAGAAGAATCTTTCTGAGTCCTTTGGTAAGCCTTCGCATCTAAAACTAAAAGAATTTCTTCCCAAAGCTCTAGGATTTGTTCCGGAGCTTCTTCTCCTATAACCACAGCTTCAATAAAAAGCTCTTTGAAATATGATCTCTCAAAGGCTTTGTACTCTTTGAAGTCTACTTCCCGCAAAGAATCATATAGATCCACTTGCGTTGAGTAAGCTGGGTTTAAAATAGAGTCCAAAACCTCTTCTGCGTATTCTAGAAGTGGTGGATCTCCCAGATGAGAATCGATCAATTCTTTTTTACTCTTTTCAAATTGAGCTTTCGAAGTTCTTATAGTTTTTAATAGAGAAAAAAATCTTCGAAAGGTTTTTAGAAATTCATCTTTGGCTACTTTAAGAACTAATGATACGTTTGAACCTTCGATCTCCAAAGTCCCAACGATGCTTTCCTCTCGATCAAACTCTTGCTTCAAAAGCGCATTCAATCGATGTGCAAAGATTTTGTTCAAAGCCCCTTGCATGTGAAAACTATCAGAAGAAGGTCTTTCTATGAAAAAAAAGACATCTAAAGATCCTGAACTCTTTAATGAAGATTCTATCCAACGGATGGATCCTCTTTCGTCTTCTAAAAGAAGAATAGGATCTTTTTCTTCTATTTCTGACTCTTCTACATCAAAGGAAATTTCTTCCTTTTCTCCTTTGAATGGAATCAGCGGGTAAGGAGCTTCTTCACTCCACCGCTCTAGTTTTTCTTGAGAAACCCTTCGAATCACATAAGGAGATCCCATCCACTTTTCAATACGAGAAAGTTTTACGCCTACTTCTTCAGGGGCCCCAACAAGAGCGTAGATACACTCAAAAGGATTGAGATCTAATAGTAGAGAATTTGCTTCAGACACATTCATTGATCCCTGATCCATCTCATCGATCAACTCGGATGATATTTTTAAAGCACCTTCCAAGCTGCTTTCAAAAGAGGGGTGACGCTCAATCTTTTTAACTAAACTCTGAGGTATACCTATTTGCTTAAAACCATTGAGCACCTGAAAACATTTAGAAATCACCTCTTCATGGTGAATCAGTCCTTCGTCGCTGAGGACTATATTGATCATGAAAAGCCCTTGCTCCCCGCTGATCCTCCAAAACTCCAGCCCTGCTTCTCGAACGTGGGGCTGCTCTTCTAAAATTTGAGCTAAGCTATTAGAGCGATCATAGTTGAGCGCTAATTGAAGGAGCTCAATTGCTTGGCTATTTGTTGAAGAAAGCTCCCAAATCAAAGAAAGAGAGCGATTTTTAAGAGCTGGTTTTAGATAGATGAAACAACCTCTTTGCTCTAAAGACGTAATTTTTTCTCTTCCTTTTTTTTCCTTTTGATTGCCCTCAGGGATCTGAGAAAAATAATAAATAGCTGCCGATTCAAGAACCTCTAAAGGTTCTGGAGACATAAGAACTAGCTTCATGGACTTTGGCTGATACTGATCCTTAAACCATTTCTCAATGTCTACTCGTCTAAGTCGTGATAAAGTTGTTAGATTTCCACAAGAGAGTTTTCTATTGGAATGATTTGGATTTCCGCTTTCCTTTAAAACTCTCCATAACCGCAAAGGGTCATCTTCTATTGAATCTTCAAATTCATGATGTACAGCGTGGACTTCTCGCTCAATTGCAGAGCTAGTAAAAAGAGGATTTATAAAAAAATGGGAAAAGCGATCTAAAGCTCCTAAAAAAGAGCTCTTAGGAACAGAAAATCCATACAAGGTCTTATCCCATCTTGTATAGGCATTGTACTCACCCCCTCTTTCCAAGACATACTTAGAAAAGTCGTTTTCTCCTGGATAAGCTTCCGTGCCTAAAAACAGCAGATGCTCTACAAAGTGGGCCATACCAGGATATTCCTCTGGATCATCCCAGCTTCCAGCCTCTACAGAAAGGGAAGCTGAAAATTCTGTAAACGAAGGATCAGAGATAAGTAGAGCTTCAATGCCATTGGGAAGATGGATCTTTGAAGTTTTCTGGAAAGAAGAAGGGAGCTCTAAAGAGCTCCCTGTCTCTGAACAAAATATTAGACATACAAAAAAAACAATTACTCGAGTAATCAACCTATACCTTTCGGTTTCCAATAAGCTCTTTGCAATCTGAAGTAACCTTATCCCTCTGTGCTTTGTCAGAAATCCCTTTTATGATTTCTTTCAGATCAGAACTACCAATCCAGCGAGAACCTCTCTCTGCAATGATCTTAGCAGCTCTCTCCAAGGTGTCATCTTTTTTCTGCACATGATGCATAGAATCTGCAAATTGTGTAACAAGAAAAATGTCATTTTTCTCTGCACCATAAATGCTAATTTCTCCATAGACATCGTTCACAAAGGAAACATCCTTAGTCGACTCGGCGAGCTCTGCTGCTACGTTATAGAAACCTTCTTTAATGAGAAGTCCGGTAATCTCTTTCTTTTCTCCCTCGCTTAAAAAATTCATGCAAAGATTAACAACATTTGCTGAATGTCGAATAGCAGGGCCATTATTCAATGATAAAGAGAAAGCTGCCGCCTCAAAGAATTTCCCACTTTCAATCAAACTTTTAAAAATGACTTTTTGTTGTTCAGGACTAAAAGTTTTACATTGATCTAGAATTTTTTGCCCTGAACGATCTGTAGGATCAATCTCTATTGTAGCATCTGTTACGCTCTGTATTATAAGCATTTCCAGCTCCTATTAATATGTTTTTTGCCGAAGAGCCTAAAGGCTCGTTTCATTTACTTCAAGGTTCATTTCGAAAAAATCGTCTATGGACATTTAAACAAAAAACTGGCTAGAATCAGCCAAACGATTACTACTGAACTACCTCATATTCTCTACTCGTATGAAAAATCGAATACTACTAACAACGCTTTTTATAGCCGCCTCTGTCTCCCTCTATTACTTCTGTAAATATCAAACAGATGGGTTCCAGGTACTAAAGATCATTTCTTCTCATCATGCTGAGTCAAAATGGGACGTCAAGGCTTCTGAAGAAGAAGAAAAAACCCTTTCCACCGCTTTAGATCAACCTTTTCATTATCTTGGCAAGGGAAGACGTTGTTATGCTTTTGTTTCCGAAGATCAAAAATATGTATTAAAATTCGTACGCACCTTTCAAATCACGCCTCCTTGGTGGAGCCGTTTAAGCCTTACCCAATCTCTATTTCCTTCTCTTTGTGAAAAAGAGTTCATCAAAAAAGAAATACGTAGGACTCAGAATTTTAATGGCTACAAGATGGGCTTTGAAAAGCTTAAAGAGCAGACGGGAACGATCTTTCTCCACCTCAATCCAACTACCACTTTGCAAAAAGATGTCACGCTGTATGATAAAATCGGCATTAAACATATTTTACCAGCAGACAATCTCGTCTTTATTCTACAAAAAAAAGCAGAGCCTTTTTCTTCCTACTTTAGAAATCTTCTAGCCAAAGGCGATGAGACTGAAGTGAAAATTCTTATTTCAGAGTTTGCCCTTCTACTTAAAACAAGAGCAGATCACCATATCGCTGATTGGGACATGTCCCCTCTTAACTTAGGAATCGCAGATGGAAAATGGGTCGCTTTTGATTTGGATGGCCTTAAGTTCGTGCCTCCTGAGAAATTCACAACCAAAGCACTTATGCTACGCAGCGGAAAGAGGATCATCAGAAAATTAAACAAAACAAGGCCTGACCTTGCAGAGTTTTTGATAGCAGAGATCGAAGGCTTGCAAGGGAGCGAAGACTCCCTTTGATACACTCAGATCGGGGGATTATTCCCCCGATCTGTTAAATATTGATCTTCTAGATTAAAATCCTAAATCTGACTCTGAATGACAATCGAAATAGAAGTTTCAGGAAGTAAAGATCCTGGGATTGAAGAAATCAAACTAATAGGCAATGTTGAAGTGTTAAGCAACTTCAACACTTGTCCTGCATTGACATGGAACACTGTAGTTCCCCCTGTGTTATCCGTGAGCTCTGCAGGGAAGAGGGTGTATCCAGAAAAACAACTTCCAGGAACAGGAACTCCATCTAAATAAAACGAAAGAGACCAAGCTGGCACTGGATCTGGAAATGGAGGTGTTAGTTGACCTTCTGCCGTCCACGAAAGCAAGTAATTACCACTTTTTAAGAAAGTGATTTCACCCGTTATACCTACCTGACTTGTATCAAAAGATGTATTAGTAACAACATTGAGATGCTCAAATAAACAAACTCCTAAAGAAGGGATATCTTGATCCGTTGTGCTATATGCACTCAGAACAGCAACCTGTCCCGCTGGCGTTTGACAGCAAGGACCTTGAGGGCCTGTATTCCCCTGCAATCCTGTAGGACCTTGAGGGCCTGTAATTCCTTGGGGACCTGGAACCCCTTGAGGGCCTTGAATCCCGGGAGCTCCCTGGGCACCTGGAGGACATATACAGTCTGTGCAACAGCAGCCGCTAGTTGCGCCATAGCCGGTAGATGTCAATAAAAGCACACTTAACGTAGCTAGGAGAGATAAATTTTTTCTCATGATAATTTCCTTATTAAAAAATAGTGTAACATTCCTTTTGATGCCACCATCAAACCCCTCTAAAAAACCTTTCTTTAGAGGCACCACCATAATTTACATTCATGATAGTATTAGTCAATATTTTATTTAATAACACAACTCAACCTTTTCCCTTGATTCCTTTTCCGTGCGAAGATAAAAAGAGCCCTCTTTTTTTTCAAAGTAACCGAGTTATTCATGAATAGAATTCTAAGAGTAGCGTTATTTTTCGCTTTATTCTCTTACAACTTAGAGGGATTTTCTTCACAGCAATCTTCCTTAGACAATCAATGGAACCACTTTAGTCACGATCCTATTTTAGAAATTGCAGTGATCGGAGAAAGAAACTCAGGAACGAACTATCTCAGAAAACTTTTAGCGTATAATTTCCCAAAAATAAAAATGTGCTCGAATAGAAATTACGAAAGCAACGAATACGCTCACAAACATTTTTTCCCTTGGTTTGATTTAACGGAATTTGGATTTCCTCATTTAAAAAACCCTGCAAAATTTCCATTGATCCATCGATCTAAACGATGCCTCTTCGTATGCATCATAAGAAATCCCCATGATTGGGTCAGAAGCTTTTACTTAAAACCATACCACGTAGAAAAAAGGCTTTTTTCTAATGGCCGATTGCGCTTTATGTCCGGCACCTGGGAGGTAGAATCGCACCCCCTTGTGAATCCTGATAAATGGAATCCTTATACAGAAAAACCTTTTAAAAATGTTTTCGAGTTAAGAAAATTCAAGACTCTGAATTATTTAAAAATTGGAAAGATTGTGAATAATTTTGTACTTGTTAGGTATGAAGATCTCACCAAATCACCTCTAGAATTTATTGAGTACTTAGCTAACTTATTTAACCTTCAAAGACCACTTATGATCAATCCAGAAGCTGATTACGAAAGAAAAGCCTACCCTGCCTTTAACCCTAAAGAAGAAAAATTTTTTCTAAATGAGGTTGATTGGGAAACAGAAAAATTAGTAGGATACGCTCCTTTTAAGAACTCAACCGAGCCCGACTAAAAAAAGAGAAGGACTATTCTATGCGCTGGATTTATGCATTACTATCTTTGCACCTATACACTTTCGGAGCTTTTGCAAACGATACGGGCTCAATCTTTAGAGAAACAATTGCAAGGTACGGGCATACCGACAAAGACAGCGATCATAGTTACGTAGAATCCTACGAAAGACTACTTGCACCCTTTAAAGACAAACCATGTAAACTCCTAGAAATAGGCGTTAATTTTGGAGGCAGTGCGATCATGTGGCACAACTATTTACGTAAAAGCAAACTAGTCCTGCTCGACAATCGCAACGTCTTGATGCCTCACATCAAAGCCGCCATGAATCCTAATCGCTGGCGTTTACATGTCGGAAATGCCTACAGCCCTAAAATAGTTGCTAAGATGAAAAAAGCACACCCTAACGGTTTTGACATCATTATCGACGATGGTCCTCACTCTACAGAATCTCAGCAGTTTGTCCTTACCTACTATCTTCCACTCCTAAAAAATGGAGGCGTTTTAATTATAGAAGATATCCCAGACATTGCAGATTTGGAGTTTTTACAAAATTCCATACCTGAGAGTTCTCAATTTCAAATTGAAATTGTTGACTTGCGTCATGTAAAGGGCCGGTATGATGACATTCTTTTTGTTGTAAAAAGAAAAGATCCTTAATCGATTTGTTCAGACGCATTCTCGCTCTGATTATCCTCCCTAGATAACCTCAAAAATTCCATTGAGTTTGCTTTGGTTTAAAAAAAACAAAAAACGATTGCTAAAAATATTCGACTCCCATTAAACAAATGCTAATGCACCTAAGCAAAATATTTGCTTTGAGCGCACAGATCTTACTTGTAGAACTACTCTGATATACATTCATCATTTGGGAGAACACATGAAAAAGAGTTCCTTTGTTTTGTTAGCATCGATTGCATGTTTTAGTGGGGGGGCTGAAGCTCTCTTTGGAACCGACTATTACGTAACGCAAGCAACAGATTCTGGATCTCCCGTGAATTGCCCCGACTCCACCTATAGCAGCTGCGCAACTCCTGGCAATGGTTGCTGTACACTTTCCGACGCCATCACCCTTTCTAACAGCGATCCCGGTTCTACCATCCACATTGGAGTTCCTACCATCACCTATACAGGAGCTGTCACATCTCCTTGTACAGTTGATAATGTAACAACGATCCAATCCGATGTTGGGGGCAGTGTCATTGTTTTTAATGGAAGCACCTCAACATGCACAACAGACTTTGGCAGCGCTACCGTTTTTCAACCTACAGGAACTTTAGCCTTAACCGATGTTGCTTTTCAAGATTCAAACACTGGTAGTAATGTCATTAATATTAATAACGCAACAGTTAATATTTCAAATAGCGCAGGAAGCGTTTTTAGTAATAATACCTGGACCGTTGAAGGTTCGAATGCTATTTTAAATATTGGAAATACCAGTTCATTTCCTGATGATATCTTTTTTGCAACCAACAATGCGAATTTATCTACAGGAACAGGATCCGTCACTCTAAGTGGCAACATTACACAAGCGACAGGACTCACCGGTGTAGAGATGATCATTACCGCCGGCACTTATTCTTTTACGGGAAATTTGAACATTTCGCTCGTGAGAGTCGCTAATGCCTCAGCAATTGAGCTTAGTGGAGACTGCTCAGGAACAACCTTTTCTCTATCCTCCCCAGACACGTATCTTTACGTAAATTCCAGCGATCTCGGAACTCCGACAATTGTGAGTGCACAATCCCAAATACTTTTTGGCGGTGATGTAACTCTTGGAGGCATCATCTCGACTCCCAATCTAGGCACTATAATACATCCCTCAGTATTCGATGACCAAGGACACACCGTACAGATCGATGCGCTTATGGCAGGATCCTCTAGCCGACTAACAAAAACCGGAAGCGGCATCATCATTCTTACGAATAATAACAATCAGGGCAACAATTACTATATCCAACAAGGTACATTGTCTATCAGCAACGTTCTCCAACTTGGTCCTGGAGGCGGCGAGACCCTTGCCGGAGGTACTTTATTTGCAAGTAGCAGTTTGACTCTTTCCAATTCTTTTGCACTGGCCGTAGAAAGTTCTGGAAACCTCGCAGCAGCAGCGGGACAAACTTTAACAATTGACCTCCCCATGTCAGGTTCAGGATCCCTCACCATCGGAAGCTCTGTTGCCGCACTCAGCGCAACAGGAACCGTCGGTTTTCAGGGATTAAACAGCACTTTTACAGGCCCGATTATTATCGGTGACACCACCTACGCTTCGAAACTATCTTTGAATAGTTCAACAGGAATAGGAACCCCTTCAGCTTTTACTCTGAATGCAGCTTCAACCTTCGCCTCTTCAGCAGATTTTACTACTACGTCTAACTGGAGCATCGCACCTGTCGGAACAAGGATCTCTCCTTCATCAGGTACAACCCTCACATTAGCTGGTAATCTTTCTCCAATAACCGGAAGCACTTATGAGGTGATGGTATCAGGAGGAGGAACTCTAGTCTTAAGTGGAACTAACAACGGATATACAGCAAATATCATCATTAATGATTCTTCGACCGTCTCTGTTGCCAATTCTGCAAACTTGGGGGATTCAAGCACTTCTACAATTGTTTTAAATGCAGGAACACTTGCGGTAACTCAATCTGGGAACGTAACTCAAAATATTGTTCTAGGATCAGATGGAGGAGTCAAGAGCGTCAGCGCCGGCGCCGTTGTCATTTATGACGCATCTTCCTTTTCAGGACCTGGAACTTTGACAAAATCAGGAACCGGAACTCTTATTTTAACCGGAACAGGTTCCTATACAGGTAAAACCTACGTCCAAGATGGAGCCTTAATTGTCGAAGGGATAATCACTTCTAGCGTCGACCCTATTGTTAATCCAGGAGGAATTCTTGCAGGTACGGGGACTGTAAGTGATTCGATCATCTACGGAACGATCAAGGGAGGAAATCCCGTAGGAACTTTATCTGTTGTAGGTGATCTTGATTTTCAAAGCGGAGGAAGCCTTGGAACCATTGTAACACCTACTGACGCATCTCTTGTAGATGTCACCGGTCCCATTACAATTGATCCCCACTCCGTTGTTTTAGTCGGGCTTACAAGTACCAGTTACTCAAGCTCTCCTATCTTGATCTTGAGAGGTACAAGCATTACCGGGGAGTTTGATACTACTTTTAACAATTATACATTTTCAACACTCTCCTATACAGACACCGAAGTTTTTTTAAATTTAAATTCTGTTATCAACCTTGCAAGAGGCGGAAATGCGATCCAAGTTGCTAATGCTGTAGACGCAGCTATCGCAAATAACCGTCTAGCCGTAACCGACATACTCCTCTCCGGACATGTAGATCTTGCGGATGTGAAAGATGTTTTTGAGATCCCCGAAGTCATTGCAAGCCTCGCTCCGTTTGATACATCAGAAACAATGACCTATGCACTCAATCAACTTCATCCTGCAGAGATGAAAGGAATGGCGATTGCTCAAGAAAATAACGCGGTCAGAGTCAGACAAGCGCTCAGTCAAAGAATGCAAATTGAAGTTGATATGCAAGATTGTCTTTCTTCTGAAAGACAAGACTCTCAAGGGAAGCCTTGCTGCAACAAACCTAAGCAAGATTACACAGCTTGGGTAGGTGGTCTAGGCAATACGCTCGTCCAGGATACTGTGAATAATTACTGGGGACCTCTTACCGGGTATCGCGTCAATACAGGCGGAGCCGTTGCCGGAATCGACAGAATGTTTGTAGAGAATATTTATGTCGGAATCATGGGTGGCTATACAAACTCCAACCTACACTTTAGAAATGACAAAGGAACCGGCAGCATTAGCACCGGATATGCAGGCCTCTACTTTTCTGCAGTAGGAACCGGCGATGTCGGCAAGATGTTTTATGGGAATCTTTCTGTGATTGGGGGTTGGAGCCAATATAGAGCAGAAAGGCACATTCAATATACAGGCGTAAACCTCGTTGCTAAAAACCATCACGGAGGCAACCAGCTTCTTTCCCATGCTGATACAGGAATCAATCTTGACTACCTTGGTTTCACAATCAGACCTTTTGACAGCTTTGACTACGTAGCTCAAACTGAAAGAGGCTATCAAGAGCATAATGCAGGAGCATGGGAACTTACAGTCTCAAGAAAGAATGAGATCATGCTACGCAATGAACTCGGACTTCAATTTGCGAAGTGTCTTTGTTTCTGCTCATCGAAATGGATTTTCTCTCCTAAGATCTCTTGGGTTAGAGAAGTGAGAGTCAAAGGCGACACCATTACGATGCACTTTACAGATGCTACTGACACTTTCTTCTCGGAAGGATACTTCCCTGATAGAAGCCTTGTTGCACCGGGTCTAGCCGTTACAGGCCTCATGCTTGAAGACTCTCTCAAATTTGATCTCTATTACAATGGAGAATTTAAAGGAAACTATAGCTCCAATAATGTCGGAGGACAGGTTACCTATTCTTTCTAAATGCTATCGCAATAAGCGGTAGGAGGCCTCCTTCTACCGCTTTTCATTTTCTAGTTAAGTAGCCTTGCAGTTTACTATCACTCAAAATAATAAACACGAAGGAAAGCGAGTGAAACATATAGTCGGCTTATTTCTTTTAATCGGAACCTACTTGCATGCAGATTCTTCCTATTGGGATAATGACATGGTTCGTTCCTATGTCCATTACTCTGATTTACAACGTCGCTGGGCTTGGTCTTTTTTAGCATCTCATTTGAGGGAAGTTCCACCTGATGCCAAAATTTTAGACATTGGGTGTGGCGATGGTAAAATTACGGCCGATATAGCTAAATTTATCCCTAAAGGATCGGTTTTAGGAATTGATTTATCTAACTCTATGTTGGAATGGGCAAGGAGACAATATCATTCTCTGGAATATCCTAATTTATTTTTTAAGAAAGGGAGCTTTCTTGAAACAGGCGTAGTTGATCAATTTGATCTGATCGTTTCTTTTTGCGCACTCCAACATTGTACAGATCAAAAGAGCGCATTGAATGAGATTTCAACGATTCTCAAGCCGAATGGAAAGATACTAATTTTAGTTCCAGCAATGAATAACAAAGCTTGGAATCAAGCTCGCGCAAAAGCACAAACTTCCCCTAGGTGGGCACCCTATTGGCAAGGCTTTACTCCTCGCAAATTTCTGACCATAGAACAGTGCGAGCAATTATTACAGGAAACGGGATTTCATATTGTAAAAATAGAAAAAGTCCAAACCCTGGACCCTTTTATTGATCTAGATGAAATATTAGATTGGTTAGAAGGCACTTTTGCACCCGTTGTTCCAAAAGATCAAGCACGAGAATTTTATCGTGAGTGGATTGAAGAATATCTGCAGTTAGACCCACAATCAATTGATGAAAAAGGTACTATCTACGCCCGCCTTGGGTTTATCGGCATAGAAGCAATATTGAATACACAAGAATGATAGGAATTTCATGATGCGATACTTCTGCTTTTTGCTTTTGCTAGAACAAGTCTATGCTGCTGATTTTGTCTCTTAGAAGATTTAGAAGAGCTTTCTTCCGTACCAATCTGACTTATATTCCAAACACTGTAAAAACTCTGCCCAGCACGCATCTGCGATGCTTCTGGTGAGTTTTTTGTTTTTTTTCATTAGATTTTCTACGCCGATGACTAGGTTTTCGTTCATCAATATTGCTGTCAGTTTGAGAGAGACTTTTGATAAGATTTTTGCACAATGACTCCCAACGTCAAAAAACGTTCAGAGCCTACAGGTAGAATGCTTTAGAAAAACGAATGGCCAGAACTGGAATCGAACCAGCGACACAAGGATTTTCAGTCCTCTGCTCTACCGACTGAGCTATCTAGCCATTGCAAGAATAAGAAGGTTAGATCTTAGAAGATCAGCTTCTTTTCTGCAATCATTTTCGAGATTCTAATGCGTTTTTTTTAGATTGCTCTAAAAAGACCATGTCTTTAACAATCCGAACAGCTTCCGCCATTTGGACGTCCATCTCACCAAAAAGCTCTTCAGGAATTTCTGCTCCTTTCTTCTCGGATTGGATCGCCTTTAAAAAGCGCTGAAAATCCTTGTCAGTCCGAAGTCTTTGCTCACTATTGCTCTTAAGCTGAGGCATCGATTCGCTCCAAAAGGAAAGCTTTTTCTGAATATATGGCAGATAGTTTTTTTGCATCCAAGAACGCGTGCGAGGGGTAACGTCGACGAGGGGATCCATAAAAACAGACTCGATCTGGTCGTTTTTCAAAGGATACGATAGATATTTTTCCCCAATATTAAAAGGAGCATAGAGGGTTGGAACACGAATATCCGCATGAACACCCTCAATTTGAGTAGAGCGCCCTGAAACGGTATAATACCGTCCAACCGTCACCTTAAAGTAAGAGGCATTGTCTTTGCCGGTAACTGTCTGATACTGGATCGTTCCTTTACCATAGGTTCTTCTATCCCCTACAATCACAGCAATTCCATAGTCTTGAAGAGCCTGAGCAACGATTTCTGCAGCAGACGCCGAAGCCTTAGAAGTGAGGATAACTAACGGGCCCTGGTAAAAAATCTTTCCATCCGTATTGCGAAGGTATTGCATCTGCCCCTCGGAATATTTGGAGACGACAACAACTCCACCCGACATAAAAAGACTAGAAACCTTGACTGCCTGACTTAAAAACCCCCCAGAATTTTCCCTCATGTCGATCACAAGGCCAGCAAGGGGCCCTTGTGACCTTAGCTCAGCTATCGCCTCTTTTAGATCGCCGGCACAGCTAGTCCCATCTTCGCTCTCGTAAAAAGAGGGAATTTCAATTTTTCCAATAGTTCCAGCATCAGATGTTGCTATCGAATAATGTACCCTCTCTTCTTCCATCACAATCTTTTCACGAACAATCTCTACTTCAAAAGTTTCTTTTTGCCCTCTTTGTAAGCTTAAGGACACTTTTTGCCCTTTGCTCCCTTTTAGGCGAGCCAGCACCTCTTCATAGGGCACCGAAACAACAGACTTTCCATTGATCGCAAGCAAAAGATCTCCTTTTTGGATCTTCCCGGTCTTCTCCGCTGGCCCATTTTTTACGAGATTTTTAATGACAACCCCTTGGAGGCCCTCTCTTAGAACGATCCCTATTCCCTCAAACTGCTTTTCAAGAGCTGTTTTAAGATCATAAGCTTCTTCCACGCTAAAAAAAGAACTATGAGCATCGAGGCTTTTTGCAAAGGCCTTTAGAACATGCATAGGAAAATGGTACGATCCAAGACGCTCTAAATACGGTTTTTCCAAACGGGCAAGGCGCTCTTCCCAAAGATCTAAAAGACGAACTCTTTGCTCTTCGCTGAAATCTAACACCTCTTCCCACCGTTTCTCCGAACTCAAAAATGAAACCAGGCGCCTGTTAATTTTTTTCTTTAAATCTTCCAAGGTTTTAGGAAACTGCTCACCTTCGTCTTCTGCCGCAGAAAGATTTTGCTTTAGAAGCTGAGGCCTTAAAGACTTTCTAATCTCCCTTGCCCTTAAAATCGCTGTTTGAATGACAGAATTAAGCTCTTCATACATTTTATAGCTTTCGTGCTTATACCCATCGACCACTTCTTGCAACTTTCTTTCGCTCATGCGAGTATACATATCTACTTCATTCTGAGTTAGATACATTTTATATGGGTCAAACTGCTCAATGTACGTTTTAAAGCTTCTTTTGGCCAAGACCGAAGAGAAAGACTTGTACTCTACATGATATTCTAGCATAAGCTCCATGGAATTATGGAGACTTTGATTGGAGATAAAAGGAGCTAATTCTTCACCCCCAAAAACAGGGGCAAATAAAATTAAAAAAATAATGCGAATTTTTTGCTTAAACATACCTTCAATCAATTTATACTATTATAACCTCCTTATTGATCTGATAAGATTAAAAAACAACTTTCTTTTTTACTTTTAGGGATTCAATGAATGCGATTCATCTACTATTTGAGTGGAATACTTTTGCAAATAATTCCTCCTACAAGATATAGTTTCTTCTGTCGTATGAATCAAAAAAGATTTTGCAAGGAGAAAGGCCCCGATGCCTACAATTAATCAACTCGTTCGAAAAGGACGCTCAAACAAGACGCGTCGTAACAAGTCCCCTGCGCTGCAAAAATGCCCTCAGAAGAGAGGAGTTTGCCTGCAAGTAAAGACAAAAACGCCTAAAAAGCCTAACTCGGCTCTTAGAAAAGTAGCATGGGTTCGTCTCTCTAACGGAAAAGAAGTCATTGCGTACATTGGTGGAGAAGGTCACAACCTCCAAGAGCACAGCATTGTATTGATCCGTGGCGGAAAAGTAAAAGACTTACCAGGTGTTCGCTATCACATTGTTCGAGGAACTCTTGACTGCGCAGCCGTAAAAGATAGAAAAAAATCCAGATCCAAATATGGTGCTAAGCGTCCTAAGTAATATTAGGATATCTTCCACGAAAATAAGGTATCCTGATTCGCGATTTTTGCTGCAACGTTGCAGAATGAATCACGGATCGGTCTTTCTAGTTTAGCTAGTAAAAGACCAAGTGAATAGCCTTTTGGATCAAGAAATGTTTTAGAAAAATTTTAGGAGATTATCACATGTCTAGAAGAAGACGTGCCGAGAAAAGGCAAATCGATCCCGATCCGGTTTATAACAGTTATGTTCTTGCCAAGTTCATCAATAAAATTATGTACAGCGGCAAAAAATCAACAGCTCGTACCATCGTGTACGGAGCTCTTGAGAAATTCGCAAAGAAAGTAAGAATTGCAAACCCACTAGAAGCTTTTGAGCAAGCCTTAGAAAATGCTAAGCCAGCTCTTGAAGTAAAATCTAGAAGAATTGGGGGAGCTACTTATCAAGTTCCTATCGAGATCCCAACCGAGAGACGTATCTCTATGGCTATGCAGTGGATCATTAGTTACTCTAGAGAAAAAGCAGGACGTTCTATGGAAGAAGGCCTCGCTGCCGAGCTTTCCGATTGCTTCATGAACCAAGGTTCTACAATCAAGAAGAAAGACGACACGCACAGAATGGCTGAAGCCAACAGAGCATTTGCTCATTATAAATGGTAACAAATAGGGATCAAATTTATGAGTAATAGACCTGACACTGATAGACTAGAAGATGTGCGTAATATTGGTATTATGGCCCACATCGACGCCGGGAAAACAACAACTACAGAACGTATTTTGTATTATTCCGGTAGACTTCATAGAATTGGAGAAGTTCATGAAGGCGCTGCTACAATGGACTTTATGGAACAAGAAAAAGAAAGAGGGATCACAATCACCTCCGCCTCCACTACTGTCTATTGGGATGACCATAAGATCAACATCATCGATACTCCTGGACACGTTGACTTCACAATTGAAGTAGAGCGTTCCCTGCGCGTATTGGATGGCGCCGTTGCTGTATTTGATGCCGTAGCCGGAGTACAACCTCAATCTGAAACAGTTTGGAAACAAGCTGACAAGTACGGGGTACCTCGTATCGCATTCGTCAATAAGATGGACCGCGTAGGTGCTGACTTCTTCAATGCAATCGAAACAATGAAAGAAAAATTGGGAGCTAATGCGATCCCTGTTCAGTGTCCTATTGGATCTGAAGGTGATTATAAAGGAATGGTTGACCTCATTACGATGCAGGCATACCTATTCCTCGACGAAACTATGGGCGCTAAGTATGAAACAGCAGAGATCCCAGCGGATCTTCTTGAGACATGCAAAAAGCTAAGAGCTAACCTTATCGAAGAAGCAGCTACTGCTGATGAAAGCAATGACGCTTTGATGATGAAAGTTCTGGAAGATCCAGACTCCATCACACAAGAAGAGATCCATGCTGCCATTCGAAGAGGCGTTATTTCTAATAAATTAACTCCTGTTCTTTGCGGAACAGCGTT
The DNA here is from genome assembly GCA_903824495.1 of uncultured Chlamydiae bacterium. GTDB lineage: Bacteria > Chlamydiota > Chlamydiia > Chlamydiales > Rhabdochlamydiaceae > CAIJXB01. Next base: position 19,465 of record CAIJXB010000026.1, read on the forward strand.
TAAGAACAAAGGTATTCAACCTCTTCTTGATGCTGTCGTTCGCTGGATGCCGTCTCCTTTAGATAGAGGACTCATCAAAGGGATCAACATTTCCAATGATCAACCAATGGAAATCATTCCTGCTGATAACAGCCCTCTTGCAGCGCTTGCCTTTAAGATCATGTCCGATCCTTATGTAGGCAGATTGACGTTTGTCAGAGTCTACGCAGGAACCCTTACAAAAGGCACAAACCTGATCAATACAACAAAAGATAAGAAAGAAAGAGTTTCTCGTCTTTTGGAAATGCATGCGAACCAAAGAAAAGATCGCGATGAATTCTATACAGGTGACATTGCAGCGTGTATCGGTCTCAAGTACACAAGTACTGGAGATACCCTATGCTGCGAAAACAGCCCTCTCCTCTTAGAGAAAATGGAATTCCCAGAGCCTGTGATTTCTATGGCTATCGAGCCAAAATCAAAGGCTGACCGCGAAAAACTATCTATCGCTTTAGGCTCGCTTTCTGAAGAAGATCCAACATTCAGAGTGCAAACAAACGAAGAGACAGGTCAAACGATCATTTCTGGAATGGGAGAGCTCCATCTCGACATTCTAAGAGACAGGATGTTCCGTGAGTTTGCTGTAGAAGCAAACGTCGGTAAACCTGAAGTTGCCTACAAAGAAACAATCACAGCACCTAGCACAGCAGAAACAAAGTATGTCAAGCAGTCTGGTGGCCGTGGTCAATATGCGCACGTATGTTTGGAAATAGAACCGAACGAAGTGGGCAAAGGCAACGAGATCGTCAGCAAAATCGTTGGCGGAGCCATCCCTAAAGAATACATCAATCCTGTTATTAAAGGGATTGAAGAGGGAATTTTAACCGGTATTCTTGCAGGATATCCTCTTGTCGATATTAAAGTTGCTATCACTTATGGATCATACCATGAAGTCGACTCTAGTGAGATGGCATTTAAAATATGTGGTTCGATGGCCATTAAAGAAGCCGCAAAGAAAGGGAAACCTGTTCTTTTGGAACCTATTATGAAAGTCGTTGTTACAACTCCTGATCAGTTCATGGGTGATGTAATTGGCGATATCAATAGACGCCGTGGTAAAATTATGAGCCAAGCAACGCAAAAGGTCACTGTCATTATTGAAGCAGAGGTTCCTTTAAGTGAAATGTTCGGATACTCAACGCAACTTCGTTCCTTGTCCTCTGGACGTGCAACGTATGCAATGGAACCAAGCCATTTCGAAAAAGTACCGACAAAATTACAAGAAGAAATTTTAAAAAAATAACAGCTTTTTAAGGAATCATATTAATGGGTAAACAATCCAGACAAAAAATCAGAATCCGTTTAAAAGGCTACGATCAAAGAGTAGTAGATCGCGCCATCACGGATATCGTTGAAACAGCAAAAAGAACCGGAGCCCGCATTGTGGGCCCAATCCCTCTTCCTACAAGAAGAGAGATTTACACAGTACTTCGCTCTCCTCACGTTGACAGAAAGTCCCGTGAGCAGTTCGAAACACGTACGTATATTCGTATGCTCGACATTTTAAATCCAACACCAGACACAATTGACAAATTGAAAATTTTGCCAGTTGCTGCTGGAGTAGATATTAAAATTAAAGCGTAAGGGTTCTTACTTACAAAGAGAGACCCGACTTTCGTCGGGTCTTTTTTCTTTTAAGGGTATTGATTGTGATTGGGATCATCTTGATAGATGAGGTCATACGCAGGACGCCTTTCTTGAACAGAAGTCTTTCCAACAACGTTTCCGTCTTTTACATAAATCGTATAATGGTTTTCGTAGATCAAGCGATTGCCTGAAGTTACTTTCTCTACATATTTGTATTCTGTAGATCCATTTTTCGTATCGACTGCATAAGGGTCGCCATTTTTTTCAACTACTGTTGCTATAGGCTCTCCTACTCTAATCTCATCATAAGACGTCAATGTCATCATTCTTGAAGAACAACTACAGACAAGAAAAAGCCCTAAATAGATTCCATATTTTTTCGCGGTCTTTGATAAAGTCATAGACTTTTTTTAACTCCTATCTTGTAAAGCTTTGAGATATATCGTTTTTCGAGCCTCAGTGCAAGGCTTTTTTAAGAGGGAGCCACCTGTTTCCAGATCCTTCCTCGGATCACAGTTCTGAGCTGGTCCACAGTGGCAAATTCTGCTTGCATAAGATAGGAATCATCCGCTTGTTTTTCGTAGTATTCAAATCCTTCGAATCCAAGCTCTTTAACTCGAAATTCCCATCCTAAAAGAGATTCATTGACAATCCCAGCTCCATCTACCTTCCCGATTGCATGGTTTTCCATAAAAACAGAAAAAGAACCCGGATGTATATTAGAAAGACGGAAATGATTGGTCATCACATCAGAAAGCCCTTTGACTTGGATTTCTTGCTCACATTCAATGAATCCATCTTCTTCGGGCCCTATGGTCCACCTGGTAAAAAAAACAAGCTCTTCTTCTACCATATTCAAACAAATTTTCCCCTCTCCTAGCCATTTGCCAGGAGAAAACATAAAAGAATGAAGTGTTTTCAAAACATAAACCTTCTGCTATATATACTTTGAATAATCCCTAGAGCGGTCATCGTGGAGAGAATAGAGGAGCCTCCATAAGTTATCAAGACTAAAGGCACTCCCGTAATCGGTAAAAAGCCACACATCATTCCAATATTAACGATGATGTGCATCGCTAAATACACAGTAATACCCGCAGAAAGCAGCCTTCCAAACCTATCCTTTGCAACAGCTGTCACCTGGAAGCTAAAGTAAAGAAGTCCAAAAAATAAAAGCAGCATGAGAACGACCCCTGCAAAACCAAACTCTTCTGTATAGGCTGCAAAAACAGAATCTGTGTGGGCGGCAGGCAGCCACTGCTGCCCTGTGAATTCACTGTTTCTCCAGCCGCTTCCCCACATCCCCCCTAAAGAGATCGCCGTTTGAGAAGCTCTTTGATGGTAGGTGTTCGGGTTGAGCCTTTCATATTGATACTCTTTGATGACCTTCGTGATGTAGGGCCTCATCTCTTCATGGGGCAAGATGTCTAAAAAGATAAGAGACACAAAACCAATGCCAAGCATTGCAAGAGCTGACATGGCAAATACAACTCTGCGTCTAATCCCCCCAAAATAAAACATCACAAGAGCAATCGGGAATAAAACAAGGGCTGTTCCAAGGTCTGGCTGCTTGAGAATTAGAATAAAGGGAACCATTACAATCAATATCGCTTGCAAAGCTGTCCTTTTACTTCGGATTTCATGGCTCTTGTTTTCTAGAAAGCGACTCAGGGTCATCACAACAAAAAGTTTAGCATACTCAGAGGGTTGGAAGGCAAGACCTAGCCCAGGAATGCGGTACCATCTTTGCACGTTTTGAATAGGCGTTGTAAAAAAAAGCCCAACAAGCATCAAGATAGTTACAAAATAAAGAAACCAGCTCCACTTCTTTAATTGCTGATAATCGAACCCTGCAAAAAAAAGATATACAAGGACTCCGAGCCCATATCCCTTAATTTGGTTGATGACAGAAGGCGTAAAAAAACTTTCATCGATTTTATCCCACGTCTCACAAGTGGTTGCAGAAATAACAAGCAAGCTTATGAACATGAGTCCGATAAGTACCGGAATCGTCCTAAAATCAATGCGAGAAAGGTATTGAAAGCTCCACATATATCACACAAAAAGATGGATTGTTTTTTCTTTTGGATTATACTTAATTGCATCTCTTAATGGCAGAAAAAATTTTAGAAAAAAAATGAAAAAAATTAAACATGTGAATTACATCCATTTTCATTCGATCGGATCGACAAATACCTGGACCAAAGAAAACGCTGCTACTTTAGATCCCCATCAGATCACCTGCATTACAGCGCAAGAACAGTTCGCCGGAAGAGGAAGTTTTCAAAAGAAGTGGATTTCCCCTAAAGGAGTGAACCTCTATGCTACTTTCTATTTTTGTGTTCCACTCAAAAGCCCTTGCATTCCTAACTTAGGACAGCTCCTGTGTATTTCCTGCACTTCCATGCTTAAATCTTTTGGATTTTCCCCTTCTATCAAATGGCCTAACGACATTCTACTTAACGGGAAAAAATTAGCTGGGATCTTATGTGAAACGACTCAAGTAAAAGCTCTCCAAGAAGAAGAACTCTTAAGCATAGTCCTTGGAATTGGGATCAATATAAATACAGACGAAGAAACTTTAAATACCATCGATCAACCTGCAACATCTTTAAAACAAGTCAGCAACCAAGAATGGTCAATTGACAAAATACTACAAAAACTCAGCTCCTGTTTCGTGGAAGATTTGGATACATTACTATCAAGGGGATTTGCGCCTTTTGCTTTAGGCTATGATGAACTTCTCGCATTCAAAGGAAAACACGTAACCATCAAAGATGGTAGCCGTATTTTAACAGGCATCTGTCACAGTATTTCGAAAAATGGAAATCTTGTTCTTCTTTCAGATTCTGGAGAAAAAATCGAAGCCTTTGCAGGCTCGATGATTTCGCACTAGAGCATCTTTATTAGATGTAATAAATTCTGTCATTATCTATATAAAAAAATATTACGATTATACTTTGGTAACAGTCATGAGCGCTATTCCTCCAAATCCTCCGATTCCTGAAAAAAAGAAAGAAATAGAATCAACACAGTCTTCTACTCAGGTTTCAAAACAAGCTCACGTTGCGCAAGAAAAAATACAGAGCGCTGCTTCGGAAAAAGAAATGGATCTTTCGAAGAAAAAAGTAGTCTCTAAAGAAGAAATAACCGGAACCGTAAAAGAAACGATGACGGCAGTTGACACGGTTCGATCTTCTCTCATGAGACCTATTTTAGAACATTTAAGTCCTCAAGAGAGAAATGCCATAAAGAATCCCGAGTCCGATATGGCCAATTTTGATATGAATAAAGAATTATTGGCCCGATATCAAACAGATCCTGCCTTTTCTAGATATATTCCTAAAGAGTTCCAAGGTCGAGATTTAAATACCCTGACACCAAGAGAATGTACAGAATGCGTCCTAAGAACAGGTACGGAAAGAAACAATGTCTTGAATAACAGCGTGATTAAAATGCTTCCCGAACTTCAGAAGAGAATTCCTTCAATGATCTCTATAGATTTGAGCAGATTTTTTACGAACAAAGAAAAAGCCGAAGCTATTTTAGACTTTCTGCGTACGCACCTGGAAGAATGCTCTCAAGTAAACAAGCTTGACTTTCAAAATTTCAAATTGGAAGAAGTTCATCCCGAAACACTGAAATTATTTCCAAATTTAACTTATCTTCGCCTTGACGAATGTAATCTTACATTTATCCCATCCGAAATTAAACATCTTAAACATTTAAAAGAACTTCGATGTAACAACAATAAACTCTCTTTATTGCCAGATGAGCTTGGATCTTTACAAGAGTTAAAAGATTTATGGATCTCTTCGAATCAACTCACGAGTCTTCCTCCTTCCATAGCGCAACTAAAAAATTTGACTCATCTCGCTCTTCCATACAACGGATTTAATGAAATTCCTTCTGTCATTCAATCTTTACAGAAATTAACCTCTTTATTCTTTTCTGACAATTCCATCCACACCCTCCCTGACTGGGTAAGATTAATGCCTATATTGCACGATCTTAGGCTTATGAGGAATCCCATTCCTCGTGCAAGTATAGAACTTCTTAGGTTACAAATGCCTCAATCCGTAATCTACTTCAATTCTTAAGACCTCAAACAAGAATGTCAGATGATCTATCTTACCGCTCTAAGAAGGTGGCTAATGGGCTAAAAAGCTACTATCAGGAATGACTCGAATTTCTGGATGAACTCTCGCTGATAAGATCTGCTGGATTGCTTGCAGAGTAGAACCAATAGAAGAATAACAAGTTGTGCAAGCTCCTTTATAAGCAATGATGAGCTCTCGTCCTTCTTTCAAACTTACAATCTCTATCCCTCCGGCATCAAGCTCAATGTAGGGCCGGATGTCTGTTGCAATGACTTCTTCAATCACAGCTACCTGTTGTTTAGGAGTGAGGCCATCCCAATTAGGATAAGGTCTTGACTCTCCTTCCCAAGTAGATTGAACGGGAGTTGGAACGTAACTATCAGAAAGAGGAATATCCATACATTGTAAGGAAGCTGCTTCTGCAGCTTCTAGCACCCAATTGAGGCTCGAATATTCTTCTTTGGGAAATGCTTCTTGCTCTTTTTTATCTCTAAGATGCTTGTCGAGTAGATCAGCGCTGATCCTTGTGACTTGATCATAATTTTTTCTCATAAAAAATTCTGATGCAGCTTCTGCGGCTCCAAGGAGCGAAGCAGGACCTATCGCATGAAATTTTGCATCGGCAATGACGCCATCGAGTTCATCGACAAGCCAATAAAGCTTTAAAGCAATTCCTGGTAGCTTAAAAGATCCAATAGCCAAACGCATCCCTCTTGCTTTGGCTTCATCAGGTGAAAAATGTCCGGCAAAGCGAGGCCTTTCTATCTTATCCATTAACTTACGGCTGAACTTCGTCCAAGGAGAGAAAAAGTTTGAAAGGTTTTTATCCATTAAAAAAATCTCCTGCTACCATTTGGAGCTGTTTAACACATTCAGTAATAATCTCTATTGCCTGATCGATGTCTTCTTCGGTCATGTCATAAGACAAACAAAAGCTTAGAGCCGAAGAAGCAATTTTCTCATCAAGTCCACTTGCCTTTAAAACAAGAGAAAGAGGTTGGAATTTACCGCCTCCTAAAGAAGCGTAGATTCCTTTTGTGTTGAGTAAGAATAATAAGGATTCAGAAAAAATCGGAGGGAAGGCAATAGCGCTTGTCGTTGGTAAACGATCAGCGTCTTTAAAAAGGATTTGAGCTTTTGGACATGCATTAACAATACCTTGCTCGAATCGATCTCGAAGCCTTGCAATTTCCATAGCGTAGTGCTCAAACTTTTCTTGCATCATCTCAACAGCTTTTGTAAAAGCTGCAATAGAGGGTGTAGAAAGCTCCTCTTTTCCAGGAATCAAAGGTTCCGCTCCAAAGCCAGCCTTTACAATAGTAAGACCTGTCTCTTTAGGCGCATGCATAACTGATCCATCTAAAGTTAGAAAATCGACCCCTAGATCTTGAAAGCGGAAAAAGCTTTTACCCCATACATAACTTGCATCGACATGAAGTAGCACGCCTTTTTTTCTGCACACTTCAGCAAGATCTGCAATTGGCTGCAGAACTCCTGTAAGTCCATTTGCCCAAGAAAGGGACACAAGCGCAGTTCTTGGAGTGATCGCAGCATCTAGTACTTCAGGAAGGAGTTGTCCTTTTGCATTCACTGCAAGAGTTTTGAAAGAGCATCCGAGCATCTCTAGCTGCTTACACATCGATAAAACTTTTGCTTCTTCTGTTTCTGCAACAAGAAAAAGAGTTTTCCCTGTTTCTCTAGCTCTTTGCATATACGTCGTTAAAAACACTTGGTAGATACTTTGAGCTCCACCCGCTGTGAAAAAAAGCTGATCTTGGTCTTGCATCCCTAGTTGAGCAAAAAGACTTTCGATGCTTTTTTGCAAAGGGTAGATTTGTTGCTGACCTAAGAAGTGAGCTGAAGAAGAGCAGGCCCAATATTCTTTAGAAAATCTAAAGAATTTTTCTAGCACTTCTGGAAAAGGCCTCGTTGCTGTTTGATTATCGAAATAAAGAGAATCTGTCATACGTTAGCAACCAACCTTCTGAAAAGTTCCCCCGCCATACTCATAGATCATGGGAATGCCCGTTGGAACTTCAAGTTTGAGCACTTGCTCTTTAGAAAGTTTTTCCATGTGCATAAGAATAGATCTTAAAGAGTTTCCATGAGCGCACACAAAGACATCTTTCCCTTTTTCTAGATCACCAACGATCTTATCTTTAAAAAATGGAATCGATCTTTGCGCCGTCTGCTCTAAACTCTCACCATCTGGAGGACAAACGTCATAACTACGGCGCCAAAGCTGCACTTGCTCTTCTCCATGCGCATCCATGGTCTCTCGTTTGTTTTTGGCCTGCAGTGATCCGTACATCCGTTCATTGAGCTCCCAGGCTTCATAAACAGGAATCAAACCAAGGCTTTCTGAAATTCCCATCTGGTACCAATCCCCTTGAATTTCTTCTTCTTTATGTTGTTTGTAAGGAATTTTTTTAAGATTGCTCTGGGCCATTACAATAAAAGCGGTCATTTCAGCACGCACCAAAGTAGACACATAGATCACGTCCACATTGCAATCAGATAAAACCTTTCCAGCTTCCACGGCCTCTTCGATACCTTCTTTAGAAAGGGGGATATCGATCCATCCGGTAAATACATTAGATTTGTTCCATACAGACTGTCCATGACGAAGCAAAATAAGTTTTGACATAAGGCCTCTTTACTTTAAGAACCGAATTATACAGTGTTTATATAAAAAATTCCCAAGAGATTCTAGCCCATTCCCTTAAAATTTATTATTACATTGTTTTTATCGACACATCTGCTTATAATCTCCGGCTATGGAAACAAAAAAAAGACTCAGCAAAGCCCTTGCAGCGGCAGGCATCGCCTCCCGCAGAAAAGCTGAAGAGCTTATCTTCGCAGGCAAGGTGTCCGTAAATGGAACAATCGTACTGACTCCCCAGACTCTCGTCTCTTGGGAAACCGACACTATTTGCGTAGACAAAAAAAAAGTTACACAAGAGGAGAGCAAACTCTACTTCCTCCTCAACAAGCCTAAAGGGTACATCTGCTCGAATGCGCGGGTTGGGACTAAAAAAATTATATCAGATCTTTTCAGAGACTTACCTGAAAGACTCTTTACAGTAGGGCGTTTAGATCGCGATACTACAGGCCTTTTGATCGTCACAAACGACGGCCATTTTGCCAATAAGGTGATCCACCCTTCTGCAAACATCACAAAAGAATATCTTGTCAAAACAAATATTGAACCTTTCCACGAACACCTTGTTCAAATTTCAAAGGGCGTTGAAATCGATGGAGACTGGGTCCAGCCCGTAAAAGTCACCAAAGTCAGAAACGGAACCATCAAGGTAGTTGTTCGCGAAGGAAAAAAAAGAGAAGTTCGCCTTCTTGTTGAACAAACAGGCCTTAAGGTTTTGGAGTTAACAAGGATTCGAATTGGCGGCCTGCTACTCGGGAATCTTCCTGAAGGCGCCTATCGAGATCTTACAGAAGCTGATAAAGCGTCGATTTTTGGACAATAGCATGAAAAAAAGACCCCCTGTACCCAAACCTCTTTGGGATGACCTTTACCTTCTTTTGATTACTAGATGGCGCAAGCTCATGAAGCTGCCCTTAGGACCTCTTAAAGAAATACCCGCTGAAAGACTGATGACAAGAGAGTTTCGAACTCTTGTAGAAAACGTTCTTGCCTATAAAGAATCCAAAGACATTTCAACTCCGGAACTTCTCGGCGCTTACCTCATGTATGAGTGGCCTCTTCACTACGCACAAGGCCTTAGCCTGCTCCAAGAGCTGCCACAAAAACCTTCTAGAGTTTTAGATCTTGGAACTTTAGGTGCTCCTTTTTCATTAGCTGCTCTGCAACATGGAGCAACAGAAGTTCTTGCTATCGGCAAAGATGAAACAGCCCTTAAATACGGTGCTGACCTTTCAGGGCATCTTGGATATCCCATCTCTATTCGTCCGGGAGACGCAAGATTTCTTAGATCTCTTTCTCTTCAAGGTTCTTGGGATTTGATTATTTTATCATACAGCCTGTTTCGCTTATTCCCTTCTTTAGAAGATCAAACAGCTTACATCAATCAGTTACTGCCATTGCTATCTGCCGATGGACACCTTCTTATTGTCGAAGACTCAGAAACTGAAGTCAACCGCTCGTTCTTAAAACTAAGAGATGAAGTAGCAAGACGCAAAATGTCTATTTTGGCGCCTTGCCTTTGGAAAGGTGATTGCCCCGCTTTAAAACACGGAAGCTCTCCTTGCTTTGCTCAAAGACCCCTCGTTGACAAACCTTTCATGATCAAAGAAATTCAAAGAGCTGCAAGCATCAATTTAAATTCTTTAAAAATGTCGTATCTCATCTTGAGATCACCCCTTTTTACCCCACCAGTGCTAGCAAACAATCTCTACAGAATCGTAAGCCCCGCTGTAAGCACATTCCGCGGTGAAAGATATTTTCTTTGCGGCGTTGCCGGAAAGAAAACTCTCGGCACAACAATACAAGGAGATCATCCTAAACACTCAAAAGCATTTGAGTATTTGAAACGTGGTGATGTAATCTCCATTGATGAAGCTGTCACACTTGAAGATGATATGCAAATCACAGATAAAACTCTGTTGCAACTTAAAGCTCCCTGTGATAAGCCGCTTCTATAGAAAAGAAGGTTTACAGAAACCTCTCTTACAGATACACTTGATCATCACCCTTGTTTTAGGAAGTTTAAGTTATGCTTACTATCGCTAGACTCTTTGGAAAATCCCCCTTCGCTCCTTTGCAGACGCACATGAAGCGGGTTACAAACTGCGTAGAAAAACTAACAGCTATTTTCGACATTCTCCCTAAGATGGATTTGGAGAAAATTGAAAAACTCTCTAAAGAACTTTCAGAACTAGAACATGAAGCCGATATCACAAAAAGAGACATCCGCAATCATCTTCCCAAAAACTTATTTCTTCCGATCGATAGATCTCACTTTCTCGATATCTTATCGATCCAAGACAAGATTGCTGACAAAGCCGAAGAGCTAGGTCTTTTACTTTCTTTCAAAACCCTTGAGATGTACACCGAACTAAAACCTCTTTTAGAAGAGTTTTATAAAAAAAGCACAGAAGTCTTTTGGCTTGCTAAAAAGGTTATCGGAGAAATGGATGAGCTTCTCGAATCTTCCTTTGGAGGGCTCGGAGCTGAAAAGGTAAAAAACCTGGTTGAGCAAACTGCTTTTCAAGAGCATGAAACAAGACAAGCGTACAGAAAGATCATGAAGCAACTTCTTTCTCTTTCTCCAGCGCTTTCTGCCCCTGCTTTTTATCTTTGGATACGAGTTTTAGAAGAAATCGGCTTACTAGCTGAACACTCAGAAAGACTCGCAAATAGAATTCGTATGATTTTAGAACTAAAATAAGAGTAGAATGGACGCATCCTTATTTTTTACTATTCTCGTTCTAGCCGTTGGATTTTACATGGCTTGGAACATCGGAGCTAACGATGTCTCTAACGCTATGGGAACCTCTGTAGGATCGGGAGCCCTGACTTTACGTAAAGCTGTTTGCATTGCTGCTGTCTTAGAATTCTGCGGAGCTTTTTTTGTAGGAGGAAGCGTTTCGGAGACGATGCAAAAAGGGATCATCGATACCGATCTTTTTATTGGAGATCCGACCCTTCTAATCCTCGGGATGTGCGCAGCACTCCTCGGAACTGGTGCTTGGCTCCAGATCGCCTCTTATTGCGGATGGCCAGTTTCCACAACCCACGCAATCGTTGGAGCCATTATCGGCTTTGGTGTTGTCATTGGAGGAACAGAAGCAATCCATTGGGAAGAAACTATCTCTATCGGCATAAGCTGGGTTCTTTCTCCAGGCCTTAGCGCTCTTTTTGCTTATTTGATCTTTAGCATACTGCAAAAGAAAATCCTCTACGCCATGAATCCGATTGTTGCGACAAAAAAACTATTCCCGTGGCTTGTATTTCTTGTCTTTGCCGTCTTTACACTTAGCATGCTTTTCAATGGCCTTGAAAATTTAAACCTTTCTCTCACCTTCATCCAAGCTCTTCTTCTTTCCCTACTTGTAGGTGCGGTTGCTTTTGGCATTTCTTACTGGTTTATTCAAAAGGTTAAGGTTCCGGATAACGACGCTGAAACTCCCTCGACTGTAAGTCCCCAAAATGTCATCAGCTTAGAAAAGGCTATCAAACATTTGCAAAGAGTGCAATCCTCTACCGCCGATGCTACTCACGACACCGTCTCTAATCTCGTTGCTGAAGTCAGAGATCTTTCTCACCGCCTTCGCAAACAAACAACTTTGGCTGATCGAACCTCTCAATACACTGTCGTTGAAAACGCCTTCGTCTATCTACAGATTTTAAGCGCCTGTTTCATCGCCTTTGCTCACGGAGCGAATGATGTAGCGAATGCCATCGGTCCTGTGGCAGCCGTTTTAGATGTCATTAAAAATGGGGCCATTTCCGATTCTGCTCAGGTGCCTTCTTGGCTTCTAGCCTTTGGAGGACTTGGTATCGTCATAGGTCTTGCTACTTGGGGCTGGAGGGTCATTGAGACCATTGGTAAAAAAATTACTGAGCTCACTCCTACAAGAGGTTTTTGTGCTGAGTTTGGGGCTGCAACAACCATCCTCCTCGCCTCCAAATTAGGCCTTCCAATTTCTACCACTCACTGCCTTGTAGGCGCCGTTTTAGGGGTAGGGCTTGCTAGAGGCATGAGAGCCTTAAACCTTGGAATGCTCAAAGAAATTATACTATCTTGGGTGATTACGATCCCTTCGAGCGCCGTAATGAGTATCTTTATTTTTTATCTTCTAAGAACCGTCTTCCACCAGTTCTTTGTAGGGGCTTAAGGCTCAAATTAAAAATTTAGATTTACAACCAGACGGATCAGTTCAAATAAACATTTCACGATCTCATATACAAAAAAGTTAATATTCCATTAATTACGAAAATAGATTATAATTTCATTAATTAACTTATTTAAGGATAAAGCGTGATAATAAATCATTTTGACTTTCTTGACCAACCAAATGAGGACTATACAAACCAACTACAAAGAGAATGCTCTTCTCATAGCGCCCTGCCTGACATCTCATATGTCTATGAAACTGAGAAAAAAACTCAAACAGTCGCTGAAAGGATCTTTTCCTCTTTTTACTCTCTAGTTTCCCTACCTTATCAATTCATTCACTGGATTACAGGGCTATGCATTAAAATCCCCACTTGCGACTTACCAGAAGAAGCGTTTACAGAGAAAAGAATTGATCTGGATCCTGAATACGATCAAGGTGGAATACGCAAATTCTATCAAGATACATGTCAATATAGTCCGGAACAAATCCCTTCACGGCCAGAGACATGGAAATATAAAAGAATTTCTATTGCGATGGATGGTTCGACCATTGATGCCATGCTGATTGTAAGAAAATCTTTGGCTAACAATGGCACATGGATTCTGCAATCAAATGCCGGAAGCGACTTTTATGAACTGCATAGAGCCTATACTACTTGCACCAAAAAACTTGCTCTTTCTTTGAATGCAAATATCTTGATATTTAATTATCCGGGAGTTGGAGCAACCAAAGGAAATTATACTCGAAAAACAATTGCTAAAACTTATCAAGCAATGCTCCGTTTTCTAGAAAATAAAGAAAAAGGAATCGGGGCTCGTACAATCATAGGCCTGGGATATTGCTTCGGGGGTAATGTTCAAGGAGAAGCCTTAAAAGACTATGAACTGCAAAAAGACATTAACTACGTTTTCATTAAAGACCGCAGCGCCTCTGAATTGTCTAAAGCGGCCTCTCACGTAACCTATATCTGGGAAGGAATTCATCTAAAACTTAGCTGGATAGGAAAAATTCTTGAACTTTGCGGGTGGAATATGGATACACTCTCTTCTTCTAAGCAACTACTCAATGCCCATGAAGTCCTCTTGCATACAGGCGCTGTAGAAACTGCGAGATTAATATTAAACCCTGATTTTCTTATCGATGATGGGCTACTTCGAAAGGAAGAAACGCTAGGTTATCATATCTTAAAAAATCAAAATTGCTCTTCTCCAAAAAAATTAGTAAAAACAAAAGTCATTGCGATTCCGGAGAATCATGACGATTCACTTTCTTCTGATACATTTTGTGTCTTGAGGGACACAATTAGAGGCATCTTAGAAAGCAGGAGAGGCAATCTCTAATGACAACACTATCTCATCCAAATCACCTTGGGTTTTGTAAAAGACCGAATGATCAATACATAGAGCAACTAAATAGAGAATGCGCGTCCGATACCGCTTTACCTGAAATTTCCTATCGCTACCAAACTGAGGAAAAAACCCAAACGGTCGCCGAAAGAATCTTTTCCTGTTTATATGCGATTGTGACTTATCCTTATCGAGTCCTTCAGCGGCTCGCCAGTAAAATCATCGTCCCCGTAAGCAACGGGTTTTTATCCAATTTTACCTTCTATAGAAGTCAAGAAAATCTCAATGTTCAAATGCAAAACATGTTCATAATGGCGATGCTTCAGGCTGGGCGGACTATTACTGATTCAAATTGGAAGTATAAAAGAATTTCCATTGATGTTGATGGCATGACAATTGATGCAATGCTCATTGTAAGAAACTCCACCGCTGAAAATGGCAAATGGATCCTTTTGTCTGATGGCAATGGTCAAATCTATGAATCACATAAGCCCTATTTTTCAGATGCAAAGCAATTGGCCTTTTCTTTAGACGCCAATGTTCTTGTATTCAATTATCCGGGCGTTGGGGCAAGTCAAGGAACTCCCCTACCTGAAACGATCGCTAAAACGTATAAGGCAATGCTTCGCTTCTTAGAAGATAAAGGAGCTGGAATTGGTGCAAAGACAATCATAGGTCATGGATTTTCTTTAGGTGGAGCTGCGCAAGCTTTAGGACTAGATTCCCATACGCTTGATCCCGACATCAATTATGTCTTTGTCAAAGACAGAACATTTTCAACTTTAAGTAAAGCAGCGACAGACGTCATGGGGCCTTGGGCGGGAAAGCTCGTCGAATTCCTTGGATGGAACATGGATACAGAAACTGCTTCTAAAAAGCTTAAAGCTCATGAGCTCATCTTACAGTCAACCGAAAAAATAGGGCAACACGGAAAAATTCGAGTTCGTAATGACGGTGCCATCACAGCAAGAGCCAGCTTAGCTGAAGCTTTTTGTAATCAAAGGGAATTCGATCGTTTTAAAAAGACTAAAAGACTCATTTCTCTTTCGAACAAAAGTCATAATGACTTTCTCAATCGAGAAGAGCTTCTAATGATCACTCAAATCATTGAAAATGCAGTACAAATACAGATCTCAGATAGAGCAGCTGCATTAGCACATCGAGAAGAAGCGATTTGATATTGCCTAAGATAAACCTGTCCTTTTGCAGCCAAAATTAACCAATTTCATTCATTTCTAAAGAAAAGGGCTTCTTTTTGGAGCCAAAAAAACCGCACGATTACCTCTTTTGATATCAAAACCTTTCCGGTAAAGGGATCTTAAAATAGGGACCCTAATCCATTTTTTGATTTTCAGCTTAGCCATTTTTCATCAAAAAGTGACAAAACTGTCACTTTTTCATGAATTTAGAAAGTAAATAGAGTAAATCAATAAAGACGCTGACACTTTAAACCATTACTTATTAGATATATAAAGACTAACGACGAATTAAGCAGCAGGTTCTTACTTTTGAATCCTCTGATAGGATGCTTTTCATAGCCTGAACCCAATCTTCTCTTCGTCCTAAAGCAGGACACCTATGAGCTGAGTATCCAGCTTCTTTAAGAGGAGCTAAATACTCTTGCTCGATTTCAAAAAGAGTTTCAATGTGATCAGAAGTAAAACTTAAAGGAAGAAACACGATGTGTTTTTTTTCTCCAATCCAATTCTTAACTTGATTACACATATCTATTGTTGAAGGCGTGATCCACTGAGCTCTTCCAAACTTTGATTGGTAACTTAAAAGAGAGGAAGCTTTAGGAAAGTGCGACGAGATCTTTTGAAAAGAGGCTTCGCACTCTTTTTGATACGGATCCCCTTCTTTAATAAAACTCTCCGGGAGTCCATGCGCAGAAAATAGCAAAACTGTTTCTTCTTCTTTTAGCTTTTTTTCTGCTAAAAACTCTTTTGTGTTTTGAGTAAAAGCTTCCACATACTTTTCATGGGTGGGGTATGAAGGAATCCACCTCAATTTTTTACAAATAGAAGAAGATAGGTTTTTACAAAACCATCTTGCAATGCTTCCAGTTGTTGCATAGCTAAATTGTGGGAAGAGAGGAAAGACCAAGATCTCCTCTGCATCAAGTAGGCTAATCTTTTCTATAAATGCTTTGTGTGTCTTTCTTAAATAGCGATGGAAGCAGATCGTGGGAAGCTGCATCGCTTCTCCTAAAGAAGATCCTACCCACTCCGTATCTTCGAAGATAGGAGATTTTCCTCCGATCATTCCATAGTCTTTAGCCACTCTGACTGATCTTTTGCGAGCAATCTTTTTAAAAAAGAGATCTTGAAGAAATCCGGGCAAGGGCGTACGAATGACATCTTTATCCGTTAAAAGGGCCTCTAAAAAATCAGGCACCTCATCCAAATCTCGGGGCCCTCCAAAATTGATCACCAAAAGCGCTGTTTTCATTTTAGACATTGTGAAGCTACTCTTTTTTTTGCTATATTGATCGTGATAGAATACAGTAGAGAGCTTTTAAAATGTTTGCCAAACTTTTTATTTTTTGTAGCCTTTTTTTTCTTGCAGGATGTGGATCCCCTTCTTCTTCTCAAAAATATGAAATTGCGATAGATCCTTCTTGGGCCCCTCTTAATTTTCAAGATAGACAAAATAACGTTTTGGGATTTGTAACAGAGCTTCTCACTGAAGTTTCTAAACAAGAAAAAATCTCACTCTCCATTTTAAATACAAACTGGGATTCTCTTCTTGAAGGACTTAAGGGGGGGAAATACCAAGGGGTCTTAACTTCTTTACATCCCTATAATTTCAACCAAGATCTCTACTCTTTCTCAGAGTCCTTTTTAGAACTTGGACCAGTACTTATTGTCCCGATGCAAAGCTCAGATGCATCACTTGAAAAAATGTCTGAAAAAGCAGTCGGCGCACTATCTGGAAGTCCAGAAGTATTGCTTCTTGAAAAGGATCCCACGATCCTTATTCATACTTATGACACTATTCCTGATGCTTTAAATGATTTAGTTGCTGGAAACATTCAAGCAGCTCTTCTTCCCTCTTTAACAGCCTCAGCGTATGTCAATCATTTGTACTTTAGAAAGCTTAAGGTCGCGTCAAAGCCACTTACCGAAGAATCTCTAAAGCTGATTACGTTAAAAGGGAAGTCCCCTCAGTTGATTGAGAAGTTCAACAAAGCTCTTGATCATATGAAAAAAAATGGGGACTACGAAAAACTTTTAACTAAGTGGGAGCTTTCTAGTTGATAACAACGAGATTTCCGCCTTCAGAGCTGTCTTTGAAAAATTCTTATGGGTCTTTCAACGAAGAAAACCCTACTGCTTCTATATCCCTTGCTCTTAGAGCTCTAAAACCTGAGACTTTGTCTCGGGCTTCAATCAAAGATCGGATTGTAGTAAAGGATTCTTCAGAAACAATTGTTCATTTACTTTCAAAAAAGCCTAGGGTGAATTCAACTTCCCTGTTAACCAAATCATACCTCACCTTTGAAGATCTTGAACTCCTTATGCCTGGTTCGGTTACCTTGTTAACTGATCCTTATCTTACCTTCGAAGACCTTCAGTTCTTTAAGTTTCTAGAAAAAAAAGGCATGCAATCCAAATACGTTTCTCTTTTAAATGAATTACGCAAGCCTCTTACAGATAAAGAGCTAGTTCTATTTCTAAAACAAATCCTTCTTGTGCTTTTCTTCAAGATCGATCCAAATGTCGCTAACGACTTTGGAGAGCTGCTGCCTGCCTTGATTGCAAAGCATCTAAACAATCCTAGAACTTCTGCAGACAATCGCAAGCTACTAGACTCCGTATACACTAAATACTTGCTGGTCTCAGAGACTTAAGCTCCGTTTGGCAAGATTCTGCATTTATCGTGCTCACTATAAGAAGCTCTGACTTCTTCTAAATAAGCAGGATCTATGGGACAAGGTTTTAAACCCCAAACTTCACGAGCATAGTTATGGATCGACTCATCAGTTGAAAAAAGGCCCATGCCTGCTATGTTATGGATACAGTACTTAGCCCATTTGAGCGGATCCAAAAAGAGCTCTTCTACTTTTTTCTGAGTCTCGTAATAGCTCATGAGATCTTTTAAAATGAAGTAACGATCTCCTAGTTCTGCTGACTGCTCATTCAACAGGATATCGTGTAAGTGGGATAGGGTTTGTCTCTCTTCTTCATTTTCTGTGAGCAGATCTCCCTTAAGAGCTCCCATAACCTGTCTAATACGTGAATCTTGTGAGTAGATACTCCAAGAATTATAAGAGTTCGTTTTTTGAAGCTCTTCGATTTCCTGCGCAGAGCTACCAAAAGAAAAGGGCCACCATTCACTCGTGACTTCTTTATGCATTTCAATGTTCGCCCCATCTTCAGTACCGATTGTAAGAGCGCCGTTCATTGTAAGCTTCATGTTCCCTGTCCCTGAAGCTTCCATGCCGGCTGTTGAGATTTGCTGAGAAAGATCTGCAGCAGGGATGATTAGCTCGGCTTTAGAAACATTGTAATTTTCAATAAAGATAATCCGCAGTTTCGAGTTAACAGCCGGATCATTGTTTACTTTCCTTGCAACTATGTAAATGAGCTGGATGATCTCTTTAGCCACTTCGTAGCCGGGAGCCGCTTTGCCGGCAAAAATAATCTGTCTTTTAACTTTACGAGCGTCGTAGTTTTCCTTCAGCTCAAAATAAAGCATCAAAGCATGCAAAACATTCAAAAGCTGCCTTTTGTACTCATGGATTCTTTTGATTTGAACATCATAAATAGCCTCTTCACCCAAGGGCTCTGTGAAGCCAAGAACGCGACCGCTAAAGTCGCGTATCGGATTTTGAGTAGACAGGAAGTTTTTTAAGATGGTCTTGTTTTCTTTTTTAATTTTTAAGAACTCTTCAAGGACAGCTTTATCATCTGCAAACTTAGAAAGCTCTCTAACCACACGAAAATCCGTAATCCACTTCTTGCTAATAAGCTTTGTAATAAACTCGGCAAGAAGCGGATTGCAGTGAAGAAGCCAGCGTCTTTGTGTGACACCATTTGTGACATTTGTAAACTTGCCTGGGTACATCTCATCAAAGTCTTTAAAAAGAACTTTTCTCAAGATCTCTGAATGCAGCGCTGCCACTCCATTGACCCTTTGGCTTCCGTAAATCGCTAGGTGGGCCATTTTTACTTGCCCTCCTTCAATAAAAGACATCCGGCGGAGTTTTTCTTCATCTCCTGGAAATTTTTTACGAACCGCCGTACAAAAATCCTGATTGAGTCTTTCAATGATTCTATATTGGCGGGGAAGCAGGGTTCTGACTCTTGTCTGGTTCCACTCCTCTAACGACTCCCTTAAAATCGTATGATTGGTATAACCAAAACAAGTTCTAACTACATCCCAGGCTTCTCCCCAAACAAAATCGTGTTCTTTAAGTAAAATCCTCATGAGCTCTGCGATGACAAGAGCCGGATGTGTGTCATTGATCTGGATCCTTACCTTGTCAGCAAAAAAACTCATGTCAGGATAGTGTTTTAGATAGTGGGAGATAATGTCTTGGATCGATGCCGAAGCGAGTAAAAATTCTTGTTTCAGCCGAAATCTTTTTCCAAGCTCTGTGTTGTCATTAGGATAGAGAACGTCTGTTAAAGAGGTGTTTTCTCCTGCTTGATCTAAATGACCTGCATTGAACCTTTGAAGCTGAAAGTTACGAGGAGATTCCTTTGTCGTCCAGAGCCTCAAAGTATTTACGTTGAAATCACCTGATTCTTTGTATCCGATGATTGGAACATCGAAAGGAAGGGCTCTAACCTCTTCATAATCTGAAAGCTCAAAGACCTCTTCTTCTCTTTTATTTTTCGTAGAAATCTCTTGTCCTGAAAAATAAACAGTTGCAGCGCTGGCATCCCTTCGAAACTCCCAAGGGTTTTCATGCAAGAGCCATGGATCCGGTCTTTCTATTTGTACACCATCCCAAACTTCTTGATCGAAAATTCCATACTGGTATCGAAGGCCGTATCCAATCGCTGGATATTGCTGCGTGGAAAGAGAATCTAAAAGACAAGATGCTAGTCGCCCTAAGCCTCCGTTCCCAAGACCTGGATCTGATTCATAAAAAAGCTCTTCTTCAAAAGACCTTCCAAGCTTTTGCATAACCCGGCGAATTAATTTTGTGGCTCTGAGGTTCGTTACGTTATTACCTAAAAATCTTCCCGGCAAATATTCCATGCATAGATAATAAAGCGTTCTCACTTGCTGCTTGCGATATGTTTTTGCAGTCGCTGTCCAGTTGATCATGAGCTCTTCTCGAAGGGTCAGGGCGCAAGCTCTATAAAATTCTTCAGGATCAGCTTCTTGTACCGTAACTCCCATCATTGTAATGAGATAATGGTGGATCTTCTGTACCAGCTTTTCTGCTTGAAATTCAAGATCTAGTTCCACTTAAAAATACCCCTTGTTAGCACGAGACTCGCTTCACACTACCTATTAGTATTTTTTTCTTTCAACAGAATACTATATTTTCTATTATGCGATTTTCATGAGGGCACTTAACTTATGCAATCCACCTACGACCTTATTGTTATCGGCACCGGTCCTGCCGGAGAAAAAGCAGCAGTTAAAGCTGCCTACTTTGGACACAAAGTAGCTATCATTGAAAGGCACACGGTCTTTGGAGGTGCTGAGGTTGTTACAGGAACTCTCCCTTCTAAAACACTGAAAGAAACCGCCCTTTATTTTTCTGGAAAAAATGAAAAAGGTGTCTTTGGAATAGAAAGAAGCCTTCATCATAAGGCTACTTTAGAAGACTTCATGTATCGAAAAAATTACGTAACAGAATCTGTTGCGGAAGAGATCAAAGAAAATCTCATCCGCCACGGCGTTGACATTTTTATGGGGACTGCAACGTTTGAAGATGAGTACACCCTATCCATCACTTCCCCTTCAGCACCTACTCAAAAAATTACCGGCAAAAACATCATCATCGCAACAGGATCGTATCCATATCATCCGGCTAACATCCCCTTTGATGGGATAAAAGTTCACGACTCTGATTCCATTTTGCACATCCATTGGCTTCCGAAATCTCTTTGTATCGTAGGAGCGGGTGTCATCGGATGTGAATATGCAACGATCTTTGCAACAATGGGAACAAAAGTCTATCTCATCCACGATAAACAAACGATCCTCCCTCAGATCGACCAAGAGCTCGCCAGGAGTCTTATTGTTTTGATGCAAGAAGAAGGGGTTGAGATCCTGTTCAATACAAGCGTTGAAAAGATAGAGGTCCCTAAAGATCAAGAAGCTCCTTTGCAGATCAGGCTTCAAAATGGCCAAGAGATAAAAGCTGACATGTATCTCTTTGCGGCAGGTCGCAGCGGCAACACAAAAGCTCTTGGCTGTGATAAGATCGGTCTTAAAATGGCCAAGAGAGAAACCTTGGCTGTTGACGAACAGTACCGCACCAATATTCCTCACATCTTTGCAGTAGGTGATGTCATCGGATTCCCTTCCCTTGCAAGTACGAGCATGGACCAGGGAAGAGTTGCCGTTGCTCACATCTTTCAAACGCAAGATCTGCAACATCTTCCTTCCCACTTTCCCTACGGCATCTACACGATCCCTGAAATTTCTATGGTAGGACAAACAGAAGAAGAGATGATCGCATCAAAAATCCCTTATTGCTGCGGTAGATCCCGCTACGCTGACATGGCAAGAGGAAAGATCATGGGAGCCCAAAGTGGTTTCATGAAGATCATCTTTCGAAAAGGGGATTTAAAAATTTGTGGAGTACATATCATTGGTCACATCGCAACAGAGATCATTCACTTTGGGCTTGAGCTTGTAGAGTCAGAGCAGACCCTTTATGACGTGATTGGCAAAGTGTTTAACTTTCCAACATTGCATGACCTCTATAAATACGCAGCTTATGATGGTCTTAGCAATCTAACAGGCCATAAAATAAAACCTTAAAAAGAGGCGTTTCTTCATGTCGCTAAATCCCCTTGTAGAGCAGCTGTACCTCGCAAAAACATTGAAAGAAACCCCTCTTGCCATCGATCCACATTATCTTTCCTTTCGTCCTGATCTCCTCTCCTCGCTCGCAAAAGCTTTTGAGCCTATGATCTCTTCTTTGCATTATGACTTCCTCTATCCTCTTGAACTTTTTTCTGTGCCTTTAGCTACTCACTTATCTCTCATGTATAATATCCCTCTTTTCCTCTCATTAGAAACGGAAGAGTTCATACAGGCCGGTCAAACAGCCCTACTAATTAATGCCTCTTCCTCCTTTTCTTCAGAACTAGCCTCTACCTTAGAGGCTTTTAAAAACCGAGATGTCTTTGTTTCAGATACTCTTACTTTATTAGAACCTGCACCTGAATGGAAGAAAACGACTCAAAATTTGGGGCTTACCCTACACAGTTTATGGGACATTAAAACTCTCCAAAATGATTTAAATACGCTACTACATCAAAATAGTTATTCCAAAATCCATTCATCGGCTATAAGCTAAAAGAAAAGGACATTTATGACGCGCTCGCCTATTTCCCTGCTTAGACCTTCTATGGTTTATCGTATTTTTTCTTTACTTTTTGCACTTTTCCTCTTAACAGGTTGTGATAAAAATACAGAGATCGTCAGTAACTTAGAAGAGCGGCAAGCGAATGAAATCATCGTTTTTCTAGCAAGCAAGGGGATTGCTTCTTCTAAGACTCAGTCGGCTTCTGCTGGTCCCGGCGGCGGTCAAGGCGGCGTAAAATGGAGCATTACTGTTCCGGAAAAAATGGCCACAGATGCTATGGCGATTTTAAACCAAAATGGACTGCCAAGACTTAAAGGAACCAACTTACTCGACCTTTTTGCAAAGCAGGGCCTGATGTCTTCTGAAAAAGAGGAACAGATCCGTTACCAAGCAGGACTTGCCGAACAAATCGCTTCGACCATCCGTAAAATTGATGGCGTCATCGATGCTGATGTGCAGATCTCCTTCCCTTCCACAGAATCTACAGGAAGTGGCCTCCCTGGAGAAGCTACTCAGAGCAAAGTCACAGCAGCAGTCTATGTAAAACACCAAGGGATCTTAGATGATCCCAACAGCCACCTTGTACTAAAAATCAAACGTCTTGTCTCCGGAAGCATTACAGGTCTTGATCTCAATGATGTAACTGTGATCTCCGATAAAGCAAGATTTACAGACATCTCTCTGGCTCAAATGCCTGAAAACATTACAATGCAAGAGCAAGGCAAAGACTACGTCAGTATCTGGTCTATTGTGATGAGCAAAACTTCAGCTTCTCGCTTTAGGACGCTCTTTCTCTTCCTTTCTGTCTGCGCACTTTTATTTGCTATCTGCGCCGGGTGGCTCATTTGGAAACTGTATCCTTCTTTAAAAACGAAAGGGGGACTGAAGCAGCTTTTAAAATCAGCGCCGTTTAAGTCTGATAAACTAGATGATAAAGATAATGAGCCCTTATGAAACAACTTGGAAGGCTCGTCTGCAGAACATTCATAGAGAAAAGAAAAAGGGACTCTAGAAAGGAGCTTTTTTCTTTTCTCTCGCCTAAAGAAAAAGAGCTTGTCCTTAATCTCTCAGCGCCTTCTCACGACATTAGTTTAGGTTTTGATCTAATAGGTGATGTGTTAAAGAAGACTCATGCTTCATGGCTCGTTCCTTTTCTTCGTCAGTTTTCAGAAAAAGAGATCTGTCTTTTTCTTTCTTCTTTAGATAAGACTAAAGCTGAGCAGCTAAAAAAGTCTCTTAAGTGTTCCATGCCTTTAGTCACTCTTACAGAAACTGCGGGGACGTTTTTCAAAGAAAAAATGGCCAGGTTTTTACTAACGGACGCAGAAGATTTAATTCCAGTAGAGGCTCTTGCTAAAACTGCCTTAAAACCTCTTTTAGATCTTTCATCTGTTGATCTTCGTTTGAGTATTGAACTTTTGGGACTACACGATTTAGCAGTCGAGCTCAAACAGATCATCGACAGCACGCAGCTCAAAAAGATCTACTCTATTTTTCCGAAAGAAAAAGAAGTCTACTTAAAATCCCTTGCTCATAAAAAAGAACCTGTTCTTTTCAAAAAGCTTGAAATCTCCCGTTGGGATGGAAAAGCAGAGACGCTTCTTCCCCTTCTTTTCCAAAGAGGACTTAATCGTTTAGGCAAAGCTCTTTATCCTGAAAGTCCTGATTTTATTTGGTATGTTAAACATCAAATGGAAATGGACGATGCTGCTACGCTCTCTTCTCTTTGCAAAAGTTTAGAGCACGTCAGAGCTTATACGTATCTATCTAAGCAGGTACTCGATGCTATTTCCTTTGTTCAAAAAATTACAATTAAACCTCCGGTCCCCTCATGAAAAAACTATTTTCTTATCTATTCTCCGGCGACCTTCACTTCAGCTCCTCTGAAAAGATCATTCCAGCGCATGAGTTTAGTGAACTTTTAGAAGCTCATGAAGTCTTAGCAAAAGCCATTGAGCAGACAGAAAAAAAACGAAAAGAAGTAGAAGAAGAGTGTGAAACTCTCCGCCAGCAAGCCAAAGAAGAAGGGTTTCAAGAAGGGCTCAATCTTTTGAACAAACACTTCATCGATTTAGAAAAGCATGGAAGAAAGATCTACAGCGATACACAAAACAGCATTTTAAAGCTCGCCCTGCAAGCTGCTAAGAAAATTGTGAATAAAGAATTAGAGCTCCATCCAGAAACCATTGTCGATATTGTCATGCAAGCTCTCGCTCCCATCAAACAAAACCATCGCATTACGATCTTTGTCAACAAAGCTGATAAAGACATCTTAGAAGAGCACAAACCTCAGATCAAAGAAATCTTCGAGCAGCTCCAATTCTTAGGAGTTCAAGAACGAGCAGACATCGAGCCCGGTGGATGCCTCATAGAAACAGAAAGCGGAATCATCAACGCAAGCGCTGAAAATCAATGGAAGGCTTTAGAGAAAGCTTTTCAAAGATACATGAATTAATGCGATTGTTACGCCACTGCTTGATGCACTATTTTAGCAATGGTGCGGATAGTTGGATTTCCTTTTTTCGATAAAGCATTTTGTACAGTAGTTCTAGACAAGTTAGCTTCTTTAGCCACTTTTGTACGATTTACTTTAAGGTATGCGTCCAAGATTTCTAAAAATGCCTCAGCATCATTCTCTTCTAAGCTTTGCAAAAGCGCTGCAGCAACTTTTTCATGAGATCTGAAAAAAGAGCCAGGGCTATGAGCAGAAGAAGCAGATTTTTTTTTACTCTTTATAACAGGCATACTTTCTAAGCAAAACACTTGCTTTTTTGATGTCTTCTTTTTGGTCATTTTTCTTCCCTCCTAACAAAATCCGTATACTACTCGTTCCATCTCTATAAAAATATACACGCCGTCCATTTTTCCAACGAAGCTCTGAGATGGCGATGTCTGTCCCTTGAAGAGGTTTACAATCTCCAAAATGAGCAAAGGCTTCTATTCGATAAAGGCGAGCTTCAACCTGAGCCTGCTCTTTTATGGTCAGATTGGATAGCCAATCATCAAATTCAGGGGTCTTTCTTATCTTTACCATAATGCTTCTTTTATGGTGAACATTATATTATGCGCACAGTATAATGTGCACTAAAATTTAACGATAGGGAATTTTCAAATTTTTCCTTCCTGAGATTCCTCTACTGACACAAGGTGAAACTTTAACCACTCAAAAGATTGCTCGATCACATCTGGTCGTTTTCTGATCCAATGATCCATCCCATCGACGCGGAAATAGGTAATCGGAACTCTTGCTTCACGAGCTTTTTGAACAAATTGATCGCAAGAACTGATTATACTATCTTCAGTTCCTCCTACAACTAAAAACGGAGAATGAATCTTAGTATAGTCGATCGGTGGTTTTAAAAATGCATCCGCATGATAAAGATAGGTCATTCCTGCCATTGAAAGGTTCGGCGTAGGATTTTCTATGATCTGTTGAACAAGGGCGTCATATTCTTTGCGAGTGGCTGGAATATCCGAAGAAAAGGGGATCCATCTTGGTAGCGCATCATAAAGTCGCATCCAAATAGAACTTTGTTTCCAGGCCCACAGCTCATCAGACCAGGACCAATCTCCAGCTCCGACCCAATTGACTGTTGCTAAAGTATTCGGACAAAGAATAGATAAGTCCGTAACAAGTGGGCCTCCTTCTGAAACTCCGATAAAAATGAACTTCCCATTCCATCCCAAAGGGGGATTTTCTTCTAAATAGCGAATGATTTTTAAGTGATCTTCAAGTCTTTGAGAGCGTGTATAGTGAGTCCAAAATGCCTCTTCATTGGTACGATTGCCATCTATTCCCCAATTTTCAGCCGTTAAATATCCAACTTGAAGAGATTGGATCTTATCAAAGAAATAATTCCAGATATAGAACGCACTTCGAAGGTCTTTAGAAGTCGAGCCATCACAAAGAATCAAGATGGGATATGGTTTCTCAGCAAGTTCAGGTTTACTAAAGTAATAGACAAGTGGAGATGCACCTCTCTCCCTAGCCAACTCAATTCGAACATGCGAAGGAATGTCCCAATTTACGGCATCAGCTTTTAATTCAAATAAAACAACAAACGCAATAAAAACAAAAAAGAAAATTGTTTTTCCAAAATTATACATAATATTTTTTATTGACCGATTTAATAAAAGAACCAGCATATGAGCGAGATGACATTTTTTTCCATGTAAAAAACTTCGCTTTTCTTGAGCGTTAAAAAAGCAAATAGTATACAAAGAATTTTAAACATCTTTGTAAGGAATTATTCATGCAAGCGACGTCGCCTACAGTAGTACCTTCCGGCAGAAAAATACAACCTTCTCGTGTAGGAACCTTTTTTGTACTTTTGCTTTTGCTGTTTTTATCTCCGGGAAGCTCGTGGGCAGCAGAAGCTGCAAGCGCTCCAACGCCATCTGTTCTTACGCAGCTCACTGTCTTAGCATTCTTTTCTGTTTTACCGTTTGCTGTGATGCTTTTGACATCGTATATTAAAGTGGTCGTTGTTCTTTCTTTGCTAAGAAACGCCCTTGGTGTTCAGCAGGCACCGCCAAACCAAGTACTCAATGGGATTGCTCTTTTGATGGCTGTTTATGTTATGGCACCTACTGTTCTTGCTATGTTCAAAGCAGGAGAGGATACGATGAAGATGAAAGCTCCTCAGGAGCTTTTTTCAGGTGCATCGGCTCAGTATTTAATTGATATTGCAGAAGCGACAAAAGAACCGCTTAAACACTTTTTACAAAGAAACTCCTCTGCAAAACACATCTCTAGCTTCTATCAACTCGCCTACAAATCGTTTCCAGAAGAGTATAGAGCGTCATTAAAGCCTGGCGATTTCATTGTGGTTGTTCCGTCATTCATCACATCGCAGCTAAAAGCTGCTTTTGAAATTGGAGTGTTGATCTATCTGCCATTTTTTGTGATAGATCTAGTTACTTCTAATATTTTGCTCGCTATGGGGATGATGATGCTTTCACCCTTAACCATTGCTTTGCCACTCAAACTTCTTCTGATTGTAATGGTGGATGGATGGACGTTAATCATCCAAGGGCTTGTTCTGTCGTTTAGGTAATTTTTTAAGAGGATCTTTTTATGTTTAGTGCAGAAGTTTATCAACTCAGCTACCAAGCGCTTCTTCTCATTTTACTACTCTCTGCTCCGCCTATTTTGATCAGTACTATGCTCGGACTTTTTGTAGCGGTTTTTCAGGCAGCTACTCAGATCCAAGAGCAAACTCTTTCTTTTATGGTAAAGCTCGTTGCCGTTATCTTAACATTGATGCTTCTTGGCGGCTGGCTTAGCTCTCAGATCATGCAATATACAAGTAACATTTTTATGAACTTTTCAAAGTGGTCTAGCTACTAAAAGATAGGAACCATGGGTCCCGGAAAAGAATATCTGCAGTTTTTTAGCGATGTCTATCAGATGTCTCCGATTGCCCTTTTGTCTTTATTTCTTTTGAGTTTGTTCCGCTTAGCCCCGATTGTTGTCTTAGCTCCTTTTCTTGGAGCCAAACTTCCCTCTCCTGTTAAAATGGGACTCATGATCTCTTTTAGCATTATTTTACTGCCCCATATTGCCATGACAAGCCAGACCGTGCTTGAATACAACTTTCTTTTAATTCTCTATGCCGTGAAAGAATTTTTCATAGGGTTCGTCATCGCTTTTTTTGTATGCATCCCTTTTCAGTTTGCGCAATCAGCCGGTGTGATCATCGACTTTGTAAGAGGATCCTCCTCTTTACAAGTGAGCGATCCTTTCAGCCAAGCGCAAACATCTCCCATCGGAAATTTATATAATTACATTCTCATTGTGATGTTTTATACTATTGGAGGGCTGTTCATTCTCTTTAACAGTCTCATCACCTCTTACACTCTGCTTCCGATAGATTCGTTCATCAATCCTCTTTTCTTTTCTCTAAAACTTCCATTTTGGCAAGTTGTCATGGGCGTTACAACAAAGCTGTTCGCTTTGTCTATTCAACTTGCAGCTCCTGCCCTTTTGGCTGTTTTGATGACAGAAGTGTTTTTAGGGATTGCAAACAGGCTCGCACCTCAAGTCCAAATCGTCTTTTTAGGGATGTCCCTAAAGTCTTTGATAGGACTTGGGCTTCTTTGTCTTGGATGGTTTTTTATTTTAGAGCAGCTACAAAAGCAAACGCTTTTGTGGCTTAAAGACATTCATCAATTGCTATTTTTGATTCCAAAAGCCTAGTAATCGATTCCGAAACGGACGTTCAGTCCTTGCAAATGCATATTGCCTGGGGCTCCGTTATTCTTCCTTACGGCATCAAGCATCGTACGGCTCCAATACGTATTAAAGTCATAGCCGACAAAGAGATCTAGGTAAAAATTGTCACCACAAAGATACGATCCCCAGCCAAGGCCTAAAGAGGTTTCTAGCACAGGACACACTGTATTATAGTGATGAGGCTGATTTAAGATCAGATCGGTAGAGCTTAAGCTTGTAATCTGTCCTGTCACAGTGAATTTCAATGTCGTATAGCTCGTGTATAAAAGGCTTCCTCTCAAATTGCCTTCTATGCGAAGGCCATACCCTAAAAGCCAGTTTGACTGAAGACCAAATACAGGACCAATTCCCCAAGAATTCAAAGTGCTCGTCGTTTGAAAAGATCCACTTAACGGAACGGCAAACGGAATATTCTCCCCAATAAAAAAAAGACGAGATCCGTTAGATGTCCCATATTGATCGATCCAAAGGGTTTTAAGACCCATCGAGCATCTTGTGGTAAGGCTTTTGCCTTGATAAGCGATCCTTTGTAAAACTGTGTCAAGCTCACTGTAGTGGAGTTTAGCAGTGGTCTTTAAATCTCCAGAAAGAAGAAGACCGATAGAGAGTCCACCCGGAGTATGGATCGAATTAGAAGAAACAGCCACATACTGTCCACTTGCAGGTCTTGTTCTTAGACTCGTTGAGTTTTCATACCAGGTGTAGTCTGCTTTAAAGCGCCAGTCATCCATCCCATGGAAATTGCATCCAAGCCCTATTTGAAAACCGGAAGCAAAGCCTGGAGTCTGAAATACGATCTCTTCTGTTCCACTTAAGAAAAGAGCGCCGTCTGCAAGATTCGGTGTAGCAAGCGTTGCTACATCCATCCTATCTTGCTGCCATACCCAATAGATATAGTCCGCATCAAATACAATATCCCAGCTATTTTGGCAGCTGACCATCGCGCTTTGGTTATATAGGCCTACTTCATCTGCTTCCCCTGCCGTAAAACCTAGGACGATAAGAGCTGCTATAAGTTTGTTTTGGGGCACGTCTTCCTCGCTGTATTAAAAATCAAATCGAGCCTGGATATTCAACCCTTGAAGAGACATATTTCCGGGAGATCCATTGCTGTTTATAAGTGTGTTCACTACATTTTGATTCCAAAACAATTTAAAATCATATCCGGCAGAAACCTCAAAATGGATACTATCGTCACAGAAATAAGATCCCCATCCTAAACCCAAAGAAGCCTCTGCAATAGGATTTACCGTATTATAGTTCTTCTTCTGGTTGGTATGTAAATTCGCAGAAGAAGTGCTGGAGACCGCTCCTGTCACTGAAGTACTGAGCGTAGTATAACGAGTGTAAAGAGCGCTCAAAGAAGCTGAACCCATAATCTTAATCCCATATCCTAAAAGCCAGTGTGAGTTCAGGCCAAACTTAGGCCCAAGCGCCCAAGACTTTTGCTTACTAGTAGAGTTAAAGGATCCATCTACAGCAGTCGCAACAAACGCATCCGCTGCAACAAAGGATAAATCGGAGCCCGTTGCTGTAAATTTCTGATCGATCCAAAGAGCCTCAAGCCCCACCATCAGATCCGCAGTAAGTTTTCTTCCGAAGTAAAACGGTCTTTGCAAAAGCAGGTCCGCAGCATTATAAGTAAGGCGAGCTTTTGTTTTCAGCTGATCTGCAAGTAACACTCCCGGCGTACTCCCTTGTATATAGGGAATCAACGTAGTAGAAACTGCTAAAATTTGAGAAGAGGAAGCTGTGCTTGTCAAGGTGTCTGAATTTTTATACCATGTATATTCAGTAGATACGATCCAATCATCCATTCCCTTGAGACCATACCCTAAACCCAACTGAAACCCTGATGAGTAATCAGGACTTTGCAAGATGATTTCGCCGCTTCCGATTAAAAAAGCCTGAGCTCCAAATGCTGTAGGGGTAATCAGAGTCCCCACTTCCATCATTTCTTGTTGCCATGTCCAATAAATGTAGTCACCTGTTAAAAAAAAACCTCGCCCATTTTTACAAGAATAAGAGGCTGCTTCGTTATAACCGCCGGGAAGCTGTCCCTGCTTGACTTTCTCTCCTGAGAGATATGTTGGGGGCTCCGAAACTGCCGGGCTATCAGCCCGAGCTATCCAAGGAATGAGCATTGTACTAGCTATAGCTGCTGCTACTTTTAATTCAACTCTGATCATCATGTTCCTCCCGGAGTCCTTCAAAATAATTGAGCCCATCGTAACTGAAATTCGAAGATTTTTCATAGAAAAAAAGAGAGAGGGGGTTTTCCCCTCTCTCTCTTTTTACAAAGTTCTTAAGGCTTATCTTTAGAAATCAAAGCGTGCCTGAACATTCACACCATGGAGATATAAGTTTGATGAGTTTTTATACCCAGCAAGCTCCACAGCTGTGACATAATTCCAGTGCACATTGAAATCATATCCTGCCGAAAGATCAAAATGAAATGCCTCATCATAGAAATAAGATCCCCATCCAAGTCCTAAGAATGTATCTAGAACAGGTCTGATCGTTCCATAATTGGGTGTATCAATATTAGTTTCTGAATTCAAAGAGAAGGAACTTCCAACAAATGTACCAGATCCTATTGTAAGAGTCTCGGAAGATCCTGTGTATCTTGTGTAAAGAACACTAGCAGACATATTACCTAAGATCTTAAATCCGTATCCAAGCAGCCAATTGGAATCAAAACCAAATTTAGGCCCTAAAGCCCAAGAGCTCACATCATTATGAGTAGATTTTAAGATGCTATCTATAGCAATTGAGCGAGACCCCACAATAGAGCCCGATCCACTGATCATTGCATCTGCATCTGAATTAATCCAAAGAGCCCTGAGGCCTGTAGAGAAGTTACCTGTAAGCTTTTTACCAAAGTAAAAATGTCTTTGTAATGAAAAATCAGCATTATTGTAGGCAAAAGAAATATCAGCACTTCCCGCAAAATCAGTAGTTATAGCGGGAGAGGTCTTGACCGCATCAAAGGATTCGCTCGCTTGGTTTTTATACCAAGTGTATTCCCCATAAAAATTCCAGTCATCCATCCCTTTCATATTAAATCCTAAACCTACCTGGAACCCTGAAGCATAACCCGGAGTAATTGTAGTTGGTGTCAGATTGAAATCAAAACCAGAAAAAACGGAAAGCCCATTAAATCCAACGCTCATCCCTTCATCTTGAACCCAATCCCAATAGATATAGTCTCCAGTAACATAGACATCCCAACCGTCATCACAGAAATAACCTGCATTTTGACTGTAAGCGCCTGGCAATTGTCCTTCTTTGACCTTTTCTCCAGACATATAAGACTGTTTACTACTCGACTTGGCTTCCATAGGCTGTTGGCTCATCATATCTGAGCCAGAAGTCATTGAATCTGAGTCTGCTAACAATGCATGAACTGAATCTTCCACTGAACTTGCTTGAGCAAATAAGGGAAGAGCTACCAGGCCTAGCATGGCAATGGCTGTCTTTAAATCCTTTTTCAACATACTTTCCTCCTAGAAAAGTGAATTTTGCACCCTCTTTTAGGGCATCTTTACCTTTATATTCCCAGTAACCTAAAAAATTTTGTATTTTAAAAAAAGAGAAAAATTATCCAGGAGCAAGATTCAATTGACCCATTCGAAACTAAAGAAAAACCAGATAAATTAATAATATATTTGAAATATAATTCACAATTAATTAAACGTAAGCTTTAGTGGTATTAGAGCAAAAAGGAGCTAATGCTAAAAAAAACTCTGTGTGCCATGAGCCTTACCTGCGCTCTTTTATCCGCGCAGGAAAATACAGAGCTCTTATTACCCTCTTCTCGTCCCTCTGCGCCCAAAGGTTCCAATCTCTTTGTGCTAGCGGAATGGCTCTACCTACAAGCGAATGAAACCGGTCTTTCTTATGCGATAAACAACGAAGACTTCGATGTTTCAGATGATACGATTATGGGCTCTGGGCATACCGCTCAACCCAAATTTGAATGGCATTCAGGGATTAGACTAGGACTTGGCTATAATCTGCCCCACGATGATTGGGATGTCCAGTTCATTTGGACCTGGTATGAAGATCAAGCCGATGATGCTCAGCGCTCTTCCGGAGAAAGCCCTACAGTCCTCCCTATTTTCCTTCACCCCAATGTATATAATGGCCAATCGATAGCAGCATGTGATTCTGCAAATGCGAACTTATTCTTGCATCTCAACATGCTCGATCTCAATCTTGGCAAACAATTCAAGCTCAGCAAAACCCTCTCTCTTAGACCTCGCGTGGGAATAAGAACGGCTTGGCTCAACCAACATTATAACATCCACTATGCAGATCTTTTCGATAAAACCTCTTCCCTTGTTTTAGACGAATATTCAACAAGCGTTCAAAACAATTTCTGGGGACTCGGAATTCTTGGAGGAGTCGGTTCAGAGTGGAACATTAAATGGGGCCTTAGTATTTTTGGGGATGCTGATGTCTCCTTACTTTATGGCTTTTTTGATAACAACTACTCAGAATCTTACATCACTCCAACAGGAGCTGGTGGTCTTGTTCTTGCCGAAGACAACAGCTTCCGCATAGGAAGAGCCATTGCAGATTTGCAACTAGGACTGAGATGGACATCTCCTTGTATAAAGGATCGTGTCAAAGTCGTTTTGCAAGCTGGATGGGAACAACACATGTTCTTTTCTCAAAACCAAATCATGCATTTTGTCGATGGACAAAGTTGGGGCAACTTCGTCCAAAATCAAGGTGACGTAGATTTTCAAGGCTGGTCCGCAGCCCTACATTTGTATTTCTAGACATAGCTTAAAACAACTTCTCAGCAAGTTTTTCTTATCTTTTCCTAAACACCCGTAAAAGTTTCTACACTTTTTTTCCCTTATTCGTTACAGTCGTAACAAGCGACTCTCTTTCCCCTTAGATATGTCGTTACTGAGCCGTTCAATTGAATAAAAACGGCCTTGCTTGGTTAACCATTTAAATAAAGGAGCAGCGTTTTTTCCTCTTCTTAAAGAACCGAGGGCCACCTACGCTGTTGAATGAACATATGAAACATATAGCTTTTACAACCACACTATTTACTCTGACTTTGGGAAGCTTGAGCTATCTCGGGGCAGATGTAACTGACGCACAAATGCGCAGTCTAGAAAATAGAGTCAGCGCTATGGAGCAAAAAAAAGGCTCCAATGCAATGGTTAACCCTCCGGGAAGACCGCAAGTAAGAGATGGCGCAGATCTCTTTTTCACAGCCGATTGGCTCATCTGGCAAGGCCATGAAAATGGAACCGGCTATGCTGTCAAAACAAAGTCCGTACAAACTAACCCAACAACTACTCTCTATAATTCTGCAGTGAAAAACCTTCACTTCGATTGGGATATGGGTTTTCGTGTAGGACTTGGATACAATCTTCCTCATGATGGATGGGATGTTGTTGCTGGATGGACTTGGTTCCATAACAAAGCACACGGAAAAGCATCTGAAGGAGACGGAACTCTTTATTCAGCTAATCCTTATACACCAGCTGAAGTATCTGCTCTCAGCTATGATTCTGCCAACGCTCACCTGAACATCAAGCTCAATATGATTGACTTGGATTTAGGAAGAGAGTTCTTTGTCAGTAAGTGGATGACACTTCGTCCATTCATGGGACTTAGAACAGGCTGGATCAATCAAAGCTTCCACTCTTCTTATGTTGGCCCAACTCCTGCAACTGATATTTCTAGCCTTTATGCAAAAGCTGGTAATAAATATTGGGGTCTTGGTCTTCGCGCTGGTATGAATACTCAGTGGGGACTCGGAGCTGGATTTAGCCTATTTGGTAATGCTGCGTTCTCCATACTCAATGGCTTTTTCAAAGTTTCAGATTACGAAAGAACCAATTATGCAACTGGCGTAGAAAACGTTAACCTATCTAACCAAGACAGCTTCAGAGTGGGCAGAGTTATTTCTGAACTCGCTATGGGTCTTCGTTGGGATAGCATGTTTGCAAATGACCACTGCCATTTTGGAATTCAAGGTGGATGGGAGCAACTCATGTTCTTCGGACAAAACCAGTTCAAACATTTTACAGGTTCTAACACAAGCAATGCCGGCGCTTATTTTGCCAACCAAGGAGACTTAACATTCCAAGGATGGACAATATCAGCACGTCTTGATTTCTAAGAGACTGTTTATTTATATCTAAAGAAACCGGAAGGGAAACTTTCCGGTTTTTTTCTTTCTAAGGACCTGTTTCATTCTTCAGCATCAAAATGACTTCTTCTAAAGCTTTTACGAATAGATCTACTTCTTCAAGTGTGTTGTATACAGCAAAAGACACGCGTATTGCGGAGGTCACTCCAAATCTTTTCAGGGCTGGCTGAGCGCAAAGATGACCTGTTCTTACAGCAATGCCCTTCACATCAAGCAGTGTTCCTATATCAAGGCTGTGAGCGTCTTTAATCGTAAATGTCAGAATCGAAGATTTTTCTTTGCTTTTAGAAATCCATCTTATACCTTCGATCTTCTGCATTTTTTTAAACGCATATTCTGTAAGAATTTTTTCATGAGCTTCTATCTTATCAAGTCCCACTTCTTGGATAAAATCAATCGCAGCTCCAAGCCCCATCACTTCTACAATGTTTGGTGTCCCTGCTTCAAACTTTAAAGGAAGTGGCTGGTACGTAGAATGCTCAAAAGTCACTTGATGGACCATGTCGCCACCACCTTGATAAGGGGGCATTTGATCAAGTAATGCTTTCTTGCCATAGAGAATTCCAATGCCAGTAGGACCATAGATTTTATGTCCGGAAAATACAAAAAAATCGACATCTAAATTTCGCATCGATACTGCATGATGGGAAACACTTTGAGCGGCGTCCACTAAAACCTTAGCGCCTTTTTTATGAGCCAACTGGATTATTTCTTTGATGGGATGGATTACGCCTGTTGCATTTGAAATATGAGCAATCGCAACTATTTTTGTTTTTGGCCCGAGCATTTTTTCATATGCATCTAAAAGGATTTCCCCTTGGTCGTTCACAGGGATTACTTTTAGCTTAGCTTTTCTTTCATGGGCGATCATTTGCCAAGGAATAATATTAGAGTGATGCTCTGTTTCAGAGATGAGGATTTCGTCACCTTCATTTAGAAAGGCTTTTCCAAAAGAAGAGGCAACAAGATTGATTCCATCTGTAGTGCCACGAGTGAAAATAATTTCACCATCTTCTGAGACATCCAAAAACTCTCTTACTTTTTGTCTAATGCCGTCATAGTGACTTGTCGCTTGCATTGCTAAGTCATAAACTGCTCTATGAACAGTCCCATATTCTTCCTGTAAAAAGTAAGACATCCTGTCTATGACAGACCCAGGCTTTTGACTTGTTGCTGCAGAGTCAAAATAGATAAGGTGGCTACCCGGTTTAAAAATAGGAAATTTTTTGCGGACATGCTCCATACTTTTTACCCCTGGTTTAAAAGAAACTGCTGGCAGACCTCTGATAGTTTATGACGAAGAGAGTCTACTTTGATTCCATCTAACACTTGCCTACAAAAACCTACAGTCAAAAGACTTTTGGCCTGCTGCAGAGGAACGCCTCTTGTCCTTAGATAGAATATTTGCTCTTCATCGAGCTGAGATACTGTAGCTCCGTGAGAAGCTTTTACATCATCTGCAAAAATCTCTAAGTTCGGCTTAGTATTGGCAGTTGCAAAATCTGAAAGCAGCAAGTTTTGATTGAGCTGATATGCTTCGGTCTTTTGCGCAATGCGCTTCACATAGATCTTTCCAGTAAAACTTGAGCGGCTGTGAGCGGCTAGTACATTTTTAAAAAACTGATGGGAGCGGCAGTTGGGAGCCGCATGTTCCATATGAATGTGGACATGTCCTTCTGCATGATCTCCTAGTGCTGTGAGCCCTTTAAGATCCGCTTCCGCTCTTTCACCTAGTAAAGAAACAAAATAATCCCGTCTAAACCCTGGTGATCCAAAAGTGATCGCATAAGAACTTAGCCTGCTGTCTTTTTTTAGTGATGCTCTAAACGCACTAAAGCCCCAGCAGGAGCCTTGATTTTCGTTAGAAAGAACGTGAGAAAAAGAGGCTCTTTCCTCTAGTGAAACATCTAGGTAATCACCCCAAAGTGTTTTGCTATTTGGCGCTGCATGAAAAGAAGAAACCATTTGCACTTCAGCATGAGCGCCTAAGAAAAGATGGATTCTTGGCCCTGCATAGATCTGTGAAGGGTCTGTTTGCACATGTAGAACTTGTATGGGACCTTCAAGCTGCGTCTTAGGAGGAACGTAAACAAAGACACCTTGCTTACATAAGGCGCCGTTTAAAAGAGCCCATGGATCTTTTTCTTGTTCAAGTAAAAGGTTCATGCGATGCTTTAAAAAAGTAGAGTACGAACTTTTCAACGCTTCTTCTAAAGGAAGAACAATGAGTGAAGAAGGAAGTTTTGAAAGCTCGGGACAAAAAGATCCGTCTTTAAAGATGATGTAAGAATTTTGACTTTCCGGAAGGATCAAAGAAGCAAGATCATATTCAAAAGGTTTTTCTGAAGGTTTTTTTTCAGCAAGCAAACTCTCGTAGAGTTTACGAAGAGACACGTATTGGAAGGCTTCTTCTTTTTTTTCAGGCAAGCCTATCTCTTGAAGCTTCTTCCAAGCCCCCGTCTGCCACGTTGAAATCTCTGAGCTCTTTAGCAAGCCGCCGAATAGATCTAAAACTTCTGTCATAGGGATTCCTTTTCACTTAACCAGTCATAGCCTCTAGCTTCTAGCTCTAGCGCTAAGGAAAAATCTCCTGAGTGTACAATTTTTCCATCCATGAGAACATGGACGTGATCGGGCTTGATGTAATCAAGAAGTCTTTGGTAGTGAGTGATAAGTAGTAGTGCCTTATCTGGTCTCATAAAATCATTGACCCCTTTAGCCACAATCTTCATCGCATCAATGTCAAGACCTGAGTCTGTTTCATCGAGGATGGCAAGCAAAGGATCTAAAATGGACATCTGTAAAATTTCATTCCGCTTTTTCTCTCCGCCGGAAAAACCTTCATTGATGTTGCGCTCTGTAAATTCTTTCTTGATTTGAGCAGCTAGCATCTTTTCTTCCAGAAGCTTGTTGAACGCTTCTTCAGAAAGAAGATCTTGCCCCAAGGCTTTTTTCTTGGCATTGAGCGCTGCTAAAAGAAATTGCACGTTTGTGATGCCGGGAATCTCTACAGGATATTGAAATCCCATGAATAGTCCCTTATGAGCTCTTTCTTCCGGCTCTAACTCTAAAACGCTAACGCCTTCAAATAGGATATCGCCTTGTTCAACTTCGTAGGAAGGATCTCCTGCTAAGACCTTGGCAAGTGTTGATTTACCAGCTCCATTAGGACCCATGATCGCGTGGATATGGCCCGGTTGCATGGAGAGATTGAGTCCCTTTAAAATCATCTTTCCGTCTTTAGATACGGTTAAATTCTTGATCTCTAACATCATAAAAAACATTACCCCACGGAATTTTCTAATTTGAGCGTTAAAAGTTTTTGGGCTTCCACTGCAAATTCAAGTGGCAGCTCCTGGATTACTTCCTTACAAAAACCATTTACGATCATGTGAATGGCATTTTCTTTAGAAATCCCTCTTGCTTGTAGATAAAAGAGCTGATCTTCACTCATCTTAGAAGTGGAAGCTTCATGCTCTACGCAGCTTGTTGCATTCGATACTTCGATATAAGGGAATGTATTTGCAGAGCAAAGATCTCCCACTAACATCGAATCGCACTGTGTATAATTGCGACTCTTTGTAGCTTTTGGTGCTATTTTTACAAGACCTCTATAGGTATTATGAGAGTGGTCTGCAGAAATCCCCTTCGAAATAATTGTCGATTTTGTATTTTTCCCAAGGTGGATCATTTTGGTTCCGGTATCTGCTTGCATATACCCTGAAGTCAAAGCAACCGAGTAAAACTCGCCAACAGATTCATCGCCTTGCAAAATGCATCCTGGGTATTTCCAAGTAATTGCTGCGCCAGCTTCTACTTGCGTCCAAGAGATTTTAGATTTGAAACCTTGGCATCTTCCTCGCTTGGTCACGAAATTATAGATTCCACCCTTACCAGTCACCGGATCTCCCGAGTACCAGTTTTGTACGGTCGAATATTTGATTTCAGCGCGGTCAAGAGCTACGAGTTCTACAACAGCTGCATGAAGTTGATTGTTATCGTAAGCGGGAGCTGTACATCCTTCCAAATAACTCACATACGAATCTTCTTCGGCTATAATGAGGGTTCTTTCGAACTGACCACTTTGACGGTCATTGATTCGGAAATACGTAGATAGCTCAATAGGAGATCTAACTCCTTTTGGAATATAGACAAAAGATCCATCGGAAAAGACTGCTGAGTTAAGCGCTGAGAAAAAGTTGTCGCCAATAGGAACTACAGTTCCTAAGTATTTTTCAAGTAGCTCAGGATACTTTTCTACAGCTTCAGAAATCGAGCAAAGAACAACACCAGCTTCTTGAAGTGTTTTTTGAAAGGTTGTGCCGAGAGACACAGAGTCAAACACAACATCCACTGCGACATTCGCAAGTCTTTTTTGTTCGTCTAAAGGAACGCCGAGCCTTTCAAAAGTTTTTAAAAGTTCAGGATCGACTTGATCTAAATTTTCGAGCTTTTGCTTGAACTTAGGTGCTGAGTAGTAACAGATGTCTTGAAAATCAATGGGGGCGATTTTTAAATTAGCCCAAGAAGGCTCTTGCATAGTGAGCCACTTCTGATACGCTTTTAGGCGGAAGTTAAGCAGAAACTCAGGTTCGTTTTTCTTTTTCGAGATAAGCCGAATCGTCTCTTCGCTTAAGCCCTTAGGAATGCTTTCCATTTCAATGTCTGTAGAAAATCCGTACTTATAATCGGATTTGCTATTAAGTATTTCTTCCGTGCCCATAACCATTGCTTTGTAAATTGATGTACTGCTCTGCTGCGGTTAAGTGCTCAGGGAGATCTATTCCGATCGTTTCTTCCGCCGTTTCATTGACCCTGATCTTTAAACCGTGAGAGAGAAAACGAAGTTGTTCCAGTGATTCTGCTTTAGCAAGGAGGCAGGGCTCCATACGAGAAATATGCTCAAGGGCCTCTTTTGAATACGCATAAAGACCGATGTGTTTAAAATATTTTTTTTCATTCCCTTCAAGATTGCGGTAGTAAGGGATAGGGCTTCTAGAAAAATAAAGAGCAAACCCTTTAGCGTCACATACAACTTTGGGAAGGTTAGGATCCTTTATTTGCTCTTCATCAACAATCTGAGTTTTAAGGGTCCACACATCTGCTTCGTCGCTTCCGAAAGAAATCAGTAAATCGCTTAGCATTTTTTCTGAGATAAAAGGCTCATCTGCTTGCCAATTCACCCAAATATCTCCTTGAACAAGACCTCTACTTTGAAGCTCCACAAGACGATCAGTACCTACTTCGCAGTCAATTGAAGTCATATAGTACTTACCACCAAAGCCTTGGATCACTTCTGCAGTTTCTTCAGAATCAATAGCAAAGACAACTTCATCGAAAAAAGGGATTTTTATAGCAGATTCCCAAACCCACTGGATCAGGGGTTTTTCTCCAAGAAGAGCCAAGATCTTTCTAGGAAATCTAGAGGATTTTAGGCGGGCAGGAATGACACATACAACTTTTTTATTCTCAATCATTCCATAGAGTATCTCACTACTTCTTTTTAAATTCTACCTTTTCTTAAAGGCAGGAAAAATACCCGCCGACCCAAAATAAAAAAATAACTTCACCGAAACAATGCAGACACAAAACAAACTATCTAATTGATTTTTTCATTAAAACAAAATAAACTTTGCGCAATCACATAAAATTAAAAGGAAAAATTTATGAACTCACCTATACATCCATTTCTGCAAAGCTATCACCAAGTGAGTTTAGAATGTGGATCTCCGCCCCACCTTTGCGATGCCATGACATTTTATAAATTAAAAGAATTCAATTGCCCTTCTTGTAATACCCCCTTCACAACAGCCAAAATATGGAATGAAGCCCTACAAGCTCTCCAGACGTGTCTAAAAGATGCTATGGGGATACAACTAAAACTCTTCGCCATTCAAAAGAAATTAATTGAGGAAGGAAAGCCCATACCAGAAGAGACTATCATACCAATGAAAAATACAATGGATATGACTGTAAAAACCATCAATGATGGCATTAACAGAGTACATCAATATCTAGACTCTTTTCCTTTTCGAGACGTTCCTGGATTAGAATTTCTTGCAAGACAAGCCTACAACATTGAGAATCGGGGGGATTATGGTTATACAGTTCCTGCTGTAGGAACAATTCAAGTTCTTGAAAAGTTCCTCTCAGAAAACAATTTCGAGAAAAAAGATGTTACGATCATTGACTATGGAGCTGGAACTGCTTTGTGGAGCCGTTTCTTCTTAGCTAATGGCTTTGAAGTGCTTGCCGTGGATTGTAGAAGCACACGGGAAAACTATGTCAGATCTGAAGATTCCTTTCTTAAAAACCTCGGTAGAGAGATTTACTATGTCGAAAAACATAAATGCGGCCTTCCTACAGATTGCTCTAAGCAGATTTTATTTCTTTGCTGGCCCGAAAACCCATCAGAGACAAGCTATCCCATGTATGCAGGAAGAGTTTTAAAGGAATTTCGAGAAAGGAATGGAATCCTTGCGATCTATATAGGATGGGAGCGAGGAGGAAACACCGCAAGCCCTGCTTTTTTTGATGAAATGGAAGAAAATTGGGCATTTAGTATTGTTGATAAAAGCAAAAAGGCTACCTGGAGCTCTGAGATGTATCTTCTCAAGAAAAAATAAAGTAAACTCTCCAAATTGTAAGATTTCTTGATTTTTTTAAAAAAAGCACTCACAATGGATTTTTACTAAATTCCATTTGAGAAACTTACATGCACTTATTTAAATCTTTAGGCCACGTCTTTGGCGGAACATTATTAATCGCTGGAACAACAATCGGCGTTGGCATGCTCGCTCTTCCTATTGCCACTGGACCTGCCGGCTTTGTCCCTTCAATCAGCATCTACTTCATCTGCTGGCTTTTTATGCTCTGCACTGGATTACTGCTTTTGGAAGTGTGCCTTTGGATGCCAAAAGACGCGAACTTGATCACCATGTCCCAAAAACTTTTTGGGCCTCTTGGAAAAGGAATTTGCTGGGCCGTGTATCTGTTCCTCTTTGTTACAGTCATGATCGCTCACGTAGCGGGCGGAGGAGAAGTACTGCAAGACATTTTAGGAATCGCTATGCCTCCTTGGGCTTTTGCCGTCCTTTATGTCGTCTTGTTTGCTCCTGTTGTTTATTTGGGAACTAACTCTGTAGATAGACTCAACGCTTGTCTTTTTGCTGGTGTGATCCTCACTTACCTACTTTTCATTTGTTTCTCCCATTCGTATACAAACTTTTCTCTGTTAAAGCGCACCGACTGGTCTAAAGCCTATATGGCTCTTCCCGTTCTTTTTACTGCCTTTACCTATCAAGTGATCATCCCGACACTCATGACCTACATGGAAAGAAATGTAAAGAAGGTACGTTTAACCATCTTTTTGGGAACTTCTATTCCTCTGGTTGTGTATGTAGTATGGGAAGTTTTGATTTTATCCATCTTGCCTCATGATACTTTAGTAGAAGCAAAAGCCCTTGGACAAAACGCGATCCAACCTTTAAAGGACATCACAGGACGCCCCCTTCTATTCCAAATTGGGAAAGCTTTTGCGTTCTTCACATTAACAACATCGTATATTGCTCTTTCGCTCGCTTTCGTAGACTTTCTCTCCGACGGGCTTAAGATGCATAAAAAAGGTATTAAAAAGATTTTCCTTTGCTTGCTAGTATTTGTGCCTCCAACTCTTATTTCAATTACCTATCCGAACATCTTTTTAATAGCATTAAGTTATGCCGGTGGCTATAGCTGCGCTATTTTGTTCGGACTCTTTCCCCCTCTGATGGTATGGATCGGTAGATATAGTAAAAAATACAAACATCAAGAAAGGCAGCTTTTCGGAGGAAAACCGATGCTAGCTCTTCTTATCTTCTTTATTGTGATAGAACTGCTCATTCAGATTTTCCATGGAACTCTCAACTTGATTTAAGTGTATAACGACTGAAAAAGGACCGAAAAATGCGCTTTAGAAAGACCTTGTTTTCCCTTTTGTGTGCTCCTTATCTTCTTCAGACAGCCTATGCTGATGATGTGCTTTCCCATTTTTTTCAGCCGTCTCCCGATGAAGCCTACCCTTGGTTTACAGGGCCTCTACTAGCTCCTTCTGTACATACCATACCGCCTGGGCACGTAGATGTAGAACCCTATCTATTCTTCTGGTCTTTCACTGGAGCTTATAATAACCATTGGCGGCCACAATCAGCTGATCACAACTTTTATTCTTTACAGCTGCAAGTTCCTATTTGGGTTGGCGTTTGTTCCTTCTTAGACGTAACCGTACAACCAATTGCCGCTTATCAGTTCACCCAAAATCAACAATCTATGGAGTTCGGTGATATTCCTTTTGGATTTGATATTCAGCTTTTGAATGAAGATCAAAACAGATGGTGGGTACCTGCTATTAAGCTCGCACTCAAAGCTGTAGGCCCCACCGGCAACTACGATGACTTAAATCCCAATAAACTAGGAACCGATGCGTTTGGATCTGGAAATTGGCTCCCTAATGCAACGATATCTTTAGGAAGGATTTTCCCAATAGGTGAAAAACACTTTTTCTCTCCTCGCCTAGCGTGGAGCTATACAGTCCCAACGCCGCTTCACGTGAAAAACTACAACGTGTATGGTGGAACATATGGAACAGATGGGACCGTCTATCCTGGGAATATTTTCTCTTTTGACTTCGGCTTTGAGTACAACTTAAGCCAAAACTGGGTCGTTGCAAACGACTTTTACTATCAGCACAACAATAAAAACAGATTCTCAGGAGACACTGGATTCATTGAGCCCGGAATCGCTGCTGTGATGACAAGCCCCTCTTCTGATCAGTTCAGCCTAGCTCCTGCGATAGAATACAACTGGAGTGAAAACATTGGTATCATCGGCGGCGTCTGGTTTAGTTTTGCAGGAAGAAATTCAAGCCGGTTTGTAACTGGAGTTATTGCTTTGAACATATACACTCAAAGCGGTCATTAGAAATTTATAGTGGGGGAAGACACTCTTCCCCCATTAACAGTTAACGCTTGCGACCTATAAACTCCACTCTGCCGTTTGAACTACTTTTTCCCCAGCCTCCCTTTTGCTGTAAGAAAGCTGTATCATAGGCGTTATTGTTTAGAAGAGCTCTTGTCATTTGCTTATCTGCATACCATACACTTCCATTTTGTCTTTGAGTGGTTTCCTTTTCTTGATTAAGCGGTAAGACCCAA
The DNA here is from genome assembly GCA_903824495.1 of uncultured Chlamydiae bacterium. Lineage (GTDB taxonomy): Bacteria > Chlamydiota > Chlamydiia > Chlamydiales > Rhabdochlamydiaceae > CAIJXB01. The sequence goes on from CAIJXB010000026.1 coordinate 63,469, forward strand.
AAATTCCCTCCAACACATCCACCTGTTTTCAAAGATCCATGAATTCTACCCCATAATCTCTCAAACTTATCTGCTTTGGAATAAGGAAATGAATTTTCACCAAACACAAGACTGACATTTTTTGGAAAATTATAATCTTCCATAGGCTCAAAGGCATACGTCAGTCTCTTGTCTGCTATTTCTTTTAACCCCACAGAATGCACTTGTTTAGCTAGGCACTTCAAAGCATCAGGGGAGCTATCTAAAGCAATGACCGTCCAGTTTTTTTTAAGCAGCTCAATCACAAGACCGCTGTTGCCACATCCTAGTTCAACAGCAAGACCTGGAGAAGGGTCTTTCTTCAATACTTCATCCAATGCTTTTTGAGCTAATTTGCCTATATCTCTCGGATTCCTGGAAAAAGAACGCCAAAACTTCATGATATGTTGTTCAAAAAGAGTTCCCTGAGCGATGGGATTTCTTTCATCCTCTTCATCTTGGATAATCTGATCGATCATTTTGCGAGTTTCAGGATCTGCTCCCTTACCTTCTGCTATCCTCTGGCAAACCTTAAAAAGCTTTTCCTCTTTCTCCATTTCTTTAAAAAACGAAAAGACCTCGTTCAGACCGTTATTAGCACGTTCTCTCTTTTGATTTTGAAGGTGTCCTTCCATCGCAGAAGCGGCCCCTTGCACCTTGAGAGCTTCGAGAGCAAGTCTTGAGGTAACCTCTTTCATAGGTATTGCCGGGCCGAACTGCCCTACAAAATTTTCAGCGACTCTACGCCCTAATCGAATCATTTAACTCTCCAAATGTGATTTTTATGGAGAAATAATACGAGAAACAATCACTTTAAGTCGATATTTTTAAATAAATTAAAATAACTAAAATAATAATTCACAATTCTAAAAACAGACATTTAAACATTTACAACAGGAACATATTATTTGAATTCTTCAGGTGATTGGTTCCGACCCGGGAGCTTCCTTCAAAATCTTTTATTTCAGTTCTTCAGGCGATTGACATACTGCATGATCTCTTCCACACCTATTTTTCTTGCAACTTCCTGTCCATCAGGACTGAGGACAACAACTGTAGGCATAGACTGCACTTTGTAGCGAATAGCAAGCTCTCTTGCGAGATCTACGTTCACTTTGCAAAGCGTTGCTTTGCCTTGGAGCTCTTGCGCCCAACCATCTGTGAACTGCCCGAGGTATTTGCAAGGACCGCACCATGTAGCATAAAAGTCGATGAGGACAACTCCTTTGCTAGAAGAAACGATTTCCTTAAGCTGAGAAAGGGAAGACACCTCGATGGCTTTTAAGATTTTTGGTTCTTTGCTTTCAATTTTTGTTATGGCTACGGGCTCTGATTTTTTTAGCGATGCTAAACGCAAATAGTCACTCGCTTGAAGCGCTGCTTTTGCTCCCTCGCCACTTGCGATGATCGCTTGTTTAAAGATTGGATCTGCAACATCTCCAGCTGCAAAGACTCCAGGGATAGAAGTCTCTGTTCCTTTTTTTAAAGTGATATATCCATGGCTATCTAGCTCTAATTGTTTAGCGAAAATGTGAGTGTTAGGAGTTGCTCCTATAGCTAAAAAAAGAGCATCGACAGGAAGAATAGAGTCTTTATTTTCTTTACTGACAAGATGTAGTGACTCAACTGACGCCCCATCACCTTTGATCTCTTTGATTTTTACATCATAGATAACTTGTACGTTGGGAAGAGCTAGTATCCTTTCTCTTCGGGTCTTATCAACACCTTTGAAGGTGTCTTTACGGTTTAGAATATATACCTTTTTTGCAAGGCCCGCTAAGTAATCTGCTTCAAGAAGCGATGCATCCCCGCCACCGACCACTGCAACGACTTTATCTTTATAGAGGGATCCGTCACATACAGCGCACGTATAAACACCTTTAGACCAATAAGCTGCTTCTCCAGGAATTTCTAATTTATTGGCAGAGGCTCCGAGTGTCACGATACAAACATCTGCTAAAATCTTTCTTTTTTTGGATGTGTCATACACATCTTGCGCTATAATAGAAAAAGGACGCTCCGTTAAATTAACCTCGATCGCTATTTCTTTAGATAAAACAGCTCCACTCGATTTTGCCTGCGCTTGCATGTGCTCTGTTAAATCAGAGCCGCTTGTCTCTTTATATCCTGGCCAATTGTATACAGCATTCGATTGCGTGATAGCGCCACCAGAAACAGGCCCCTCTAGTACAAGCGTAGAAAATCCGGCTCTTCCCAGATAAATAGCCGAGGTAAGCCCTGCTGATCCTCCTCCTAAAACGATTGCGTCCACCTTTTGAGAAGGCATCGAAGCATTTAGTGATAGGCACAAAAAGTAAAAAAGGCAGAATGTTTTTTTCATAGGTTTTTTCCTGATAACGAGATTATTTTTTTGTAGAATCGAGCTTCTGCTTCTAAGCAAGCCTTGATCGTCTCTGCTTTTCGAAATCCATGTCCCTCGCCTTGGAGTACTATCAATTCAGAGTTTGGCAATTTTTTATGTAGCAACTCTGCTTGGCTTAATGGAACAACAAAGTCTTGATCCCCATGTAAGAAAAGTACAGGGCATGAAATTTCTTTAGCCCTTTCATTCGGAGATCTAGCTGCGTACCTAGTTTTAAATTCCTTGTAATTTCCGATCAAAGAATCCAAGTAGTGCTTTTCAAATTTGTGAGTTTCCTCGGCTAACAAAGAAAGATCGGTCACGCCGTAGTAACTAATGCACCCTTTTAGATCAGAAGAAACTGCTGCCATGCAAAGCGCTGTAAAGCCTCCTGAACTACTCCCTTTAGCAAATAAAGCATTTGGGCTCGCAAGCTGAGATTTTGTAAGAGAGAGTGCCAGATCTAAAGAGTCTTGTACATCTAAAATGCCCCAATTATAGTTCAACGCTTCTTGATAAACTCTTCCAAAACCAAGACTGCCTCTATAGTTGACATCAAGAAAGGCAAATCCTCGGCTTGTCCAAAACTGCACATCCCAAGATAAAAGTGCCCCCGCATACGAGGTAGGGCCTGAGTGGCATTTAATGATTAAGGGGGGTAATGTTGGAGTATCATAAGAAGGATTTTTAGGAGGGTAGAAAAAACCAAAGATCTTATGTCCATCTAAAGAAGAGGAAGTAGCCACTTCTTTGGGAATAGAAATATAAGGCCTTAAATTTTCTGGAACAGTGGAGCTGGATGAAATGACTTCACACGCCAGAGTCTTTAGATCTAAACAAACTAAAGATAGAGGCTGCAGCTGCGACCCTCCTATAAAATAAACGCCATGAGATCCTACATCCAAAGTTCTAATTACCGTATAGGGAAGATCTAGTTTATGCAGCGTCCTTGTTTTTCGATCGATGATCCCTAAGGAGTCGATAGCTTTTTCGCAGAAGGCGACGACAAAAACATCTTCTCCGTCTAAGACAAAAGATTTAAAATGACTTTTACCAAGCACCCAAAGGGGATAGGAAAAATCTGCTTCTTTTTTATAAAGAAGCGTTTCCCTCTCTACAGTCCAAAAATAGAGATTAGAAAACCCGTTTCGATCGGAAGCAAAAAGGATTTCAGCAGGAGCTGTCCAGATGAATTCCGCAATCGACTCTTTGGAGCCTCCAATAGAAAATATTTCCTGCTTACTTTGAGCCGAAACGATTTTTAATCTACTTTCTTCCCAAGGCATGGAAGGGTGGTTCCAAAAGATAAAGGCGATCTTGGTGCCATCAGGACTGAAGCGAGGCGATGCATAAAAATCAAACTCTTGATGGATGATACTATGAGAGTTCTTTTGCAGATCAAATTCCACAAGAAAATTGCTTACCTCATGTTCTTTAGAATGATCCTCACATACACAGATCATTTTGCTTAAATCTGAAGATATAGAAAAATCAGCCCATCGCTTTGAAGTGTCTTGGATTAAGCAAAGGGGCGCTGATCCTTCTTTTTGCATGTACAAAGAAGAGGTCTTTTGATCAAAGAAAATAAGCTGGTCTTTTTCTACAGAAAAAGCGCCTCCTCCATATTCATGGACTTTTGATTGAACGCTCATAGAAGGAAACAATTCTACAGAAGGAAGATTTTTTTCTTTTTTCAAAAAAGCCACACGCCCTTTTTCCAAAGGTCTTGACTCCGTCCAAAAGACAGTTTCTCCCTCTACCTGTAGATGCCCAAAAGAAATCTGAGAAGATGCTACGGTATCTACTCCGACTTGAGATTCCCAAACTTCCATGATAGACATCCTTTTTCTTAAGAAGCATACCAAAAAAAGTCACTATTGCACAATATGAGAAGAGCTCCTCACATATCCCTTGAAACATATCCTCCGATTAAAATAAGATTTTTCTGTCTAACTCTTTTAGACTATTTACAGTAAGCTATTTGGATTTAAAAAAAATAATTTATCAAAGGAATGCAATGTTTTCAAAGTTTATAACAGCAGTTTTCTTTCTCCTTACCTTTACCTCATTTTGCTTTGCCGATGAGGACCACAACTTCAAAGGAAAACACTTTATCGCAAGCTATACCGGATGTGACGTAGCAGCTCTCACTGAAGTAGACAGCCTTATTTCTGCTATGAAAGAAGCAGTAGAAAAATCAGGCGCTACCATTTTAGATTCAAGCTCTTTTGTATTTCCAGGAAATGGTCTGACCATGGTCTTTCTTCTTTCGGAAAGCCATGCAAGCATCCATACCTATCCAGAGTACGGCGCTTGCTTCATCGATCTATTCACTTGTGGAGACATTTGCACTTATGAAGGGTTCCACGAATCTTTATCTTCCTATTTAAAACCTGCTCAGGTAAACCAAAAGGTTTTGATAAGAAACGAAGAAATCGGCGAGAACTTCTAAACACTCGAAGGTAGGTAGTAATAATATAGTGGATCTAAACGAGATACTTGAAAAAGCAGAAAATGCAACATCTCCTCCTCCGGATCCACTAGGTGGAATTCCCAAACAAAAACTATCCCCCGTCATCAGATGGACTCTTAGAGTCTTAATCTTACCTTTTTTATGGCTAGAGCTTCTTGCTGAAAAAATAGCAAGATGGATCGTTCCTCCTCCTTTTAAACAAGTGGGCACTTGTAAAAGAAGAGGGAACTGCTGTCACTACATTTTACTTCCTGAAGTGCGTGGCATTTTAGGATGGATTCTTACTTTTTGGCATACAGAAGTTTTTGGCTTCTATCCTAGAACGCAGGAACCTTATGACTACGAAGGAAAACGAATCACTGTAATGGGATGCCGCTACCTAAACAAAAATGGAAGCTGCTCGAAACATTTTTTCAGACCCAAAGTATGTAGAAGCTGGCCTGTCATTGAGATTTTTGGATATCCCAGAATTTTAAAAGGTTGCGGCTATCAAGCGAAAGTAAAGAAATCATACGCTAAAAAATATCCAGGACTCACCGTTTTAAACGAGACTGAAAAAGAATAATCGTGTATTAAACTGTCCTTAAAAAAACCTAAGGGCCCTCTCATGGCTAAGCTTTATTTTTACTACTCCGCAATGAATGCAGGAAAAAGCACCACTCTTTTACAATCCAGCTACAACTATATGGAAAGAGGGATGCAAGTGCTCCTCTTTGCTCCTTGCATCGATGACAGACTTGGAAAAACCGCTGTTCACTCTCGCATTGGTCTTGCTCAAGATGCCATTGGATTTGATCAAAACACCGATTTTTTCGAGTATGTTCTGGGTGTTAAAGACTCTATCCCTAATTTAAAATGCGTTCTGATCGACGAAGTGCATTTTCTTAAAAAAGAACAAATCAAGCAGCTGACCCGCATCACAAATGAGCTTCGATTCCCAGTTCTTTGCTACGGCCTTCGCTCTGATTTCAAAGGGGAACCTTTTGAAGGCAGCAGCTATTTACTCGCCTGGGCAGAGGAAATGGTCGAAATCAAAACCATTTGCCACTGTGGGAAAAAAGCCACCATGAACCTTCGCATTGATCCTACAGGAGCTCCTGTTGAAGAAGGGAATCAGATCCAAGTCGGCGGCAATGAAAGCTATATCTCCGTTTGCATGAACCATTTTAGATCGTGCAACAAAACATTTTCTCAAACAAATCAACTTCAAACCTCGGAATCTCTATGACAAATCAGACGAAGGGATGGCTCGTATGCCTGATTGCAGCCTGTTTTTTCTCCTATGAACTCGTTCAATTCCACATGCTGAATGCAATCTCTTCTATGGTCATGAAAGACCTATCCCTATCGACAACAGATTTTTCAGCTCTATGCTCTACCTACCTTTTAGCTGATGTTATTTTTCTCATTCCTGCAGGCATGATTTTAGACAGAGTTTCTATAAAAAAAGTGATTTTAGTGGCTCTTGGCCTCTGTATCATTGGAACTTTTGGATTTGCGATGTCAACTACGCTGCTGCAAGCTTGCATCTCCCATTTTCTATCAGGGATTGGAAATGCTTTTTGTTTCCTAAGCTGCATGTGCCTTGCAAAAAGCTGGTTTGGAGCCAAAAGTTCTTTGATCATGAGCGTCATGATCACAATCGGCCTTTTAGGTGGAGTTCTTGCACAAGTTCCTTTTACATTACTTGCTGACAATTTTGGATGGCAAAAGACTCTTGCCTTTGATGGCCTGATCGGATGTGTGATTTGGGTGCTGAACTTTATCTTTGTAGAAGAAAATAAAGCCGGAGAGGCCGTTAAGGAAAAAACTCCCGTTAGAGTTTTTCTATCCAATCTAAGACCTGCGTTTTCCAACATGCAAATCTGGAAATGTGGTTTTTATACGGGATTTTTAAATCTCCCACTTATGATCATCAGCGCCATGATCGGCAATCTCTATCTCACACATGTTCTTCACTTTGATGCTTTAAATGCATCACTCATCACCAGCATGATCTCGTTTGGAACCATTGTGGGATCGCCTTGCTACGGCTTTTTAAGTGACTTCTTTCAAAAGAAAAAGACATTAATGATTGTGGGAACTGTTTTGAGTTTAGTGAGCTTTTTCATGATCATGCTCCTAAAAAGTCCTCATCTGATGACCATGATGATCCTTTTCTTTTCCTTAGGCTTTTTCTCCGCTTCTCAAATCCTTGGATACCCTATGATCGCAGACTCTTCTTCAAAAGAGCTGCAAGGGACTTCGATGGGACTTGCTGCTGTCATCATCATGGGACTTGCTTTTGTAGGACAGCCTCTCACAGGCTTTCTCATTGACAAGGCATCTTCATCTGGCAGCTATGATTTTAGCTATGCCTTAATGATTTTCCCCATTGGTTTTCTAGTATCGCTTTGGCTCGCTTTCTCACTCAAAGAGCCTTCTTATAGTAAGGCTGTTCAGGAAGAGCCTGTCGCATAATAGAGTTATACAAATCTACTTAAAGAGCTCCCTTTTTGGGAGCTCTTTTTCCTTTAACGTCGCGTAGGCTAGGTCATTTACAAGGCACTTTCATGTGTCAGACACGCCATTTACAAGGCAATTTTCTATGCCTGACACAGATTTTACAAGGTAATTTAAATTTTAATATTTATAAATGACTAACTATTAATTAGTTATGATTTTTAGCAAAGCATCGCCAAAGTAGCATTTCTTCCAGTGATTTTTTCCCTGCGATAAGAGAAGTAATCTTCCTTGTTTTCGTAGGTACAGATCTCGGCGCATTCTATATGGGAAGGGGCAATTCCGGCGGCTTTGAGCTGCATCCGGCTGATCTCCCAGAGGTTGAAATAATTTTCCTTCCATTGAAACTCGTGGAAGTGGGAAGGGAATTCAGTCTTAAAATTGACAAACTCTGACTGGTTTGGGCCTAAGCTTGGGGAGATACAGACAATGACATTAGCAGGATTCGAGCCCATTTTTTTCATAGCTTCGATAGTCACGCCGTAGATATTTTGAACATTGCCTCTCCACCCAGAGTGAACGTTCGCAAGAATGTTTTCTACAGGATCGTAAAAAATCGCAGCTTGGCAATCAGCATGCTTGATCATAAGCGCTTTATTTTTTTCTTTTGTGATAAGACCATCACACGCTTCGTTTGAGGTGTAAGGACCTTCTACTACATGCACATTAACACTGTGGGTCTGATGTGCAGAAATGAGCTCTCCAGACGGAAAAAGAGACAAAATCCGTTTCCTATTTTCCTCTACATGCAATGGATCATCACCTGTTGATCCACCGGCATTAAGACTTTGGAAAGGTTCCTTGCTAACTCCTCCATGACATAAAAAAATACCATGCTTTACATTTGAAAAATCTTGTAGCTGCTCAAACTCGAGCCACTCTATGTCATTATGTTTTTTGCGGATCACACTGTATCTCCTGTATTTTTCTTTGCAAAAAAAGAAAACTCATCAAAAATGTAGATCATGATCAGTATTTCTATTTTTTACCATCATCCGATTCAAACCTTGAGTTTTTTTGCTCTTGTGATGGCTCTTTGCAGCATCTGGGTTAAAAAAACATTCTGGATCTGGGGCTCGTTTGGGATTATCTCTTTAGCTAGCGCCTTTGTTTCTGATCTTTTAGATCCTGTCGCTTTTTTACCTTTAGGCTTTTTCATTCTTCTACTTTTTGGTCTGGGGTCGAATGTCCAAGGACTCAGCCGATTTCTTTTGGCATCTACGGCTTTTCTGATTGGAGGAGCGCTCTTCTTTCACATCATGCCAGGGTTTAACGATCAGACATCTCTACCCTATCCTCTTTGCTTAAATTATGGCAAAACTTTTGTAGGGCTGTCTTTACTTGGGATGATGATCCCAACTTTGCCTTTTTCGAAAATAGGCAAAGTCCCGCTTACTCTAGCTCTTGTCGGAGCTTGTTTTTTAAGCGCGCTTTTTTTCTTTTTGCATCCTGCTCTTTATAACTTTCACTTCTCTCTTTCCTTTTTCCCCTGGGCGCTCATGACATTACTTTTTGTCATCATCCCGGAAGAGGCGCTTTTAAGAGGTTTTTTACAAAAGGAAATCACAAACTGGATCGGAGGAGGAATGAAGGCTCAAGTATCGGCTGTTGCCATCACAACGTGTCTTTATCCTCTTTTTCATTTAACATGGGTGGGAGATATGAACTTGTTCATTCCGACTTGTGTTGCTGGATTTGTCTATGCGCTTTTGTATCAAATGACAAAAGCTATTGAGACACCGATTGTGTCTCATTTTCTTGTGAGCTGCGTCTACTTCCTGTTTTTTGGACATCTTCCCTTCTTTAGGGAACTACCTTGTATGAGCCTTGGGCTCTAACTGTGCATAGAGGGATGAAAAAATCTGATCAACTCTTTGATCTGGTGATAAATCACCTCCACTGTTTTGCATAGCCAAGTGTCTTTCTTTTACAGAAAATTTATAGCAAAACAGGCGTCGATTTGCGTCTGACAATTTAGAAGCAAAGACCATCTCTTCAGAAGAGAGAGAAAACATGTTCGCACTCGGGAATGCTTCGGATTCTGCAGCATGCACTTGAGAAAACAAAAGAGGTAAAAGACAAAGAAGGAATTTCATAAAAAACTAGTCCTTGTTTTGCATTGTCGCAACTACTTTCTCTACTGCAGCATCAGGGCTCAGAGTATTTCCTGTCGTATTAAAAAGAGCTGTCATATGCATACACTCTGCTCTTTGCTCAGAGGTCATACGAACAAAGGCTTGTTTATTTGTATCGTTTAACTGCGCTGCAAATACATATTCATCCGTTGTCATGTCAGAAAAAGGATCAGAAGTGATTTGATCTTCAGGTCTTGGGCCTTCGCTATCAGAAAAGACAGGAAGACAGGTTAAGGATGCAACTGCACTTAGGGTGAGGATCCATAGTTTTTTCATAAAAAATCTCCTTGTTATTTCAAGGATCATTTAATAAGAAGCGAAGATTTTATGCAAACATCTTACATACGGGAAACTGTATGAAGCCCTAGAAGCTCAAGTCCTTTTTCTAGGACTCTAGCGGTTGCTTCACAAAGAAGAAGGCGGCTCTTCTCCTCAGGAACCCCTTCAACGCGGCAGTCGCGGTAGAAGGCATTGAACTTTTCTGAAAGGACATAGAGGTAATCTGAAAGGCGGTTAGGAAGAAGATCTTTAGAGATCGACTCTAGCGTTTCAGGTAGTTGACATAGGTGAAGAGCAAGCTGTAGCTCTGATGGGTGAGATAAAGCTATAGAATTTTGCTTTAAAAGCGTTTCCATATCACCTTGGCTCTTTCGTTTGATCCCTTGGATACGAACAAAGGCGTAGAGTAAAAAGGCGGCAGTATTGCCTTCAAATTTAAGCATTCTGTCATAACTAAAAACGTAATCTTTGATTCTGTTGCCAGAAAGATCTGCATACTTGACAGCGCCAATTCCTAAAGCTTTTGCAATGGAGTTTTTTTCTTCTTGAGACGCGTCAGGAAGTCTTTCATCAACGATAGCTTTAGCGCGCTCTACGGCTTCAAGTAGAAGATCGATCAGTTTTTCAGTTTCACCAGATCTAGTTTTAAACTTTTTACCATCAGGGCCTAATACTACACCAAACGTCACGTGATCAAGACGTACTTTTGAAGGATCATAATAGCCGGCTTTTTCAGCAGCTCTAAAGACCATTTGAAAATGCAGAGCTTGTCCAGCATCGGTTAAAATGATGATCCGATCTGCTTTTTCTATATGCACGCGATGTTTTAAAGCGGCCATGTCTGTAGTTTCATAGTTAAATCCTCCATCAGACTTTTGAACAATCATAGGAAGCGGCTCTCCATCTCTTCCTACAATTCCTTCTAGGAAAACACATTTGGCGCCATCTGAAACAGTGATAAGTCCCTTTTTCTCAAGATCAGAGATGACCTCTAATAAATAGGGATTGTAAAAGGATTCTCCTCTTTCCTCCGTTCTAACGCCCATCAGATCATAGATCTCTTGAAAGGCCTTGCGAGAAATTTCGCAGATCATCTCCCAAGCATCTAAAGATTCTTTGTCTCCCGCTTGGAGCTTTACAACTTGAAGCTGTGATCGTTTCTTAAAATCTGTATCTTCATCGAAGAGTTTTTTAGAAGCTTTATACCAGTTCATAAGTGATGTTAAATCAGTTGGCTCAGCCCCTGATAACACATTTGGATGGTTCTCTTTCAAAAATCTGATGAGCATTCCGAACTGGGTTCCCCAGTCTCCAATGTGGTTGAGTCTGAGAACATCATGACCCAAAAATTCAAAGACACGCGCGATTGCATCTCCAATGATTGTGGAGCGCAAATGTCCAACATGGAGCTCTTTTGCGACATTAGGGGAGGAAAACTCGACGATGACTCTTTGTTTAAGAGTTGGTCTTTGTACACCTAAAAATGGATCTTTTAAAACGACATTGACCTGTTTTTCAAGAGATTGAGTGGCAAGGGTCATGTTCATGAAACCAGGACCTGCGACTTCAATCTTAGAAAAAAGATCACTGGAATTTGGGTCTTTAAGAAGAAATGCTTTTAAAGCTTCCGCAACTTCTCGCGGATTTTTTTTGAGCAACTTTCCAATCTTTAAACAAGAATTACACTGGTAATGACCAAAGCTCTCCTGAGAGCTTTGGACCACTTCCGCTTCCCCGTCTTTCCACTCTGGATACACGGAAGTGATTGCAGTGTCTAATAATTTTGTCAGTCGAGATTGAAAAGTTGTCATTGTACTTGTACTGCTTTATTTATTTATAATGTTACTTAACTTAAGCAAAATGGTGGAAACAAGGAGCCTCTGTTCTCACGCCAATCTTATGCTCGAGTCTATAGTCTCCGAGATCAACCGCTGTTTGGTGTGTAGATCTACCTGTTTCTTCCGCACGATCAAAGATCGTAAGAAGTTGCTCATACAGTGCATCGACTTTATCTCTTGCAGAAACCGGATCATACCCTTGAGGATAGATTTCTTCTGCAACATTAATAAGGCCGCCTGCATTGATTACAAAATCAGGAGCGTACAAAATACCTTTTTGAACAAGCGTATCTCCGTCTGTATCGAGCAGAAGCTGATTGTTTGCAGCTCCAGCAACAATTTTGCAGCGAAGAGCTGGGATGGTTTTTTGGTTGATGATGCCACCTAAAGCGCAAGGAGCTAGAACATCACAAGAAGCTGACAAGATCTCGTTAGGAGGAAGATAGGTCGCTCCATATTGTTTTGCTATTTTGCGAGCTCTTTCTTCATTCACATCGGACAGGATAAGATCCGCGCCGTTCCAAAAAAGGAGACTTGCCAAAATTGTACCAACACTTCCAACGCCTTGGATAGCAACAGTGCGCCCTTTTACAGACTCTGAACCATATACTTTTTTCAAGGCAGCTTGGATCCCTTTATAAACGCCCCATGCTGTGTAATAAGAAGGGTTCCCACTACTTTTATCGTGCATGAGTCCAACAACATATTTTGTTACACTTGCAATAACTGCGATGTCATCTGTAGAACATCCAACGTCTTCAGCTGCAATGTAGATACCGCCAAGACGCTCTAACGCTCTTCCAAAGGCTTTAAGAAGTTCTGGAGTTTTTTCTTCAGGAGAAGCAATGATTACGCTTTTGCCTCCACCTAATGAACAACCTGATACAGCAGATTTATAAGTCATCCCTTTAGCGAGTCTTTTCACATCTGTTAAAGCATCTTCAAATGTTGCGTAAGGATAAATACGAGTTCCGCCAAGAGCAACTCCAAGTGTTAGGTTGTGAAGGCAGATGATTGCTTTGAGACCAACGCTCGAATCTTCTATTTTGTATACTTTTTCATAGCCTTCGACCAGAATCTCTTCCATCGTTAGACAGTCTTCTTGAAATAATGTCTCCATCGCGCCCTCTCAAGTAAAAAGTTATATAGTTAAATCAAAAAAATTTCATTGAGGTCAGCATAACACCCGTTTCTCATAAAATCAACCTCTTTGAGCCTTATGTCGCATTAAATAAACCTCAAAAACACATAACTAACTAAATATAAGCGACTTGAAAAAGAGCTAAGCAAACGAAAACAAATAAACAACTAACAATAAAAAGTTAAATAAATTGCTTAAATTGAAATTAACGCAACATAAAGATACAATAAGCATTATTTATCTATGAGAAGGATCTCTAAATGAGTGAACCTACAAATCGAACAGGGCAGAGCAGCGCAGCCAATTATTCCAGAAGAGACCCCCATGAGCGCAGAGACTCGTCTCTGCTAAACATGAAAACCACTAGCGCCGCAGCAAACTCTCTTCTCTATGATAAAAGAGACTACAAACCCCTCCGCAGAAGAACAGTAAATAACGATCCAAATAACGGGAAGATCCCTGCAACCTATCAAAATACAATAGAAAAAAAATCATCCTCCAACGAAAGAAATCCTTTAGGAAACCGAAGAGCTCCAACTCTTTCTCCAATCCAAAATACATCTACTAATGAAATACCAACATACACGCGTCGAAAAAAGGTAAAAAAAACAGAATCGCCTGTCCGCGAAAATCCACCTCAAAGTGCATTTCGAATCGCGTATCTTTTCTTTGCTGGTATATGCGCTCTTATCGGAGCTATTGTATACGGCCTTTTCAGAGCCTTTTCAGCTCAACCCACAGCTTCCCAGTTGACTAGAGACCTAACTGAGCAAGAACCGTTACTCCCTTTTCTACACAAAAGAGAAAGAAATCTTGACTATCTAGCAAGTAAATATAATTCGCACATTATGGACAATGTGAACTCGCTACAAGCTCAGCACTCTATCACAGGCGTAAGACCGATTAGAGGAGATGGTAATTGCTATTATCGAGCGACCTTATTTGGACTATTAGAGCAAGTCATTCAAAAAGATCCAAAGGAAAGACAATCAAGACTAGAGTACATAGCGGGTGCATTCAAACAAATCAGACCTCAGACGCTAGCTCATCAAGAGTTCATAGGGTATCTCGAACAAGCCGCAAGAGGTTCCATATGGAATTCTATAGAAGAGCTCGAAACTGCATTTCTGGATGAACAGTTCAACTCTGTAATGGTAAGATCCGCTAAAGATCTTTTGGCTCATTGGACTAGGCAGAATGCCGGAACAGAATTCCACGGACTAACCCTTAAAACTTCCATAACAACCGGATATGGCAGTGTAGATCGATTTATCTCTGAAGCCATCTCCCCTGAAGGACGATGCGCAGAAGGCCCTCCCATTTATTTAGGAGGATTAGGCATTGCTCTTGGTTTCAATATTACCACATACGTGCTACCAAGAACAGCCGACTCCACAATTTCAATACACGCAAACATGTCCGCTAAAACAACGGGCGAAGAGGTACATTTAGTTCTAAGACCAGGGCACTATGACTTGCTTTACAAATCAAACTCCACAGGCAGATCGGAAGAAATTCCTTCTGACCTTCTCGCTCAATCAAAACATGAAGCCAGAAGTCACACAAGACGTATAAAAAACCGAGAAAACCAAGAACTTAAGGTTGCGATCAACAAATCAACCTCAAACATTCTCGATAAAAACATCTATGGCAGCCGCCTCTTAGATTCAATTAAAGCGGGCCTCTTGGGATTTGAAAATCCCAGCGAACCATTACTTCCTCTCTCTCCGGGAGTAGCAAGACAAATCGACATCCTCAAAGGCCCACCTTATAATATTAAGAAGTGGAGACCTATAGCTGGCGATGGGAATTGCTATTATCGAGCTAACATGTTTGGCCTCATCGAACAAATCATTAAAAATGGCAACCGAGAGAGATTTAATGAGCTCGCGGAGATCTTTGAAGCAATTACTCCATCATTACCTAGAGAGCATCAATCCGATCATAATCGTTTTGTTGCTGGCTTAAAAGCCGCAGCTTCTGGGGATCTTTGGGAAACATTAGACAGCTTTAAACACGATGTCGTTCATACAACGCTTGATACCTTGATGGTACGCGCCGCTCGTTACCTCGTCGCGAGTGAAATTCAGAACATGGCGGAACAACAGCCTGATGAGTATGGGATAACCATCGAACACTTGATCGGAGAGCAATCCTTACAAGACTACTGCGCAAACATTAGAAGCCTAGGGAAAGATGCAGAAGGACCCCATGTAAATATGAGTATTTTGAGTAGGACCTTAAAATTTCCTCTAGCCCTGCATACGGCAGCCGGGACGGGAGGATTATTCACTGTGGAGCAAACTCGCGGTTATGAAAACGAAAAAGTTTCTATTCTACTCGTACCTGAAAGAACTCACTACGTTTTAGTTTATCCGAATGCTACCAGAGCTTAAGCCGTAGAAATTAAAGAATTTTTTTGAGATAAAAGATAAGAAAGCTGATCCCAAGCCTTGAAGATAATAGAGACATAGGATAGACTTTCCTTCTTTCCATCCATCTATTCTATTGGAATATTTAAGAATAACCCCTACTTGAGGTAACTATGGGAACACTCGTCATCACTGAATCTCTTAAAGATGAGTTAGATAGCTTTCTACAGAAAAACAAAAAAACGGATCTTATTACAGCCTATCTTTTTTTTCTGGGAAAGAAATTTAACATTTCTCCAGTCCTCTATGTTAGAGATAAAACGATCTATCAAGGACAAGAAGACCTTTTAAAGAGACTTGAAGAACAAGGAAAGCTTTGGAGAGAGACCGAGATCAAAATCCAAACAGGCCCTCAAGGCGTCAACGAGCTCACAAAAAAAGTTTATATCTGCCCCTTTACCGGAAAAGTATTTGGCGACAACACCCACCCGAATCCTCAAGATGCGATCTATGACTGGGTCTCCAAATGCCCAGAAAACAAAGAGAGAGTCGGTGGACTTAAAGTGAAAAGATTTTTTGTGTCCGAAGATCCTGAGATCATTAAGAACTATATCATCAAAAGAAAAGATCCTATCAAAAAAATCGTCTTCTCTTCTGCTGCCACAGGAAAGCTCTTTAACAGTAAACATGCGATTATCGAAGACTTTACACAAAACCAATTAAAGTCCATTCCTTTGACTGAAGTTCCTAATCAGAACAGATTTCAAATTGAAGAACATTTTCTAGCCTTCATCCAAACTCAATTAGAAGAAAGCAAAATTGCATCCTTCGTCGAAGCCCTTTCCGGTTTTGATGAATTTGCTCCTTTCCTCGATCTTTGGCTGGAAGAAGAGAAAGAAGAAGCTTAAGTAAACTTCATGACGCAGTCTCTTACCTTCTTTACAAAATCTTCCGAAGACACCCAAAAAGCAGGAAGAGAGATTGCGAAATTTATTAGGCCCGGAGACGTTGTTTGCTTAACCGGCGATCTTGGAGCTGGAAAAACAACCTTGATGAAAGGGCTTTCTAAAGAGCTTGCTGAAATTCCCCCTGAAGAAGTGACGAGTCCTACCTTTACCTATTTGCATATCTATTCCGGAACTCGCAAAATTCACCATTTCGACTTATACAGACTCTCTTCGAGCGAAGAATTTTTGTCTTTAGGATTTCATGAATTTTTATCTGATAGCTCCATTTGCTGTATCGAATGGCCAGACAAGATCCCCAAAGAGCTTTACTTACAAAAGGTCTCTATTGACATTGCGTATCTCTCTTTAGAAACAAGAAAAATCACTTTTGAGAGGCATACATAAATGATCCACGCAGATTCCGCTTTTTTTACAAGAGCAACATTTATCAGATCCTGTTTAGAGGAAAAAGATTTTCCAAAACTATACATCAAAAGAGATACTTTTTATCCGGAAGTTGCGATCATCGGCCGCTCGAATGCTGGGAAATCATCCCTCATCAACCATCTTACCCAGAAAAAAGATCTCGTTCACGTATCTTCAACTCCCGGCAAAACTCAAACGATCAATTTTTTCAACATAGATGACAAACTCCTGTTTGTCGATCTCCCGGGGTATGGATTTGCTAAGATCCAAAAAGAGCTCAAAAAAACGTGGGGAGAAAGACTTTCTCTTTACCTTGAAAACCGTCCTCAGCTCCAATTGCTCATTCTCATTCTAGACTTGCGTAGAGATCTCTCTGAAGAGGATAAACAAATGATCGAGTGGGCCCAGTTCCATCAGAAAAAACTTCTTTTCATCTTTTCTAAAACAGATAAGCTTTCTCAATCTGAGAAAAGAATAGCCGAGAAAAAACTCGCCGAATCTGTAAAAGCATTAGTACACGGCGATAATTTTCATTATTTATGTTACTCTATTAAAGACAACCAGTGTAGACTGCCTCTCAAAGAGTTCATTATCAAATCCATTCATCTCTCTTAAAGGACACTTTTTATTATGGGCCTTCTTAAAAACGACACCTTTATCTGCGTAGATTGCGAAACGACAGGTCTTGACGCCGAAAACGACCGCATTATTGAAGTGGCAGCAGTCCTTTTTCAAGGAGACACCATCCTCGATTCTTACGAAACCCTCATTGATCCGGAAATGCCTATACCTCCAGAATCGATTGAAATCCACCACATCACAGATGACATGGTCGCAGGAAAGCCGAAGATTCAAGAAATTTTACCTACGCTTTTAGCGTTCATTGGAAGACGAATCATCGTAGGACACGGAATTCCTTTTGACATTGCGTTCATCAATAACCAATCTAAAAAATTTTCCATTCCTTGCACAATCACTTCTCAACCCCATTTAGACACTCTCAGACTCGCTCGTCTTTATGGAGAAAGCCCTACCAATTCACTTGAAAAGCTCCGTCAGCATTTCAATATTGCTGCAGAAGGAGCTCACAGAGCGATGAACGATGTGATGGTAAATATTGAAGTTTTTAAGTTTTTGACACAAAACTACAAAACAACAGAGCAAGTATTAGATAGGCTCACAAAGCCTATTCTCCTTAAAGCAATGCCGCTTGGAAAACACAAAGGACGCCCTTTTTCAGAAATCCCAAATGAATACCTTCTTTGGGCCATCAACAAAGACTTCGATCAAGATTTAATGTTTTCTCTCAAAACAGAGCTCAAAAAAAGAAAAAGCGGATCTTTGTTTAAACAAGCCGGGAATCCTTTTTCTGATCTCTAATTGAAGCCTTGACTAAGCTCGCTTGTTTGTGATATTTCTTTTAGTATTCGAAGCACAGTCAAGGTCTTATAGATGCCGATCCTTTCTCTTACCGACTTGAACTTTGCGAATAAAAAAGCACTTGTAAGAGTCGACTTCAATGTACCTCTGAACGATGACGGCTCCATTGCTGACACCTTGAAAATCTCAGAATCACTTCCTACCATTCAGCATATCCTTAAACAAGGTGGAAGCGTCATTTTAATCAGCCATTTAGGTAATAAGCAGAGTCTTAAACCATGCCAAGCTGCTCTTTCTAAACTACTGGGAAGGGATGTTCTTTTTGCTGAAGATTGTTTAAGAGAAGATACCAAAAAAAAGGTGAAGAATCTAAAGGCAGGAGAAGTACTCTTACTCGAAAACCTCCGCTTTTATCCAGCAGAAGAAAAACCAGAGCTTGACCCTTCCTTTGCTGAAACACTTGCCTCTTACGGAGATGTTTACATCAACGATGCGTTCGCAACATGCCATAGAAAACACTCTTCGATTACATCCCTACCTAAGAAATTTCCGAAGGCTTCTGCAGCCGGATTTTTACTAGAAAAAGAAATCAATGCATTAAGCCTTCTTTCGACTTCGCCTCCAAGGCCTTTTCATGCCATTGTAGGAGGCTCTAAAGTCTCCTCCAAATTAGGCGTACTTCGAAGTCTCTTGGAAAAAGCAGACGCCCTTTATATTGGCGGAGCCATGGCTTTTACCTTTTTTAAGGCCCTTGGCTACCGTATAGGAAATTCTTTATTTGAGCCCGATCTTGTCCCTATAGCAAAAAATCTTATGACTGAATGCGCTCAAAGAAAGATTTGTCTTTTTTTGCCCGAAGATATTTTAGAAGCGGATGCTTTTTCAAATGACTCCTCTAAAAAAATAATTACCATATCAAAAGAAGGGATCGATGACGGGTGGCAAGGAATGGACATAGGCCCTAAAACCATCACATCTTGGCAGCACTCTTTAAAAGAGGCCGCCTCCATCTTATGGAATGGCCCTGTTGGGGTTTTTGAGCTGCCAGCCTTTTCAGAAGGGACCTTCTCGCTTGTCAAATTCCTTTCCTCCCTTTCTTCTTGCAGAATCGTCGGAGGCGGGGATTCCGCGGCTGCTGTGCATCAGACCGGATTAAATAAAAATTTTACCCACATTTCGACGGGGGGAGGAGCCTCTTTAGAATTTATTGAACACGGAACTCTCCCTGGAATTGAGGCCCTAACCCATTAAAAAAAAGCTTTCGATAAAATTTATTTCAAATATTTAACTAACCGTTTCTTAATACAGGGTTGTCAAATAAGTGGAAATAGATATAATAGACCGCATTACTCAGCATGAGTTTTAAAGATTTGAAGGAGCCTGCTTTACGGCAGAGCCCTTTGACAAACACTTACATAAGGCTTTTTATATGTCTTCACGTAAAGGGTTCGGAAAGTTCAGGTCGTTCTTATGGCCTATCTACCGGGATGAACTTTGTAAGTTTATTCCCATGCTTGTAATCTTTTTTTTCGTCGGTCTTAACTATACTCTCCTTCGAATCACCAAAGATGCCCTTGTAGTTACAGCACCCGAATCTGGAGCTGAAGCTCTCCCTTTCATTAAAGTATGGGCTATCGTACCGATGGCTTTCCTCTTCACCTTCATCTTCACTCGCGTTTCAAATAAAGTAAGTAGAGAAAAAGTCTTTTATTGGATGATGAGCATCTTTCTCGCCTTTTTCGCTCTCTTTACCTTTGTTCTCTACCCATTACAAGACGTACTACATCCACACGCTCTTGCAGATAAAATCCAATCCTACCTTCCGATCGGCTGCCAGGGACTTGTAGCTATGTTTAGGAACTGGACCTTTACAGCTTACTACGTCATGTCAGAAATGTGGAGCACCATTATCATGACAGTGCTTGCTTGGGGCTTTGCTAATGAAGTCACTTCTGCAAATGACGCCAAACGTTTTTATGGACTCTTTGGCCTCGCGATTAACTTGTCAACCATTGCAGCTGGGATTGCAGCCTCCTCTCTTGGCGATCACATTTATAACCCCGCACTCCTCCTCGGATCTGATGCTTGGGGTCAATCTGTTTCTTTCTTGAACTGCCTTATCATCGTGTCAGGCGTTGTCTGCATGGCATGCTTTCGCTATATCCACAAAAGACAAGGCGGATATAACTCAGAAATTTATAAAGCGCATCACACAGAAAATGAGATCAAAATGGGCATGAGGAAAAACTTTGCCTATCTTGCCAAGTCCAAATACCTCATTTGCATCGCTGTCATTGTTGTTGCTTACAATATCGCTAGTAACCTGATCGAAGTCGTCTGGAAGGATCAAGTGAACCAACTCTATCCTAATCCTTCTGAATTCAATGCTTACATGGGAAATGTTGTCACAATCATCGGAATTGTAGCGACAGTTGTCAGCATCTTTGTAGGTACCGTGATCCGTAAGCTCAGCTGGATAAAAAGCGCCCTCATCCCTCCTGTGATTTTGATCTCGACAGGTCTTGCCTTTTTCTCCTTCCTTCTCTTTAGAGAAACCCATGGCCTTTCTTACATTACAGCCCTTTTCGGAACTACGCCTCTTGCTTTAGGAGTCTTCTTTGGCTCCATGCAAAACTGCTTTGCCAGAGTTTCTAAATACACATTTTTTGATGCAACCAAAGAACTTTCGTTTATCCCACTTTCTAAAGAAAGCAAGCTAAAAGGAAAAGCTGCTATCGACGGCGTTGGCTCAAGGCTTGGAAAGTCAGGAGGATCTCTCATCCACCAAGGACTTCTCATCTCCTTTGGAACTGTTGCTTTAAGCACTCCCATTGTCGGAGGACTCCTCTTTGCTGTGATTGCAGCATGGATCGTTGCTGTTAAGTCCCTTGGCAAACAATTCAATCTATTGACATCTCAACATCAAACACTTACAGTACCTGAATCTTCTGAAGAGCAGACACAAGGCATCCATCAACCTGCTGTAGAAACAGCCACATAATCGGAACAATAGGCTCATGCTCTCTTTGATTGAATTTTTTTCAGCTCACGCACCACACGCCCATTGGTTCATTCTGATCGGACTTCTCTTGGCTGGATGCAATCTTCCTATTAGCATTGATGTCCTAGTCATTATTGCAGCTTTATTCTCAGCCGAATTTGTCCCAGAAAATACCATCCTCCTCTACTCTTTCCTTCTAGGTGGCTGCCTAATCTCTGCTTGGATTTCTTATCTCCTTGGAAGGACCGTAGGAGCAAAACTTGCTAAGTGGAGAGTCTTTCAATCTTTTTTATCTGATGAAAAAATAGAAAAACTTCAGGCCTTTTATAAAAAATACGGGGTCTTTGCTTTTATTGTAGGCCGTTTCATTCCTTTTGGAATCCGAAACTGCTTGTTTATGTCTAGTGGTCTTAGCAAAATGCCTTTTCTGCGTTTTGCTCTGCAAGATTTCTTAGCCTGTTTTATATGGGTCACAACCTATTTCACTTTATTCTACCATATAGGACAAAACTTCGAAGTCATTTGGCATTATGTCAAAACCCTCAATGTCTTTCTTTTTCTGATTTTCGCTGTGGCTGTAATTAGCGTGATTTGGTATAAACGTACAAAGAGTCTGCAAGTCAGTCGGATGGAAAAACGTTAGGACAACCACAACCCGTAAATTCATGGCAATGCTCAGTTTATCAAATACACTCTCTTTACTCCGAGCCCCCCTTGCTCTTGCTTTGCTTAGTTCCAGCACGGCCGTGAGACTTGCTGCAATTTTCCTGGCTATGTGCACAGATTGCCTAGATGGATACCTGGCTAGAAAAAATCGCACCGCTTCTCAATTTGGAGCGATCTTAGATCCCGCCATGGATAAATTCTTTGTGTATTTTGCACTCGCTATTTTTCTTTCCGAAGGAAGGCTTGAGATCTGGGAAGCATGCGCTATGATAGCAAGAGATTTTTTTCTATTCATCTTCGCTATTTACTTAAGCTGCTTTCGCATGTGGCACAACTACAGATATCGATCGATCCGTTGGGGCAAAGTTAGTACTGCGATGCAGTTCATTTCTCTTTTAGTCTTAGCTCTTGGATTTCACATTCCGTTTTTTGTTTTTGCACTATTTGTTGTAACAGGCCTTTTAGCCTTCATCGAACTCTTCAAAGTGAGAACCTCTCAAGGTTCAAAGTAATCCTAAGCAAATAAATCCACAAAAAAAGCCTTCCCCTGTTCGCACTGAAAACGTTTGACCTAAAAAGATAAATAAGTTCTTATGTATGTCTTTAAAATTCGTAAGGAGATGCATGTGAGCCGTTTTTTATTAGGAATTTTTCTCTTACTTTCCGCACATCTTAAAGGGTTTGACAAAGTCGTCATTTGGGGACACAAACTACACAGCCATACGCATTCTTATGTACACAACGCATTTTTCCGCGCGTTTAAAGAACTAGGGTATTCAACCTACTGGTTTGATGATGCAGATAACGTACAAAACGAAGATTTTTCTGGTGCCTTATTCATTACAGAAGGTCAAGTTGATAAAAACATCCCTCTAAGATCCGACTGCAGATATATTTTACATAATTGCAGCTCTTCGAAATATGCTCCATTGTATGAAGCTAAGAAGGCAATCTCTTTACAAGTATACACAGATGATGTTCTTTCAAACCCTAACTGCAAAAAAGTAGCCCCCTGTATCTACTATGATCTAGGCAGCAAAAGCATATACATGCCTTGGGCTACAGATTTGCTGCCCAAAGAAATTGATTTGGTAAAGAAAAAGGTTCCTATTACTAAAAAAAATCGAAATATTTGCTGGGTCGGAACTATTGGAGCTGGAGTATTTGGAAATATTGAACAAATTACTCCTTTCAAAAACATGGCAAAAAATCACGGGATTGGATTCCAATCTACACTTAACATCAGTTTAGCAAAGCATGAGAAGCTGATCCGCTCTGCCTATATGGCTCCGACCATCGTTGGTAAATGGCAACAAGAAAAAGGGTATATCCCTTGTCGTATTTTTAAAAATATCAGCTACGGGCAGATGGGCATTACAAACTCTCCTCGCATCTATGAGTTATTTGAAGGAAAAATTATTTATAATTCTGATTCTGCACAGCTTTTTTTGGATGCTCACAGAAAAATGCAGAACATGAATCTTCAAGAGCTCTATGACTTAATGGATTTCGTAAAATTCAATCACACCTACATCAATCGAATTGAAACATTGCTTGATTTCTTCAAGAAAATAGAAAATGATTAAACATGGAATATACACTAGATGCGTAAACTGATCCAAGCTGCACCGCTTCTGCTCCTCCCACTTCTTTTATTAGGCGATCAAACTGCAGAAACTTACCTAGCCCCTTATAAGGAATATCTAGAATACGGCACCTATGCAGAGCAGGACTGGTCCTCTTTCCAGGTTCTGCCCAAATCTCGCTATGAAACCTTTAAAGTGGCCTTTCAGCAGATTACTCATAAGAATCCTGTGATTGTAGAGTTAGGAACTTCAAGAAGCTTTACTCATGGTGGCCACCCAGGCTGCAATTTAGACGATCCAATTTTTTGGACTCCTAATCAACCTGAAAATTGGGATTGGGGCGCTGGTTTTTTTACTCGGATGGCCTCTATTTGTTTATCTCATCAAAAACCCCAAATTCACACCGTGGATCTACAAGCCTCTCATATAGCTCGCTCTAAGGTAATGACAAAAGACTATCAACATTTGATCAAATACCATGTCAGTTCATCTGAGAAGTTTTTAAAAAATTGCAAATTCCCTAGAGGGATCGATCTTCTTTATCTAGACACAGGGGATATGACTCCTATTGAACCGACTGCAAAATTACAGCTTGCAGAAGCTCAAATCATCGTAGAAAGAAATCTGATAGCTCCTAATGGGATCATTCTAATTGATGATGTACGAAATCAAACCCCAAAAAAGTTTGGAGAAAAAAGCGATTTAGGAAAATCAAAATACGCTCTTCCTTATTTACTAGAAAATGGATTTGAGCTGCTCATGGATGAGTATCAAGTAATCTTAAGGAAACAATAGTGACCCACCTAAGGTACTTCCTTTTTATTTTGACTCTTTGCTGCTGCAGGCTTCATTTATCTGCTGAGAACGTAAAGCTAAAAGTTCTGCATCTCACTTTTCATGCTGGGTGTGCAAAAGAGATCGAAACAGTAGCAAAAGAACTTTCCTTAGAGCTCACCACCTGGAATATTCTCTCTCTCCCACCTTGTATGTTCGATGGTGTAGCTCAAGAGAATGCTCTTTATAACATAGGGCATGAAAGAGCAAAAAGAATTTGGGCTTTACATCATGATTTCTTCAATTCCTTTGATGTTATTCTGACTTCTGATACCGCCCCCCTTTCTAGAATTTTCCTTCAAAATGGATGGAAAAAACCTCTTATCATTTGGATTTGTAACCGGTTCGATTACTATGATGGCGCAAGCCTTGATTGTAATTTTCCTGATGCAGAATATTATCAACTCTTTGCAAACGCCTGTAAACAGCCCAATGTTTCAATGATTGGATATACCGCATATGAACATCGATATGCAAAATTAAAAGGGATAAATACAGGAACTCGCCTGATTAAACCCACTGGGCTATGTACGAATCCAAGATTAGATTCTGCCATCCCTAGCAAGATCGTCAAATCAGAAACTTTCTTTTTACCTCCCTATCACAATGAAACCAATTTTATGAATGCCTCCAATTATTACACCCAGCTCGGCATCAAAAATTATTGTGGTAAATATAATGGGCCTAAAGATTTGGAAGAATTCAAAGCGATCATCCACCTTCCTTATGCGTGGTCCAACTTCGCCCTCTTTGAAAATCTACATCTAGGGATTCCTTATTTAATCCCTTCAGTAAAATTCATGAGAACCCTCATTCGTCAAAACAACTACTTTATGACATCTGACATAGGAGCATTCAGGCTCTCAGAGTGGTATGCAGCTGAAAATGCCCCTTTCTTTATTTACTTTGATTCGTGGCAAGATTTGGCTCTGAAAGCAAATACCACTAATTTCGCACAGCAAAAAGAAACCTTAAAACAGTTAGGCCATAAACATGCGCAAGAAATGCTTGAAAGATGGAAAGAGCTCTTTGATTCCCTTACGAACTTCAATAAGTAAGTATTTTCTCATTTATTTTCTCTTCCTTAATCTTCCCTGCCTTTTCAGTAAGACTCTAGTATTCACCACAGGGTTTAATCGACCTGATTTTATCGAGCTCCAGCACAGGCTTTTTGAAAAATTTCTAGAAGATGACTATGAATTTTGGGTGATCAGCGATGCAAACACTCCAAAAATGAAAAAAGAAATTCAAAAAAAGTGTTCCGAGCTTGGAATCAAATGCATTAATGTTCCTCAGAAGATCCATAGCAAGCCTTATCTACCAAGAAGTCCTGGTGACAATTACAACAATCCTAATGTAAGGCACTGCAATTCTGTACAATGGGCATGGGACAACTATTTTTCCCATCACGAAGGGCCTGTTATGGTTATTGATTCCGACATGTTCCTCATAAGGCCTTTTTCTATTGAAAAAACATTGGAAAATACTCATCTAGCAGGTGTTCTTTGGGGTACTTCTGATCAAGTAACACAAAAGCCTTATTATTACCTATGGCTTGCTTTGATACTCTTTAACAACACCCTCCTACCTGAGAGACATTCTATTTGCTTCAACTGTGGATGGCTTCCTAATTCAAAAACCGTATGTGATAGCGGAGGATGGACCGGATTATATCTAAAAAAATTCGAAGGGCAGTTAAAACTTCAGTCTCTTGAATATCTACAAGGGCATGAATTCTATTGCCCTTATCGGTACGCATCAGCAGATGTTCAAAATTTTAAATCCATTTCTCAAAAGACCATTTCTGAAAATCTCAAGAAAAAAGGATTTTCACAAGATGAAATCAACCTCGCTTTGAAAAAGCCTTATACAATCGAACTTCTTGGAGGGAACCATTTTTTGCATTATCGAGCAGGCACGAATTACGAAGGATACTCCAAAGAAGTCCTCTTATCGAAAGATAAGATCTTGCTAGACTTTTTTGAAACTATCCTCGCAAAGTGAGGCTATCGGCTTGTTTGGATAACCTGAACAACTGATGTTGGATAAGAAATCTCAATTCCCATCTGTTTAAGGATCGGAAAAAGATCTTGTAAAACGGCTTCTCTTGCAAGCACATACTCTTCCATCCGAGTTGCATAAGTGTAGACGTCTATGATGATTTCTAAAGAGTATTCCCCTACTTGCTTCCAATACACTAGGACAGGGGCCTTTGTATCGATCTTTGAGTGGTGAGATAAAAATTCTCTAAGTGTCGACGTAAGTTTAGTCACTTTAGCAAAGTCTTGATGAGAAATATGAAACGTTTCATAAATCCGCCGATGAGACATTCTCGAAGTGTTGACCACCGGAACATTTGAAAAAAGAGCGTTAGGGAAATAGATCGGACACTTGTCCTTATCTCTGATGGAGGTAAAATACCATCCCATTTCCTCCACTGTTCCCTCTAAATTCCTATCGGGAAGAAAAATCATATCCCCTTTTGAAAAGGGACGAGTGAGAGCCAGCATCCCTCCTCCAAACAAATTTCCAAGAACATCTTTTGCAGCAAAGCCTAAAGCTGCAGCACCAATTCCCCCAAAAGCAAGAAGAGGTATTATGTCTACATGAAACGTTCCAAGGGCCATCAAAATAAAAAGAACAAAAAAGGTAGCAGAAATTAGTTTATTCAAAACCTCTGCCATGGAAAGCGCGTGCCATTTCTTTTGAAAAAGTTCTTTCTTCCACCGATACGCCATCCAAAAACAGCTTATAAGCACAAATAAATCTCTTAAAGACTTGAGTACAGTGCCTTCTGAAAATAAGCCAAAATGCGTATTTAAAAATGTGATGAGATAATAAATCCCCCAAGACAAAAATAAGAGTTTTAAAGGAGCCAGAAACACCTTTTCAAGATCTACCTGCCAAATGACACCCTTAAGAGCATGTTTTTCCTTTAAATGGAGAAAAAGCTTACACCCCCAGTATAGAGCAAGCAATACAAAAGCGCTGAGGCCACATTTCCAAATCAATCCCATACAGATTCCTTTTTCGTTTTTTAATAAAGTACATGGGAAGAACCTGCTACGTCAATACTTATGTGTAGAGAAAAAAACGCAGCTAATTTAAGATTCAGATAGTAGAAGAATAAACCACCCAAGGGGACGTATGACGTTTAATAGAGATTCTGTTTTCCTATCCGCTTTTCGCAGCCTTTGTAATGCCTTAGGCGCCGTCTTAGGAATTTTTGTTGCTATTTTCGTAGTTATATTCACCCTTTCCACTCTCTCTCCTCCAGCTTTGATTCCAGAAAGATGTGAAGTTTCGATCGCTCCTGATGCGGAAGGCAATCAAGATTTAGTTCACAGCCTTGCACCAGCTGTTTTATGCATCGACATCAAAGGAGTGATCGGGATTAATGATCTAACTTCTGATGCCATTCAAGCAATCTTGTCCGATTCTAGAAAAGATTTTCTGAAAAAAGACCGTGTAAAAGCGATCTTTCTTCACGTAAATACTCCAGGAGGTGCGGCCGATGATTCTGCAAGTATTTACAAAGCTCTCATGGACTATAAAGCGAAATACAAAACCCCTATTTATGCTTTTGTAGATGGCATGTGCGCTTCCGGAGGGATGTACGTCTGCTCCGCAGCTGATAAAATTTATACAACATCCTCTAGTGTGATCGGATCTGTTGGGGTTCTTTTAGGCCCTTCTTTTAACTTTTCAGATCTCATGGTGAAAGTTGGTGTACAGTCTAAAACCATCACACAAGGAAAAGATAAGGACATGCTCAGCCCCTTTAGACCTTGGGTACCAGGGGAAGATGTATGCCTTGTCAATATTACAAAAGCCCTTTATGAGCAGTTTGTTGATACTGTTGTGTCAGGAAGAACGCGCTTATCCAAAGAAAAGCTCATCGAAGAGTATGGAGCTCAAGTATACGACGCTCCAACTGCTCAAAAATATGGATATACCGACGTGGCAGATTCTAATTACTACCAAACGATGAAGGCCCTTGTCGAAGCTTCTGAAATTCCTAAAGAAGAAGACTATCAAGTTGTGACTTTATCAAGACCAAAAACATTCTTCTCAGAACTAGCTCGCAGTAAGTTCTCCCTCCTATCCGGAAAGGTGCACCACACATTCCAGATAGCTCCTTATATGAGCTCAGAACTTAGCGGTAAGTTTTTATACCTATACCAACCCTCCCAGTAATAATCTAAATAAGGCCTCTTTAATACAAAGAGGCCTTTTTCTACCTTCAAAGTAAAATCCCATGAAAAAACTCTTTATCCTCGATGCAGTAAACTTCCTATTCAGATCTTACTACGCCATAGGTCCTATGACAAACGCGGGGGGAGAGTCCACGGGAGCCCTTTACGGATTTATCCGCTCTGTCTTAAAAATCATCTCTGATTTTTCACCGGACTATATAGTTGCCGTATTCGATGGGGAAGATAACAAAAAAAGTAGAACAGATGTTTACGAGCATTACAAAAGTCATCGAACAAAAATGCCTGAAGATCTTTTCCCTCAGTGGGAAAAGGCCCTTGAATTTTGTAAGCTTGCCGGAATCCCCCACCTCGCCATTCCCGGAGTAGAAGCCGATGATGTCATTGGAAGTATCGTTACATGGGCTAAACCTCACCATCTACAAAGTTATATTTGCACAAGTGATAAAGACTTATGTCAACTTGTCTCAGACTCAACATTCTTGATCCATGCCCATAAAGACAATCTCCTTATTGATGCCGGAAAAGTCAAAGAACTCTTTGGAGTCACCCCTTCACAGATCGTAGACTACCTTGCCTTAATTGGAGATGCTTCTGATAACATTCCGGGAGTCGAGGGAATTGGCCCCAAAACGGCAGTGGCTCTTCTAGATGAATTTTCTTCTTTAGAAAACATTTTGAAACATACCGATTCTATTTCTGGGAAAAAGGGGCAAATGCTGATAGATGGCAAAGACAGCGCTCTTTTAAGTAGGCAATTGGCGCTTCTCGATCTTCATGTTCCTATTCCCCAAGAGCTTACTTTCTATACAAAAGAAACACCTTCAGAAGACAACCTTCATGACTTTTATCAGCACAACCACTTCTTATCTCTTTTAAAAGGCGTGAAAGAAAAAAGCTCCCCTTCCTCTACCCATTACAAAACTATCTCTTCTTCCGAAGAGCTCATTCAAGTTTTTTCTCTTTTAGAAAAACAACCAAGCATTTGTCTTGATACAGAGACCACCCACATAAATCCTATGCAAGCATCTCTTGTTGGAGTCGGTCTTGGTTATGCTCCTGAGCAAGCCTGGTACATCCCGCTCAATGGGGACCTTTCTAAAACAGAAGTATTTGCTGCTTTAAAAAGCCTCTTTTCTAACCCCGAGATCTCCTTTTATGGCCACAATATCAAGTACGACTTGCACGTCCTTTTAAATGAAAAACTCCCTCTTCCTCAAATCGATTTCGACACCATGCTCGCATCGTATCTTTTAACTCCACACACGCCTAAGCACAACCTCGACACTTTGAGCTTAGAAAGATTTCAGAAAGTGAAAATCCCTATTGAAGATCTGATTGGTAAAGGAAAGAATCAACTTTCTATGCAAGATGTAGATCCGAAAAAAGTAGGGGAATATTGCTGTGAAGATGTCGATTACACCATACGTCTAAAAGAGCTTTTTCAAAAGGAGCTTGAAGAAAAAAATCTCACCTCTGTTTTAAACGAAATTGAGCTGCCTCTCATAGAAGTTCTTCTTGCCATGGAGCGAAAGGGGATGTTTGTAGATGTCAAACAACTAGACGCTCTTTCTAAAAGCTTGAATCACAAGCTTTCAATATTAACAAAAGAGATCTATGAAATTGCAGGGGAAGAATTCAATATCAGCTCTCCAAAGCAGCTCCAAACGATTCTTTTTGAAAAACTAGGACTATCACCTCCTAAAAAAACACAAACAGGTTTTTCTACAGCTGCAGAAGTTTTAGAGGGCCTTATCGATAAATCACCGATTATCCCGCTTATTTTGGAGTTTCGACAGCTGGAAAAACTCAGATCTACTTATGTCGAATCTCTTCCTTCTGATATTAACCCAAATACAGGGCGTATTCACTGCACATTCAACCAATCTGTTGCGGCAACAGGACGTCTCTCTTGCCAAAACCCAAACCTACAAAACATCCCGGTTCGAAGCGAAATAGGGAAAAAAATCAGAGAAGCCTTTTGTCCTGAAAAAGAAGGCTGGAGCTATTTATCTGCGGACTATTCACAGATTGAGCTTAGACTGCTCGCTCACCTCAGTGAAGATCCTACCCTTATCAAAGCTTTTGAATCTGGGGAAGACATCCATGCTTACACAGCTTCTTTGATCTTCAACATCCCATTAAACGACGTGACCTCCGAAATGCGGCATAGAGCCAAAGCTGTTAACTTTGGAATCCTATATGGACAACAAGCCTTTGGGCTCTCCAAAGAGCTCGGGATCGAAATGAAGGAAGCGTCCCATTTCATTGAGACGTATTTTGATAGATACAAGAAAGTAAAAGATTATATTGAATTTTGTAAGGAAGTAGCCAGATCAAAAGGGGTTGTCTACACGATGACAGGAAGACAAAGGCCTATTCCCGAAATAACCAATAAGAACCCGATGCTGCGCTCTATGGCAGAGAGGCTCGCGGTCAATACTCCTCTTCAAGGTAGCGCTGCGGATCTTATTAAGATTGCCATGATCAAGATCCATGATGAATACCCCTTTAAAGAAAGTTTTCCTATATTACAAATTCATGACGAACTTTTATTTGAATCTCCAGATAGAGAATTAGAAGAGCTTTCTCGCTTTGTAAAAAAACATATGGAAGAATGTTTTTCATTAAAAGTTCCTTTGATCGTTGATATTTCGATTGGAAAAAATTGGGGGGAGTGTTAAATTTGAGAAAAATTGCCATAACCGGTGGTGTTTCCACTGGAAAAAGCACTGTGTGTCGCCTTCTAGCCGATCGAGGTGCTTATGTAGTCGACGCTGACAAAATCGTTCACACCCTCCTTTCATCTGACTCTCAAATACGCAAACAGGTGATTAGCTTACTAGGTGAGAATGTTTTAGTAGACGGTCAAATAAACAGAAAAGCCATAGCAGATATTGTATTTTCAAATCCAGAAACTCTCAAATCCTTAGAACTCCTTCTACATCCAGCAGTATTTCATGAGATGGAATTGCAATATCACCGTATAAAAGATGACCCAAAATACAATCTTTTTGTAGCAGAAGTTCCTCTTTTATATGAGACTGAAAGTTCTAAATTATTTGATTTCATTGTCGTTGTGCTTTCCGAGCGAAGCCAGTGCCTGAATCGATTTACAAAAGATCTCAAAGGCTCAGCTGAATCTTTTGATCAAAGAATGCAAAGACAAATGGAGCCTAAAGAAAAAGCTGCTAAAGCAAATTTAGTTCTAATAAACAATGACAGTATAGAGAACTTAGAAAACCAAGTTACAAACCTCTTAACCAAAATACGTTCAACTTAAATGGGAGAACTCCTTTCAATGGACCGAGAAGACAGAAACCAAACAAACCAAGATCAAGACCTAGAAACTCCTACCACCATCACTGATTCTACCGATCCAAAAATGGCAGAACAATCCATCACACGAATTGCAGATCTTCAAAGAATGAATATCGAAGAGCTCAATCAATTTGCAAAAAGTGTGGGACTCAAAAGCTTAGGGGCTCTTACAAGATCTCAACTCGTCTTCGAAATCGTCAAAATGCTTTCTGAAAAACCAACAGAAATCCTTGTAGGAGAAGGTGTTCTTGAAGTTCTTCCCGATGGTTTTGGATTTCTAAGATCCCCCAACTACAACTACCTTCCTTCGGCTGAAGACATCTATGTGTCCCCCGCTCAAATCCGTCGTTTCGATTTGAAAAAAGGAGATACCGTCTATGGAACTATTCGTTCCCCCAAGGAAAAAGAAAAATATTTTGCGATGCTAAAAGTTGAGAAAATCAATAGTTGCACTCCAGAAAAAGCCAGAGAGCGCATCTTATTTGAGAACTTGACTCCTCTTTATCCAACTTGCAGACTTGTGATGGAGACACAAAAAGACAACTTGACCAATCGCGTACTCGATCTGGCCTCTCCTATCGGAAAAGGACAACGCGCTTTGATTGTAGCTCCTCCTCGCACAGGTAAAACGGTTATTTTACAAAACATCGCCAATGCAATTGCAAGAAATAACCCTGATGTCTTCCTTATCGTTTTACTGATCGATGAAAGACCTGAAGAAGTCACGGACATGATCCGCAGCGTCAAAGGAGAAGTTATATCTTCTACATTTGATGAGCCACCAGAAAGACACGTACAAATCGCTGAGATGGCTATTGAAAAAGCTCGTAGGCTTGTTGAATACCACCACGATGTCGTGATCTTGCTCGACTCCTTAACAAGACTTGCAAGAGCCTATAACACAGTTCAACCTCATTCAGGAAAGATCTTAACAGGTGGTATCGATGCCAATGCCCTGCATAAGCCAAAACGCTTCTTCGGAGCAGCTCGTAACCTAGAAGAAGGGGGATCTTTAACGATCATTGCAACAGCGCTGATCGATACAGGATCCAGAATGGACGAAGTTATCTTTGAAGAGTTTAAAGGAACAGGAAACATGGAGCTTGTACTCGATCGCAAGTTAGCGGACCGAAGAGTCTACCCTGCTATCGATCTGATTAAGAGCGGAACGAGAAAAGAAGAGCTTCTCTATCATAAAGAGGAACTTGAAAAAATCTATCTAATGCGCCAAGCCCTTGCAGACTTAGCTCCTTTAGATGCTATGAACCTCTTAAATGGTCGTCTCAAAAAGACAAATAGTAACGTAGAATTCTTGCTCTCCATGAAAGAGTAGTTTTCTTCTTCACCTCCAAATACAAAAGGCGCCATTCGGCGCCTTTTTGCTTTAGCCCATAAAGTTCTTAGTTGTTCAAATATTTGCTTCTCGGATAGTCTTACTTTTCATTGATTAAACAACATTGTCTAAGAGCGCTCTCATGAATAAACTCACGTTTTTCGCTTGTTTTTTTCTTCTTTCTCGTTTGTGTGCCATGGATAGTTTTTTTGAATTCAAAGAAAACAAATCAGACGGGTCCCTTAGCCCTGGATTTATTAAGAAATTAATCTTCACCTTTCATCCTGATACTTTTTTTGAAACGGGAACGTATGATGGGAATACAACATTAAATGCCGCTAAATTTTTTGATCGCGTGATTACCGTAGAAATTTATAAGCCTCTATTCGATTACGTACAACCAAAGTTTGCCTCCCATTCTAATATACACAGCTATCTCGGAAGCTCCTCTAAAGTGATTGCAAATATAGGCAATGAACTGCGAGGAACTACGCTATTTTGGCTGGATGCTCATTATTCTGGGGAAGGCACCGGGATGTCAGATTCTGTAAATTCTGGGTCTGCTGAGGCAATTACAGCCATCCGAGAAGAATTAGCAGCCATTCATGCTGCGGCTATTGAAGATTGCGTTATTTTAATCGATGACATTCGAGGCTTTGGGACCGAGATTGCAGGGCAAGTTTTTTTAGGGTGTTGGGCGTATCCCACATTACAGGAAGTAAAATCAGCCCTACTCAAAATAAATCCACAGTTTGAGATTGCTCTTTTAGGAGATATGCTTCTTGCTTATGACGAGTCTAAATACCAACCTCGCTTTTCAACAACTGTAGAGGCTTGCACAAAAACTCGTTTATATGATGGATACAACCTCAGCCAACAAGAATTGTTAGATTGGGAAAAGAAAATCAGGCAGGCTCCACCCCATGAAGCCGCTTGTATTGCGCGTCTTTATCAAATGATGACTGGTTATAATGATCCGATGTTTTGGCATGATCTTTGGTATGGGTTAACTCAAATGGGAACAAACAATTATAACAAGGCTAGTATAGCCTTTCAAAAAGTACCAAATCGCATCCAAGCCGGGACATTTAGAACTAATACCCTAAGTCCTGTCTCTTATGAGCACGAATCGCTTAAAACTTATATAGAAGAATGCACTGGCAAATAGAGTCTTCTCAGAAAAGAAAGGCAGATCCTTTGGAAAAACTCTGCCTTTCTTGCTAAAAAGGCCCCCATCTCTTAATATTTCCTTATCTTTATTTACAAAAGTTTTTTATGAGATATTTTTTTATTCCTTTGTTTTTTTGCTCTTTATTTTTATCCAGTTGTAATTCCACCTCTTCAAGTGCGAAGTCTTGCCAAAGACTTCGTTTAACCATCTCAGAAGATCCTTCCACTTTAGACCCAAGAAAGGGGGGGGATGCCCTTTCTTCCCACTTACATTTTATGCTCTTTGAGGGCCTTACAAAACTGCACGAAGATGGATCAGTTTCTCCTGCCCAGTGCACCGATTTTCACGTCTCTCCTGATAAAAAAACATATACCTTTTACTTAGGAAAAACCAAATGGTCAGATGGGATGCCCGTCACTTCCTATGACTTTGAAAAAGCTTGGAAAGCCATTTTATCTCCTTCGTTCCCGGCTCCTAATGCACACCTACTCTACCCTATCTTACTTGCAGAAGAAGCAAAAAAAGGGCTAGTGCCTCTTCAAGATGTTGGAATCCATGCTCCAGATCCTCAAACATTAATTATAAAGCTCTCGCACCCAACCCCTTATTTTTTAAGTCTGATCTCGTTTTGTGTTTTTTTCCCGATCCCTGTTCACATTGAAGCGGCGCACTCTGACTGGTCCTTTCACAGCGGAAAATATTTCGTATCAAACGGCCCCTTTGTTTTATCAGAGTGGAAACACAATAATGAGCTTTTGCTCACTAAAAACCAGCAGTACCATCAAGCTGATCAGACTCGATTAGATGCCATCCATCTCAGCATCATTGGAAGTAGCATTACAGCATATCAACTCTATCAAAGTGGAGAAATCGACTTAATAGGAGAACCTTTTTCCTCTATTCCTCTAGATGTACAAAGCCATCTAGAAAATCAAAAAGAAATCATCGTGTCTCCTTCCGCTGCCACTACATTCATCACATTCAATACACTAGAATTTCCCTTTTCCAATGAAAATTTACGCAAAGCCTTTAGCTTGGCCATCAATCGAGCTGCCATTTCAGAAACTGGAGAAGCTGCCTTCTGTGCTGTTCCTCCCAGCTTAAAGAACTACCAACACAAGGTTTTTTATACAGACGGCCAACTAGAGGAAGCCAAGGCTCTTTTTGCAAAGGGGCTCGAAGAGCTCAATGTATCAAAAAAAGAGCTAGAAGAGTCTTTGACCTATCTCTATTATCACACAGAGATCAGCCACAAGGTAGCTCAACTTCTTCAACAGCAGTGGTTAGAACATTTGGGAGTCCAAGTAAAACTTGGTATTACCGATCGTAAAAACCATATGGACTGCATTGCTAGAAAAAAACACGTTTTTGCACAGACCCTTTATAGAGCGCAGTACGCAGACCCTGTTAATATCTTGGATCGATTCAGAAATAAGGAAAACATCAAAAACTATTCCTCTTGGGAAAATAAAGAATTTCAAAAGCTTCTTGAAGACTCTTTTTTAACTTCTGGAGAAGAAAGAAACGACACTTTATATAAGGCGGAACGTCTTCTACTCGAAAAAGCTGTCATTGCACCCCTTTTTCATTTGAATCTTTGCTATTTAACCAAACCTTATGTGGGGAATGTAGAATTCTCTCCCGTTGGAGGGATGTTCCTTGAAAGACTGTCGATTGAACCTCACGCCTCAAAATAGGAATTTTTTAAAAAAATGGATGAAATAAAAAGACTTCAAGAAATCCTTGCGCAATTTGCTCTAGAAAGAGATTGGGATCAATTCCACAGCCCTAAAAATCTTGCTATGGCTCTTTCCATCGAGGCATCCGAGCTCATGGAGCTGTTTCTTTGGAAAACCGAAGAAGAGTCGTTTCAGGTAAGATCTGAAAACGAAGGGCCTTTAAAAGAAGAGCTCGCTGATGTGTTCCTTTATCTACTAAGACTTGCTTCTATTCTGGAAATAGACCTCCTTCAAGCATCTTTAGAAAAAATAAAGATCAATAGAGAAAGATACCCTATCAATCTCTCCAAAGGAAATAACAAGAAACATTCTCAATTGCGCTTGTGAATTATCTTATAGGGTGTTTTCTTGTTTTTGCAGCAATCTCCTTATGCTCTTCTGATCGATTTGAGTCTGAATTTCTTTGGCCTCAAATCGAATCTTTAAAAAAGCCAAAAGAACTCGATCTCCTTATAGAGGAACGGATTCATGAAATACTAGCTTTGAATGAATACTGGCGCCCTTTCATCGTAAGCGACTTATCTGCGCTTGAAGAAGGTAAACTTGTATTGCAGCAAGAAGGAGCTGGTGGCTCTTATGTTTTATATGACTCTCAAAGCAACCCCAAGTTCGTTATCAAACCAAATGATGAAAACATCTTTTGTCTCAATAATCCAAAGCACTTTGCTTCCCCCTTCTTAGAGATAAGAGCCAAACCCCATATTCCATTATATAAAGCAGCCCAAACAGATGTTGCTTGCTATGAGATCGCCAAAGCTTGCGATCTCGAGCACATAACACCCAAAACTGTTTTAGCTTTGCTCTCCCACCCTCACTTTTCTTCATCAGAAGAAAAGCTCTGTTCGATCCAAGAACATGTAAAAAACGCTAGATCTCTTCGAAAACTTTTAGAAGATTTTTTTAGAGAAGGTTTTTTAGAAGAGGATCTTTTAGAAAGATTGGATCTAGAAGATTTCGAAGATGTTACTCTATTTCTTTGGCTTATTTTTGACAGCGACGCTCACGTAGATAATTTTCTAGCCTATCCTAAAAGGATAAATCACAAAGGGAATACTGTTTACGGAATACTAAAAATCGATAATAGCCTTGCTCTACCGGAGAGCAATTCTGAATATTTTAATGCGCTTATGTATCTGCCTCATGCACTTCTTCCTATCTCTTCTAGAACCCAAGAAAAAATTGGATCTCTTTCTTTACGTGAAATGAAAAAAATCATAGAGAATTTCAGATTAACTTCTTCTCTTGCAGCTTTTGAAAAGAGGATTTCCTCTCTTCAACAGTTAATAGAAAACAAGGAAATCACCTATTACGAATGTAGCTTAGAGCTTTCCTCTTTAGATTTTTCCAAGAAAAAAATTGCAGTTTTTAAATAAATATTGCACGCTCTCCAAAGCATTATCAGAATGCAATTTAACTCTAACAATTCTTAAAAAATTTCAATGGGACGTCGCCTCATGCCATACAAATTCACCGCAGTTTTTTTTAGCTTATTAGCCACAATTCAATGTTGGGGGATTGATAATTCTACCCAAGAAAACCCCGCAGTAAACCTTTGCCGAATGGATAAGAGAAACCACCAAGCTGTTGAATATGTAGGCACAAGACCTTCTGGAGGACGGGTTCAGTTAGGACTATTGTTATTAGAAGGATTACAAAAGGAAGATTTCGTTCTTGAAATTGGAGCTGGCGCTTTGATGTCGTCCATTCCTATTATGTCATTTCTAGAAATGGGGCATTATATCGGAATTGAACCTAACCAATGGCTAATGAATGCCTCTCTTAAAATCCCTGAAAATCGGGAAGTTGTAGAAAAGAAAAAACCCACTTTTCTTCCCAACACAGATTTTGATGCCTCTTCTTTGGGGATAACTTTCGATTACATTTTCGCCCATTCTATCATGAGTCATGCTGCAGAGTGGCAACTACCTCTATTTTTGAAAAACTGTGCAAAAGTTTTAAAAGAGGGAGGGAAAGTGGTATTTTCTATACGACTTACTGAGGCTAACGGATATGGATGCGAAGGGGCAGATCAAGAAACACATGCCTCTGAATGGCAGTACCCAGGATGTAGTTTTTTTGACAAAACAACCGTCGAGAGGGAAGCTAGCAAATGGTTTAGTAAAGTTGAATACAAAAAAGAATACACCGCGTTGCTTACTTCAGATAGCCGTAGCGTATGCCACGATTGGTTTGTTCTCACGAAATAATTAATACTGAGTCCCTTCTTAAAGGAAGGGACTCACAGTCAATCTGCAAGAATCGCTTTTATGTACTTATTAAAAGACTTCGTCTTATTCGCATGATAGGAGCTCGATTGATGATCCCAATTCGAACCGGCTCTATAGTGAAAAAAGTGACTATCTAGATAAAATTCGCTGGTATCTGCACCCGCAGAATAGATAAAGCGTATTTGCTCATCATTATACTTTCCATAAGACTTTGCGTTATCGATCGCTTGAGCGCAAGGATACTCACCTTTTTTACATTCGCTGCAAGGGCACTCTTTTAAAATGCCGTAGGCGTGTTTCGTATAATTGAGATTGATGTGTCGAACGGGCACATTTCGATGTTTAGAAAGATAGTAATGGGAATACCCTCCCGTATCCGTTTGAATGCTTTTAACCTTTCCTAACCCAAAATTAAGGGTTTTCTTATCAGGTAACCGTCTCATATCAAGGAATACGATACCTATCCAAAGATAATCGACCGTTCTCTTTTCAGAGGATCTATTTTGGTAAAGTCCAGCCAACGCATGGTTTTGCATATACTCTCCTATGCTGAACTCTTTTACCAAAAACAAATCAGAGTCAAGCAATACGACTATTCCATCATAGTCAAATCCCATTACACTGAGTGAATAATTAACAATCTGCGCATTTCTTTTAGATGCCTGATCAGATTTATGAAGGTGTTGAGGCATATCAATGCAGCGAAGATTCAGACGGGCACAAGTCTTATGAATCTCTGAACTCAAAGAAGCGTCTTTTGCATCGTTAAAAACAACAAGCTCGTAATCATCTAAGAGAAATTTTTCAAAGGTCTTCTTTTGAATTTCAATGAAATCTGGCCTATTGAAGCTATAGGTAAAGATTAAAACTTTCTCAGAAGCCCAACCTGAAAACACCCCAAAAAAACTAATAATAGCGAAAAGACACAGGCGCGCATTTGTCCACAATCTCATGTACATCCTCATTACCGCATAAATAGATCTGTTAAGATACCCTAGGTCGATGAATTCCTCAATAACTATCGAAAGGAAGCGGTATCGACTCTGTACCCAAATATTGTTTTTTTCTTGCTTCTTAATCTTTCAAAAAGATATCCCTTTGTAAGATTTTTTAATTTTTTGGAGAAAACATGCGATTTCTAACTTTATTTACTGCCTTTTTGTGTTTTGGGATGAACCTTTTTGCCGAAAAAGTAGGATTATTAATCGTTGCCACAGGCAAATATGATTCCTTTGTAGATCCCTTGATTAAATCCGCCAGACGCCATTTTTGTCCAAATCAAGAAGTCACTTACTATGTCTTTACCGATGGGACAATCCCTGAGGCTGATGATATCGTGAAGGTTTACCAAAAAAGATTGGGTTGGCCTTATGATACCCTAATGCGTAATTCAATCTACCACGAACATAGAGACGTATTTGCTTCCGAAGACTACCTATTTGCCTTGGATGCGGACATGCTGTTCGTAAATACAGTAGGAGAAGAAATTTTTGGAGAGCGCGTTGCCACGTTGCATCCAGGATACGCAACTACAGGCGCCAGTTTCCCTTATGAAACAAACCCAAAATCTCGCGCTTATGTACCGAAAAAAGCAGGAAGCATGTATTTTGCAGGTGGTTTTTTTGGAGGATCTCAAAAAGGATTCAGACACATTGTCAAAGAAACTACGGAAAGGGTTCTAGATGACTTAAATCGTGGAATTGTAGCTGTTTGGCATGATGAGAGCCAATGGAACCGCTATTGCATTGATTTTAAACCCTCTGTAATCCTTACCCCTTCTTATTGTTATGCCGATTTAACAGAATTTGGATACTCCAAAAAAATGGCAAAAACCTTTGATAGAATGTTTCCTAAAAAGCTCGTTGCCTTAACAAAAAACCACGAAGAATATAGAAATTAACATTCTTGAGAAAAAATGAAGAACCTACTTTTATTGACCCTCTTATTTACTTCCCATCTTTTTGCAGATTCTAATGAAGAAAAAGCGATAGTAGTGGTTATTCCATCCTATAAAAACAGCGCATGGTGCAGTTGGAATTTGAACTCCGTTTTAGAACAAGACTATACAAACTTCCGTGTGATTTATATAGATGACAATTCCCCCGATAAAACCGCAGACAAAGTCGAAATACTCGTAAAAAACCACAGTAGATGCAAAAATAGCCCAATCAACAAGATCATCTTCGATGACCACCATTCAAAAGACATCTTGAAAGTAACAGAGGAATTTGAAGCACAAGTCAATCAAAACTCCTCTTTCTTTTCTTTGATTGTCAATAAAAACAGATCCGGAGCACTAGCGAATTTGTATCGCGCGATTTGGAGCTGCTTAGATGAAGAAATCGTAGTGACACTTGATGGAGATGATTGGTTTGCAGATCTTCAAGTGTTAAAGCGTCTTAATAAAGCGTATCAGACTAAAAACATTTGGTTAACTCATGGGAACATGATTGAATACCCTTCAGGTTCTAACGCCTGGAGCGAACCCATTCCTCCCCAGATTATCGCAAAAAACACATTTAGAAGCTTTAAATGTCCTTCCCACTTACGAACATTTTATGCGTGGCTCTTCAAAAATATTAAACTAGAAGACTTGCTTTATAACGGAGAATTTTTTTCAATGACCTGGGACATGGCCATGATGTATCCTATGATCGAAATGTGTGGTGATCGACATGCATTTATAGCCGCTCCCAATTACGTATACAACATGACTAATCCAATCAACGACAATAAAGTGAATGCAGAACTTCAAAGAACTCTCGATCGATATATTAGAGAGCAATCTCCCTATCCGAAGCTAGGAACAAACCCTAGTAACTAATCAGCAAAAACTCGCTCCCTTAATTGCGGAGCGAAGCGAAGTATCTCCGTGTCTTCTACCTGATTGCAAGATTTTTTCCAGTCTCGGATGTAGTCTTTCTTTAATTTTTTCCCTTCCATCCGTTCTTTGCTAGCCACCTTTACTTCATAAAAATTGCGCTCTGACCTATGCACATAATGATTGATCCTCGCTTTGCTCACATCAATTTCTCCAAATCGCCACTTCTTATGATTCGGCAAGATCCATCCATACCCTGAAAAGTAATCCCATGTATGAGGACACCAACAGGTTCCTTCTATGTTTACTCTCTCTGGTCTGACGATCGATTTTACAGGATAATTATAAGAGCTCTTTTCCTTCGCTTTTTTAGTAAGAACTTCAATCATCAGTTTGTCGGGTGGAATATCCCATATTCCAGATGTTCCAAAATTCTGCCAATTAATAAGGACTCCCGCCTCAGATTCGTACTCTTCTAAAAAAGAAAGCAGATCATCTTGGTGTGCGGGAACGATAAACTCATCAAGGTCAATGATTGCCAGCCATTTAGCAGTCCCAGTAAAATAAAAAATGGCATCCGTAAGGGCTGGGAACTGAGTGAACCATACCCATCCAGCTTTCCTTGCAAGTTTACTGTGATCTGTCGGCCAATCCACAAGAGTTACATCACCATTTTCAATATACGGATCTAAAACCTGCCTGTAATTATCCGTACTGCCGTTATTATAAAGACGAAAATGTTCCACCCCTAACAACTTATAGTACTCAATCCACTCTTTCATATAGGGTGCTTCATTTTTGAAAATGGAGCATACGCATAACGTATATTGATATTTAAATTCTTGAGGCTGAGAGATATTTAAGGGGGGCATTATAGCTCCCCTTTTTGGTGAATGAGCAAAAAGAGACCCCGCCAATAGTAGGCTACTAGAAACTAGAGCCAGGGCAAAGGGTTTTCTCATCTATGATTGCTCCCATTTCTATACTGAACAATATACCAGTCTGTTGGCAAAATATCTTTGGACATCTCTTTATTGTTGTATGGCAACGCAAACCAAGGAGAGGGCGCTATGACAACTTTTCCGGGCCCGGTAGAAAGCCATGCAGCCCACCAGCCAAATGAGGAATTAGAAATAATAAAGGATTTGCAAAGAGTTAGAACATAAAATTCTTCGATATAATTAGCTGGATCATCCAAATAAATAATGTTTGGCTTAAGACCTTGTGTACACTCTCTTGCATATTTGACGTTGTTCGTAGAAACAATAAAAATTGCATCGTCTGGGAAATATGCCATGGCATGCTCATAATAGTCCCGTCCAATTGTTGGATGGTTTCTGCCTAGGGGCTCTTCCTTCCTATAATCTCGAATTTGAACCGCTACTGTCATTTCATCGGAATTCAATATTGGATATTTTTCTAAAATCTTATCTGTTAGTTCTGGCTCTGGGGCAAATAGCGCAAGTATTTCGTTACGTCTATGCTTAAAATATTTATCTGACTGAAAAAAGCCATGAAGTTCTGCCACTTTTGATGCGGGAATTTTTTTATAATTGAAGTTTGGCTCTCTCCAATTTAATTGGACAGGCACTGGAACATCATAAGTATCTATTTTCGAAAGGAAAACCTCTCTTGCATTTTTGGGAACATTCTCTGTTCCTTTACGTGCTAAATCTGGAACAGTCAAAGCCAGATTATTATCTAACGCGTACGCATAAGCTGTCGCGATTTGGAACAGTTGATTCCCAAATTGTCCATTCAATTCGACAGATACATAGCCACTTTGATTTCGACTTAACTCCCTGGCAGTTCCTTGAAAAGGAAGAGCGAGTAAACCTAGCAAAAAAATTGTATAGCGCATAAACGTCCTTTTTTAGCTTGCGAAATTGCGAAGGAACGATTCTCTCTACACGGATCCTTTTTTGCAACTGCTTAAAAAAAAACATTCCATTTTTTTAATTTCTCGAATGTTTTATAAAGAGAATTAAGGTAGTTTCTTATGCCTTTCAGGGATTTTTACGCACATGAAGCTTATTGTCTATTTACTTACTCTTGGATGTTTAGGATATGGAGCTTGGCAAATCAGCCAAACACATCCTGAAATTAAAGATCGTGTTGAAAAATTCATTCCTTCTCAAGGATTCCACACCTTAGAGGTGCGCTATACTGCAGAGCAGATCATGTCCTCTCACCGAAAAGAGCTCCTAAAAAGCCATCAGCACAAGTATTTAGAATCAGAGCTCCGCTTTTATCCTTATGTACTCATGGAAGTCAAATACTGCGCCACTCCTAAAAAAACGCAAGAGAGCTTAATCCTTTGGGATCTATGTGATGGAGAGATGGTTCTCGAAACAAGAGGATGGGAAAAAACTCATGGATTCGGGGATTGCATTCGCGCAGGAACGGATCGCTATGAATTTAAAGTCATCAACCTCTTAGCTAAAAAAGGGGGAGCTTGTGATCGTGAAGATCTTCTTAAAGGGCTTCATTTAGAAAACAACATGCTAGACACTTTGATCGACAGTCTTAAAAGAAAACAGCTCGTTGTCTTTTCTGGGAACCAGTACAGACTGCATCTACAAAAGCCCGTCTTAAAAACATCACCTGAGACAAAAATCAACGAACGTCTAGTGACAAAGACTTGGAAAAACGCCCACAAAATATCCAAGCGCTTTTCGCTTGCTCAGATCTCAAGGCTTGCTCAGGCTGCCTTTGGTGATGACTTTGCAATCCGCCATACTTCTGATGTATATCTTCCGGTTCACAGCATTGTTGTGCAAAACCCTGATGGCTCTTTACATACGAGTTTGTGGAATGCCCTCAACGGCAAACAAATATTATATTCCCATTCCGTAGATTGATGCTTGCTAAAAAAAAAGGCTTATGCGTAAAATCTCCTTTTCTTATAATGGAAAGGTGGCTGAGTGGCCGAAAGCACGTCCCTGCTAAGGACGCGTACCAGTAATGGTACCGTGGGTTCGAATCCCACCCTTTCCGTTTCTTAAGCCAGCAGCTCAATAAAACATTTTTTACTTGGAGCTCACCTTGGCAGACACATCAAAAGTTCTCATCCCCCCGAATTCAAAAGAATCTGAGATGATGGTGCTTGGGAGCATGTTGACAAGCGTCAACAGCCTCAACGTAGCTTCTGACTCCCTAGACTCCTCCGACTTTTACTATACAGAGCATCAAATCGTCTTTGACGTACTAAAAGCGGCTTATAAAAACGACAAGCCTGCCGATGTGCACCTTGTTTGTGAAGAGCTCAAAAGACAAGGAAAACTAAAGTCCATAGGTGGCGCTGCATACATCACCTCGCTCGCTCAATACGCTGGGACCTCTGCTTTCATTGAAGAATATGCCGAAGTCGTCCAGAACAAAGCGATCCTCCGCCGCATGATCCACACTGCCCATGACATCGAAAGAAATGCAGCAGCCGATCCAAGTGATGTCCACGCCCTTTTAGACGACGCTCAACAAAAATTATTTGTCATTAGCCAAGCGACCCAATCTCAAGGCGGGGTTCTCATCCGAGATATCCTTTCTGGCGTAAAAGCTTCAGCTAAAATTCCTTTTTTAAAAGAGCTCCAGCAAAAACAAGAAGAGTTTAAGCTCAAAGGGCCAGAAGATCCTGGTATTACAGGTCTTCCCTCCCATTTCATTGATCTAGACAAAATGATCAACGGTCTTGGCAAGTCTAACTTCATTCTCCTAGCTGCGAGACCCGCAATGGGAAAATGCGTGACAGGCGATACCAAAATCATCGATCCAACAACAGGCTCTCTTCGCCCCATTAAAGACTTAGTAAAAGACGGCAAAGGTCATATCGTT
Organism: uncultured Chlamydiae bacterium; assembly: GCA_903824495.1. GTDB lineage: Bacteria > Chlamydiota > Chlamydiia > Chlamydiales > Rhabdochlamydiaceae > CAIJXB01. The sequence goes on from CAIJXB010000026.1 coordinate 108,087, forward strand.
ACACTAGGGAAAGATTGGACCCTCAAAAAGCAAGCTCCGAGCCATTTTGTTGCAGATGGAATAAAACCCACGTTCAAACTCAAGACTGCTCTTGGCAAAGAAATCGAAGCCACCGCTGTCCATCCCTTTTTAACAATAGGCGGATGGAAACGTCTCGAAGAACTAAACGCCGGCGATCGCATTGCAACACCTCGCAAGCTACCTTATTTTGGTAAAAAAACTTGGGACGAGCATAAGTTGATTGCTCTTGGTTATTTTATTGCAGATGGATGTCTCACTAAATCGTCTCCTTCTTTTACAAATACAAACTCCAAAATCGTTGCTGACTTCAAAAATGCTATTGCAAGTTTTGGTCCAGTACGTATCAGAGAAGAAAAATGGGAAGATAAATCTCCTTCTTATTATGTCGCCTTAAATGAAGAGCCTCTACAAGGTTTTAAGCAAAAGTTTGGAGAAGCGATTAGCTCCCTTGTAAAAACCAAAAAGAAAAAGCTCTATCAGTTTGTAGAAAGTTTAGGAATTCATCAATCAAATGTATGTTCATGGGCTCACGCTACTGCGATGCCTTCTGTATCCATGGATGTAGCATTGCAGGAAGAGTTCCTTGAACTTCCTTCTTTTTCATTAGCTGTCAGAACAAACCCAGTAACTGATTGGTTAAAAGAGCTCGGTCTCATGGGAAAAAATTCTCATGAAAAAGATCTTCCCGAAAGTGTCTTTGAGCTCACCAAAGAGAATTTATCTATCCTCATCAGCAGGCTTTTTTCTTGTGATGGCACTGCATACGTTGCAAATTGCCAAGGACAGCCTTTTCCAGTTATCGCTTACGCTTCCGCATCCAAAAGCTTGATCTATCAAATCCAACATTTGTTACTGCGCTTTGGAATCCTTTCTAAAATTCGCTCCAAAAAAACAAAATGCAACGGGAAAATCTTTCCTTCGTTTGAGCTCGAAATCCATGGGAAAGAAAATCTAACACGCTTTTGCGAAGAAATTGGAATTTTTGGAAAAGAAGAAGCTATATCTAAAGTGCTAAACCATGTTTCTTCAATACCTATGGGGTGGACAAAAGACACTCTTCCTATAGAGATTTGGGACTTGATCCTCGCTAAAAAAGGCTCAAGAAGCTGGAGCTCTCTTTTTGAGAAAAAAGGACTTCCTCGCCCTTCCAATCTCCACGACAGAAAGCGCTCTCCCCGTAGAGACACACTAGCAAAACTAGCCTACGTCCTAGATGACCTAGAGCTGAAACAGATGGCAGAGTCCGATGTCTATTGGGATAAAATTATTTCTATTGAGTCTACCGGCGAAAAAGAGGTGTTTGACCTAACAGTCGATGAAACTCACAATTTCGTGGCAGCAGACATCATCGTCCATAACACTGCTTTTGCTGTAAACATCGCCGAAAACCTCTGCTTCAAATCCGGCATCCCTGTTGGGATATTCTCCTTAGAGATGACAGCCGAGCAGCTTCTGCACAGACTCATCTGCTCTCAAGCGGAAATAGAGTCTGAAAAGCTCAGGACCGGGAATTTGAATGGCGCTGATTTTCAGCGCATCGTAGGAGCCGTTAACTCGATGCAAAAGGCCACTATGGTCATCGACGACCAGCCAGGCCTTAAAATTACAGATCTAAGGGCTAGAGCCAGAAGGATGAAAGAAACCCATGGCATTCAGTTTTTAGTCATCGACTACCTTCAGTTGATTTCAGGATCCGGGAACTCAAAATCAGCCGAAAACAGACAAAATGAGATTTCAGAGATCTCCAGGATGCTCAAAAACCTCGCAAGAGAGCTCAACATCCCCATCGTCTGCCTATCCCAGCTGTCTCGTAAAGTTGAAGAACGACCAGGCCATCGTCCCATGATGAGCGACTTGAGAGAATCGGGCTCGCTCGAGCAAGATAGCGACGTCGTTATCTTCCTTCTCAGAAGAGAATACTACGATCCTTATGACAAACCGGGCCTAGCGGAGGTCATTGTCGCGAAAAATAGACACGGTGGAGTTGGAAGCGTATTCCTGACATTCCGCAAGGAACTTGCGCAGTTTGCAAACTACTCAGCCTCTTTGGATACGAGCCCCTCGGGATCGCGTAAAGAGGATGCTTTTTCGGCTTTTACCCCACAGTAAAAGCCTCTTTTAATGTAAAAGAAATTTCTTGCCTTTACTTTATATAGCGCGTTGCCATAAAATTCCCATGAATTGCAACAATTTAAAGTTTCGATTTACCTTTAGTAAGGACATCTATGCCATCAGTTAAAAAGAAAAGAAAAGCGAAAATCGCTAAGCACAAAAGAAAGAAACGTAGAAGAAGAGACCGTCATAAGACATAATTGCTACAATAGCCTCAACACGAGTTAATATTTCTTCCTATGTGGATATTCCCAGACGAATTTGAAGTCATTGTAGTTGGTGCGGGGCATGCTGGTTGTGAAGCCAGCCATGCCGCTGCCCGTATGGGAGCCAAGACCCTTCTTCTTACTATGAACCTTGACACTATTGCTAAGATGAGCTGCAATCCAGCCATCGGTGGAACTGCCAAGGGTCATATTGTAAGAGAAATTGATGCCTTAGGTGGCGTCATGGGAAAAGTCGCAGATCAAACCGCCATTCAAATGCGAATGTTAAATGCCTCCAAAGGACCTGCTGTATGGTCTCCAAGAGCGCAAGCCGATAAGCTTGCTTATCAATCTCAAATGAAATATCGTCTTGAACACACCGAAAATCTCTTTATTAAACAAGCGACTACTGAAGATCTCATCGTTAAGGATGGGAAAATCATTGGTGTAGAGACATTAGAAGGAATTGCTTACCACGGCAAGACTGTTATTTTATCTGCAGGAACTTTCATGAAGGGGATGATCCTCATGGGAGACACCCAGTATAGTGGTGGAAGAGCTGGTGATAAACCCTCTGTCGGACTCTCTGCTTCTTTAGCCTCTCTTGGATTTTCTATGGGAAGACTCAAAACGGGAACTCCTCCTAGAATCCATAAACGCAGCATCGATTTTTCTAAGATGGAAGTGCAACACGGTGATGTAGGAATTCGTTTTTCTCACGACCCAGAAGAAGGCCCTTCACTCCCCCACGTTCCTTGTCATATCACGTATACAACAGACCTTACCAAAAAGATCATTCAAGACAATCTACACCGCTCTGCGATGTATTCTGGAAAGATCCGCTCAGTAGGTCCTAGATACTGTCCCTCTATTGAAGATAAAATCGTGCGCTTCTCCGACAAAGCAAGACATCAAGTGTTTTTAGAACCGGAAGGTCTTCACACGGAAGAGTACTACGTCAATGGAGTATCGACTTCATTGCCTTTTGATGTACAAGTTCCTATGATCAGATCGATTGACGGACTTGAAAATGCTGAAATCTTAAGACCTGCTTATGCCATTGAATACGACTATGTAAAAAGCGGTCACTTAAAACTCTCTTTAGAAACTAAATCAGTTCAGGGTCTTTTCTTTGCAGGACAGATCAATGGAACGACTGGTTATGAAGAAGCTGCCGGACAAGGTCTTATTGCCGGGATCAATGCCGCTTGTTTAGCGCTAGGAAAACCTCCTCTTATTTTAAAGCGCTCTGAATCTTATATTGGTGTAATGCTCGATGAGCTCACCTCTAAAGAACTCGATGAGCCCTATCGCATGTTCACAAGTAGAGCAGAACATAGACTCGTGCTCAGACAAGACAACTGCGATTTAAGACTTAGAAAGTATGGATATGATTTAGGACTTGTTACTGAAGAGCAATACACTAGACTAAAAGAAAAAGAAGAGAATATCAAAACACAAATCGAGCACCTTTCCAAAACGTTTAAATCTGTGAATGGAAAGTCACACTCCTTAGCGCAAATGCTCTGCCGCCCAGACTTTTCCTACTTAGATCTACAAACGCTCCATCCTGAGCATTTTCCTGATTTTGGAACTGAAACCAACCGCCAGATCGAGCTGCAGCTTAAATTCGCAGGATACATCCAAAGACAAGAGACCGAGATTTCAAAGCTCACAGGTCTTGAAACGTTTATGCTGCCAGAAATGTTAGATTTTAAAAGCGTGACAGGACTTTCTAATGAAGCCAAAGACAAACTTTCCAAATTTCGTCCAGCCTCTTTAGGCCAAGCTTCTCGCATCTCTGGCATATCACCTTCTGATATCACGGTTCTTATGGTTTACTTACAAAGCAAAAAACGAGAAGTCTGCGCTTGTAATTAAACTGTTTTTTTTGCATGAAAAGGGAAACCCCCTTTTTTTATATGAAAAATACTTTGCCTCTACTTCTTTTAATTTCTAAAGATCCAACTGAGACTACGTTTTTTGAAAAAACTTTAAAAAACAGCTTTTCTTTGATGTGTGTGAGCGAACTTGCAGAAGGCTTTCAAAAGCTCAAAGATTTGCCAATAGACCTTTTGATTGTGGGAAAAGATCCTTTTACCCAACCTCTTGAAAAGATCTGTAAAACCGTTCAGAAAATAACAAAAGCCAAAAATTTTCCTATCCTCTTAGTCGCAAGCTCTATGAAAAAAGAGGCTATTGCGTCTTCTTTAAGTGCTGGGGTTACCGATTTTATCCACGAACCTTTGGATGGCCTAAAAATACACGAAAGGATCACTGTTTGCTTGCACTCTAGAGGCTTGACTAAAAAAATGAAGAGTGTAACTGGTAAAATCAAAACCACTTCCACATCAGCTCGTAATCCAAAGATGTTTTTAGAAAAAACAGTCCTTCGCGATCAAACATTAAAAGCGATCTCAACCGCTAAAAAAGGTGCCGTTCCTTTAAGCGTTCTCATGATCCATTTGGACAGTTTTGCCAAGCTACAAAAAACACTTATCTCAAATGATTTAAAAGAAATTTTTCAGTTTTTAGAAAAATTTTTAAAAGGACGTTTGCGCAAGTACGATACCTTTATGGTCGAAGGACCCGGACAGTACCTTATCCTGCTTCCTAAAACCTCGGAAAGCGCCGCTCGTATTATCGCTGAGGACCTAAGGAAGGAAGTCTCTATGGCGACGATCTCAACATCCTCTAAAGAAATCATTGTCACCGTTTCTATTGGGATTGTGTCCTTTGAAAAGGAGCTTTCTAAGTCAGCCAAAGATTTTGAACAGTTTAATCTTTGCCTCGAAAGAGTCAAAAAATCTTTAACAAGAGCACAAAAAAAGGGGACCACAATCATATGAAGACAGTTTTTCTAGCTTTGGGTATAATACTCTCCTCTACAGCAGTGAACCTATACTCAGCAGAAGAGGTTCATAAAAGAAATAGTTTGGTTATAGACCCCACGATGAGGGCTCTAGACTACCAGCAGGCTTATGAAGCTTTAAAGAAAGAAAAACCCTCTAACAAGGTTTGTATTACGTTGCTAAACGGCTCTACTTTAACCAACATCATTGAGATGCAAAAGATGGCAAGCTCCACCCTCTTTTTGATCCGCTATAACTCTCCGCAGGGGATTAAAGTCCAAGCTGTAGAGCTCGAGTCTATTGTAGGTATTGGTTATCTCGAATGATTGTTCACTTGATCCATTTAAAAAACGTCTCGATTTTTGATCAGCTTCTTTTAGAAGAAAGGCTGCTCAGAGACGACACCCGTAATTTTTGCATTTTAAATGAAGGATCATCTCCTGCCATTGTCATGGGGATTTCAGGCAAGCCTGAAGAGCTCATCCACTTTCCAACCGCACAAAATCTAAACTTCCCTATCATTCAAAGATTTAGCGGTGGCGGCACAGTAGTTGTTGATGAAGACACACTTTTTGTTACGTTCCTTTGCAATAAGAAAGAGTTTGAATTTCCAGCCTATCCAGAAAAGATCATGAAGTGGACAGAAGGTTTTTATCAAAAAGCCTTTCCAATCCATGAGTTTGCTCTTAGAGAAAATGACTTTGTGATTGGAGATTTTAAATGTGGCGGCAACGCTCAGTACATCAAAAAAGAGCGCTGGCTACAGCACACTTCTTTCCTTTGGAATTTCTGTCCTCAAAAGATGGGAAGTCTACTCATCCCCCGTAAAACACCAGAGTACAGAGAAGGAAGATCGCATGGCGATTTTCTATGTACCTTGAATAAAAAACTCCCTTCCAAAGAAGCCTTTTTTGAGCACATCAAAAAAGAGCTCTCTATGCAATTTGAGATTGTTGATTTAGAGTATGCAGACATGCAAAACACATCTGAAAGCCGCATACAAACAAAGATCTTGGAACTGCATTAATCTTCCGGGAATTTCGAATATTTCCTTTTGTGAGCAAGAAGCTCATAGAGTGATTCACTGCCCGTTTTAATCCGAAACGCGCGCTTTTTAGCTCGCAGTATTAGACCTGCCACTGAAATGCTTTTATAAAGAGTTTCGAACATCTGATTCTCTGTTCCTATTTCCAACGTGAGCACATGAAATTGTCGAATGGAATGGGTAAGAAAATACAAAGACTTCTTACATCCTTGAATGAATTTTCCCATGCTCGACTCAAAAAGATGCCAAGGGGAATATTCTAAATAGGGCTGAAAGTCTTCAGAGCGGCACTGCTTATCTTGGTCGGTTTTTTTCAAATTGTCGAAAGACAGCTTACAGAAAGCTAAGGCACTTTTATCTTGATCGTTTTGCATAGAAGATTCAAATTTCTACTTTTTTTTCGATACAGGATAAGAGGAGATTAAAATATTAAGCAATCTTAATATTTTAAGATTACTTAAACGTTTGATTAAGAACGTCAGATGATAAAAAAAACCGTCGTAAGGGGCCGAACATCGGCTGCATTAACCTAAATTAACAGGTTGGACCGCTTCCTAAAAGGGAGGCATTGATCTCAACACTAAGGATAGATACACCTCTAGTTTTAGCGTCGCAGTCCTCTAAATAATGAGCATAGTTAAAGAGCAATTATGCAATGCTCGGGTGTCCCAAACGACAGTGGGAGCATCATAGCCGAACTATAGAAAAAATCGCCAGGTAAAATATTTTCTTACTTCGCAAAAGATTTTATAAAGAAATTATTTAAAATCAGTCTAAAATAAAGCCGCAAACAACAAACAAAACATTTAAACTATTATTGAAAAGAAAGAAATGATATAATAGCTTATATTACATGTTTTTTATAAAAAGGTGATCTTATGTCAGTTTCTTTGAATACACCCTCTACATCCTTAAATGGATGCTGGAATTTGAATTGCACGAATCTTGCAACTAATGCAAAAAATAAATGCTCCAATTGCCGCTCTGCTATGTACTGTGGCCAGGCATGTCAAAAAGCCGATTGGAAATCCCACAAAATTATTTGCATGTCAGCTAAGGCGAAAACAGATGCTTCAAAAGAACAATTTCCTAGATTACCTACGGTTAATCTTGCTGATTTATTAAAAACCCTCGACATTTCACAGGAATCAATCTCTTCACTATCTAGTCCAAAAAAATCTATCCTTTCCTCACAATCGAAAGAACCAATTACTGACTTTTCTAATGAAGATCTTGCTGTACTCGGCTATTCAAGAAAGGAAATTGAGGAAATCAATAAGCGCTTTTCAAAAAGTAAATGGAACGGTAATACCTTATCTAAACAAACTCTTTCTTGTTTCGACTATACCCTGCTTACAGCAGGTGATAGAGCCGTTAGAGAGCAGCTTTTTGCGCCTATTGGAAGTCAATCGGTTAAGGAAGCAATGGAAGAGCGATTACCAAGATGGGGATATGAAATTGCTGAATCACCGGAAAAAGGAGACCTTGTTCTATATTCTAATGAAACCGACATTACACACATGGCTCTTTATCTTGGGGATGGCAAGGCCGAGTCAAAGTTTGGAAATGACTATCCTTATACTACCATCCACTCCATTAATGAGGCTTATCACCGCTATGGATCCCACGTCGCCTACTACCACAAAAATCCTCACTCTACACCCTCATACAAAGAAGATCATGTTATTAAATTTAAGTACCAGACAACAAAGTAGTGGTCTGGTATTCCAAAAGACAGTCTCGCTACGATCATAAGCAAGAAACTTCTTTGCTGAGGATTTCCTTCCCAGCTCAAAAGATAGGCTAGATAATCACCTATCTCGCCAATACCTCCAGATATCTCTCCATTTAAATCAAAAAAGCACTTAGTAAATTTTTTAACGCCTATTTGGGATAAGTTTAAAAAAATCTCACCCTGGCAATAAAAAACTTTTGAATAGATCAGAGTTACCAGGGATTTAAAGTCTCGACAATTTCTGGTCAGGCTTTCAAAATCGACAAAAAACATTTTAGAACAAAAAAACAAAAACAATTAATTTAATTGTTTATAAAAAACACAAAAATACAATATATTATCGATAACAAAAATAAGGAGATTATATGAGCGCAGGAAATATTGGAGTATTAAATCAAAATCTAAACTTCAGGCCCCTTCACTCTAATGATCTAATGACATTTGAGTCTTTACCATCCCTTGCTCAAGCTGCATTTATGCCTGGGGAGCTACTGCAAAAAACTATATTTTTCGCTGGAGCCATGCTACTAAGAAAATCGGCCAAAGACCACCTTACGCTCGCCTCTGTCCGTATTACCTCTAGATTTAATAGATTACAAAGAGAACTCGGGATACCAAGGCCTCTCGCTTCTTCTGCACTTATGACAGGAGGAACTCTCGTGGCTTACGCCCTATATTCACTATCTGGCTATTCCTTGGTTTCAGGAATTATTTTTAGTGTTCATAGCATATTCATGAGAGATGTCGCTTATGCTCCGCGGGGTCCTGCAGCATGTGGAATTGTTAGCCTCCGAGGTTTGATTGAACGTTCTATATTACCCCCCGATAATGCCGGCCTGAATATGATTGATTTGATTCGAAATCAAGACAGAAAGGACGCTGTTGAATCAAGAGCTGAAATGGTTGCTTCGGTAGCTCTTTTAGTAGCAAGCATCGGACTTACTATCCTTTTTCAAAATCCCATAATAGCCAGCGCCATCGCACATCCATTAACTGCGATAATTAAAGCTGTAACCTTACGTGTATTGGCTACAGTAGAGACCCATCTTCAAAATACACAAGATCGAGTAGCTCAACAAGCCCAAGATGCAGAATATGCGCAACGGCTCCAAGATGATGAAATTCTGAATTTCCTTGAAAATTAAACATATATTAATAAACTCATTCTCCTCCAGCAGGCTCAGATTTAGAGCTCGCAGCTGAAGGATACGCATCTGGAACGCTAAAGAAATCGCGAACGGCTTGTTTAGTCACTTCTTTTCCCATAAGAGCAATAGATTCTGTTAAGGGGATGTTTTTAGGACATACCTCTACACAGTTCTGCGCATTTCCACAGTCACTGACCCCACCTTCTTCCATAAGAGCATGCAGACGATCTGGAGCTGCAAATTTGCCAGTCGGATGCGCATTGAAAAGGCGCGCTTGAGAAATAGCAGCGGCACCTATGAATTTAGAGTGATTGTTAAATTGAGGACAAGCCTCTAAACAACATCCACATGTCATACAGGTGGATAGTTCATAGAGAGTTTCTTGCATGGAAGGGCTTACTTTAGGACCAAAGCCTCGATCATGAGAATCATCTACATCAACCCACGCTTTTACCTTTTTTAAGCTTTCGAACATGGAAGATCTATCCACCACTAAATCTCTAATGAGTGGAAATTTGCTCATAGGAGCGATTGTAATGATCTTTCCTCCAGTCTCTTCAAGAAGCTGATGAACAAGAGCTGTACAGCTCTGACGAGGACGGCCATTAATGAGTGTTGTGCAAGAGCCGCATACTTCTTCTAAGCAGCCTTGCTCCCAAGCAACAGGAGTGACTTTTTTCCCTTGTCGATTGATCGGATTTTTTTGCACGTGCAAAAGAGTTGTCGTCATGTTGAGAAAAGGGGTAAGCGCTACTTCGAACTCTTCCCAATATTGATCACCGGAAACACCTCGAAGAACTTTTAGAATAAAAAAATCGCCCATAGTCACCCTTTCTCTTTTTACAATCTATATAGGAAGCTGAATATTTTTAGGAATGTTTTCAAGTGTCGGTTTCGTTTTCTTGGCCGTACTATAATCTCTAGCTACCGGTTTTAGATGCCTGAGATCAACAGGTTTATAGCTAATGATCGGCTCTTGCTTTTCTGGATCATAGGTTGCAATGGTAGTTTTAAGCCAGCTTCCATCATCTCTTTGAGGGAACTCTGGTTTATAGTGAGCGCCTCTAAATTCATTGCGAAGAAGAGCTCCCTTTGTAATGACCATTGCAAGTTCGATCATCGCACCGAACTGATTGGCAAACTGATATGTTTGATTCATGACAGTTCCTTTGTCATCCAAAGAGGCTCTTTGCATTCGATCTCGAATCGATCGAATCCCATCGAGCGTCTTTTCTAAATCTTTGTTGTTGCGCTTGACTGTGACATTGTTCACCATAAGGATGGAAAGCTCATCATGAAGCTTATGAATGTTCTCTTTACCTTCTCTATTCAAAATCTCGTGCTTGAGAGCTTCTTCTGCTGCCATCGAAGAGGAGAATATTTTTCCAGGAAGCTGTCCATAGGACATCGTCAATTGCTCAAGATATCTTGGAACTTCAAGTCCTGCAGTAAGCCCTGCAAAAATACAAGAAAGAAGAGAGTTAGCCCCGAGTCTATTCGCTCCGTGGTATTGGAATTCTGATTCTCCCACTTGGAAACATCCAGGGATGTTGGTCATCTGTCTGAATCTAGTTTCCCGATCTGGATCATCAGCTGCAGGCCAATCAACCCAAGCGCCTCCCATAGAATAGTGAACGGCAGGGAAAATCTTCATCGGAACTTTGTGAGGATCTTCTCCTGTAAATTTGCGATAGATCTCAAGAACCGATTCAATCTTATGCTGGACTTGAGAAGTTAAATGAGAAACATCTAAGTACACTTGATCTTGTCCATCGATACCAAGTCCAAGCTCGCAGATGCGCAAAACTTCTCTTGCTGCGATGTCTCTTGGAACAAGGTTGCCAAAGACAGGATACATCTCTTCTAAGAAGTACCAAGGCTCGCCCGTCTTACCACAGGGAATTTCTTTTCCTTGAGGATCTGTGATTTTTTTAGAGGAATCTCCATAGACCCACATACGTCCGCCTTCTCCGCGAGAAGACTCTGAAATGAGTCTTAGCTTGTCTTCTCCAGGAATCGCTGTTGGATGGATTTGTATAAACTCACCGTTGGCATACTGCATCCCTTGTTTATACAACCTGCCATTCGCAGCTCCTGTACAAAACGTAGAATTGGTGGACTTTTTGAAAATAAGACCAGGGCCTCCTGTTCCAAAGATCACAGCATCAGCTTTCAAGATCTCTAGACTCAAAGTATAAAGGTCCATCATGATAATGCCTCTAGCAATTCCTTGCTCATCAAGGACAAGTCTCATGAACTCATGATGTTCAAACTTTTCTACACGCCCCATCGCTTCATAGCGCCGTACTTGCTCATCGAGTGCATATAAAAGTTGTTGTCCGGTAGAAGCTCCACAAAAAGCAGTACGATGATACAACGTTCCACCGAACCGTCTAAAATCCATATTCCCTTCGGGAGTGCGATTGAAAGGACATCCAAATCGTTCCATCATCCGAATGATGCCTGGCGCTGCTAAGCACATCTCTAAAACAGGAGGTTGATCGGCTAAAAAGTCGCCACCTTTGATAGTGTCGTAAGCGTGAATGAGAGGTGAGTCGTCTTCGTTTTTTAGATTCATAGCAGCATTGATGCCGCCTTGCGCGCATACAGAGTGAGATCTTTTAACTTTCGTAACAGAGACAATTTTGACATGGCATCCATTTTCTGCAAGCTTCATAGCAGCAGCAAGACCTGCAAGTCCACCTCCGACAACGATCACTTCTTTATTCTTTTTCATGTGCTATGCACCTTTATTATTTATATTAATATCTTAAGTTAAACCAAAAAGTGCCCCATACGGAAGACAGCCCTAAAAAGGCCAAGATCACCATGAGAGAAATTGCAACGGTCAGTAAGGATTTTTGAGAAGCTCTTCGAACAATGACACCCCAAGTGATTAAAAATGTCCAAAAACCATTGAACGCATGAAAGCATGCAGCCAGTACAAAAATGGTGTAAAGGGCAATATAAATAGGCTTTTTAAATACGTCTCGTACTGTGAGCAGCGTTGCTGTTCCAAAGCTTGAGCTTTCTGCAACCACTTGCCCTTGCTTTAGATGGAACTTGCTTACAGTTTCGATCCACTGATGTTTAAGTCTATATTTTTGAGCAGAGCCTAAGATCATTTCTTTTTGCGAATCGAAAGGAACTGACTTCACTCCATCCATCCAATCTTTTGTTTCATTTTGTACAAGTGAAGCCACTTCTACAAGAGCCTTTTCATCTTCTCTTTGATCAAATTCGCTTTGCGCTTTTTGGATCGCATTTTCATCATATAATTGGACGTGCAAACGATTTGAAAGTGTGTAGAGACCATCATCCATCTCAAGCTTTACAAAGTATGCCTCATAGTCCCCTTGAGAAATACTGTGTGGATATTCAATAAATCTGAAATTAACAATGTGACCAATGAGACCAAAAAGCAAAATCCAAGAAGTGATCCTTTGCCAAGAATACGCCCTATTTCTTCCGTACTGACGTAAAGAAGGCGTAGCGCCTGATGTTTTACGGGCGTTACTTTTAGCAGTTAGTGCGTATTTCACACCCCACACTAGATGGATTAAAATAGGAACTCCAAGCAAAGTGATTTCTATCACTTGCAGGTAAGGAAAATTATGGATCGCGTTGACCATGCGAATGAACCCAGATCCATCAGATCCGATCCAAAGGGCCGCTTGAGAATTTGTAAGTAGGTGCTCTACCAGAAAAAGAACAAGCCATAAGCCCATCAAAGAGTGTAACCTTCTCCATACAAACTCTCGAGGAATTGCTGCCACAGTCATAAGTCCCACCTAAAAAATTTTGTTTTCCCCGTATTAAACTACGGAATCTTGTTTTGAAAAAGCAAAAAATGCAAGAGGAAGCAAATAGAAGAACTGCTATTCAAAACTTCAGCTGAGCCCCAACACCAAGATGCCCTATTTGAAAGTAGGCATCAACGTTCACATAGGAGGGCTCGCAGCCCACACATAAGTGATATCCATCTTCTGTTGTCTGTTTAGTACGGGTATAGGTTCTTATGCTCTCAGAGATACTGCTATAGATGCTTTCCTCTCCTTGAGTAAGGATTTCGGTTAAAACAATAGTTGTGAGAGTCATTAACAAATCGGGAAATTCTTCTTCTAATCCACTCTTTTTTAGAAGCTTTTTGTGATCAGTAACTGATTTATTGCGGCTATTTTTGATGACCATGTCTGAAAGGATTATTGTTTGAGTCTTTTTCATAGGATTTTGTAAAAGAATGTTCCGATAAGCTGGGTCCCGATATCTAATTTCAGCAGAAGAGACACCGGCTACTACTGCTGCTTGGCTCATTTTTTCAAGATCTTTGATCGACCAGTCTGCCGGAATAGTTACCATCGTAGCTCCGCCATCTTCTGAGATCTCGGCAATAAGACCTGCCCTGGCCAAAATGTACACAAAACGCTTGATCGATTTTGTCTCGTTAGACTCCACGCATTCTGGAATACCTAATAGTTTGTCCAAATTTCTAACTTTTGGATAGCGCTGCTCAAACATATGATACAATTCAGGCCATACACCGTTAAACCTCTCATGGTTCAAAAAGCGGCTCATGAGTGAAGACGATCTTCCAAGTGAATTCCAATCTTTTGGATGTAAAAAAGGAAGAATAATTTTATGAAAAAAACTATCCGGCAATTGCTCCATTAAAGCGATAGGCATGATGAGTTTTGTTGCAACCGAGCTCACGCGTGATTCAACTGAAGGAGAAGATCTCTTACCTAAAGAAAGATCTTCCCAACCATAAAACCATTTTAAGTACTTAAAACCAGTATTCAAGATAGAAATCATTTTGAGCTACTGTCTATCAGTGATTCAAAAAGAAAATAACGAGCGGACATTCTTCGATGTCTGCTCTGCAACTTGCTCTAAAGAAATCCCCTTGAGGGCTGCAACAACTTCCGCCGTCTCTACCACAAAAGAAGGCTCGTTGCGAAGTCCTCTTTTTGTTTGAGGAGCAAGATAAGGAGCGTCTGTTTCAATGAAAACCCTATCTATTGGAGCGTATTTCACAACTTCTTTGAGCTCTATTGATTTCTTAAATGTGATGATACCGCTAAAAGAAATGCTCCAACCACGATCGAGCACTTGCTTAGCTTCTTCTAAAGTCCCTGTAAAGCAGTGAAGTAAAGCTCTTGGGCTTTTATATTCACTATCGGCAATTTCAAAAAGATCGCTAAATGCGTCCCTGCAGTGAAAAATAACAGGAAGATCGTTTTTTTTTGCTAAGTGGAAATAGTTTATTAGGTGCTTTTTTTGTATGTCTTTAGGTGAGTGTTCATAATGGTAATCAAGCCCTGTCTCACCAATTGCCACGAGTTTTTTTTGAGAAGCCGCCTCTACTACTTCTTTAAAAAAAGCATCCCCTTCTTTTTCAACATCATGAGGAGTTGTTGCTGCTGCCAAATACACAGGAATAGCGGGACTGCTTTTTTGGATGAGAAGACCTCTTTCCAAAGTCTTTGAGTCTGTACAGATATTAACAACCGCATCTAGCTTTGCAAGGCGAGCTCTTTCTAAAATCTCTTTCCACTCAGAAAATAACGAGTCATCACCTAAGTGAGCATGGGAATCAATAAACATGTGGAGTCTCTCTATTTCTAAAGCGTCTGGAAGCTTGATTATGTTCTATGACAATTTCTTTAGGGTCAAGTCCATGAATCACTCGATCAAAGATTTTCGCATGAGTAAGTGGAAGATTACCAATATTAAATTCAGGTTTTGAAAGAATTGCAAAATGAAGACTTGATTGATCGCTAAAAGGAACCGCTTTTCCTGCTGCTTTTATGATTTCATCAGAATAGTGGCACCAAAGATCTAAGCCGGCAATCCCTCCTTCTGTAGAGTTCACATACACGGTTCCTGCAAAAGCAGAAAAACGGGGATCTTGAATTCTAGGCTCATAAGAAAACACGAAATCTGAAAACATAAAGTCTTCAAATTGGAGAGGTTTTAAAAACACAGCATCTGCATCGACCCAAAGAAGAGGTCTTTGAAAGACTTTCATTTTTTCTCTCATGAAATAAGGTTTATAGGCGCAGTTCTCCTCCCAAGATCCTCTATCTTCAATTCCTTCTATGTGGAACTCAAGTCCAAACTTCTTGCATGACTTAATCAAGTGCTCTACTTCTTTTTCGTAGGGGGTGTCTTTGGTATAGTAACTGACAATCAGGGGGATCTGAGATAAAAAATCCATTAAAAACCTTTAGGGTTATTTTTAAAAAATGAAGGCCGTTGACAAATAGCCTTTTCCTAATGTATCTCTATAGAGAAGTAGCTCGTATAATAATTATTCACCACATTTAAATGGTCCAGTAGCTCATGCTTAATCTTATCGCATCAATGCAACCCTTTACAAGCGCTTATGCTCAGTCTGATCTGCCAGGAAAATTGATCATCTGGTCCTTGGCATCTTTATCTATTCTTTGCTGGATCATTTTGATCTATAAAATATGGCAAGCAAACAAGGTAAAAAAAGCATCTCAAAGAGTGCTGACCTTGATCGACAAAAACAAAGATCAGCTCCTTCACTTAGATGCTGCTTGTTTTTCCCCTTTCATGCAAGAGTACGTGCCTCATCCATTTCCTCAGATCTACTTTGTTCTAAAGGATAAGACGATTGAGATTTTAAACAAAAAGATTTTTTTTCTAGAAAAAACAAATCAAGCAAATGAAGTTTATTTAACGACAAGCGACATGGAAATTTTAGAGCAGTACGTATCCTCTACTCTTTCAGACCAGTATAAACTTTTGGAAAAAAACCTGTTTGTTCTTTCTACCATTTATACATTAGCTCCTTTTTTAGGACTTCTTGGAACTGTTTGGGGGATCCTTGTGACATTTTCCTCTTTGAACTCAGGGGCATCCGCAGCTTCTAACGCTGCGATCCTAGGAGGAATTTCTACTGCGCTCTCCACTACCGTCATGGGGCTTGTGATCGCAATTCCAGCCTTGATCTCTTATAACTACCTTAAAAACAATCTAAAACATTTCTCATCAGACATGGAAAATTTCCTCTATCGCCTTCTTTCCATTTTAGAATTGCAATATAGAAAAGCAGACCTCACTTAACATAAAGCACCATCATGGCAAAAAAAAGACTTAGGTCATATTTAACTCAAGACGATGAAGAGCCATCTCTTAATCTGACCCCCCTCATCGACGTAGTCTTTGTTGTCTTGATCCTTTTTATTTTGGTCGCTCCTATGCTCGAGGTTGACAAAGTAGAACTTGCAGCAGCACCCGTTAAGCAAACAAAGCAGCAAGCTCCAGAACCTAGTCCTCTTACCATCCACGTACATGCAGACAATTCTATTTGGATACGCTCTAAAAAGGTTTCTATCGAGCAGCTAGTTCCTTTGCTCAAACAAGAAAAAACGGCTAGACCCTTGCAAATGCCTCAACTTTTCCACGATAAAAAAGCGCAATTCGGAACCTATCAAGTCGTTAAAAATGCGGTAGAAATGGCGGGTTTTGAAGAGCTAGATGTCATCTTGCAACCGGGCGGAGTATGAGCTTGCTTCCCAAAGACCCCGTGAAAAAAGCCCTGTATATTATGGTGCCGGCTGTTCACATACTCTTATTTTGTGGCTTTGCTTTAACAAGCCCTCCAAAGAAGCTCTTTGATTCGAAAAAACTGGTCGTTAAAACATTTTCGCCTCAAAACTCTGCGCCAAGTGTTAAAGTAGCAGCTACCTCTTCTCAAAAAACTCCGGTTGCTGCAAAAAAAACACCTCCTAAGCCAGAGAAAAAAGAAGCAAAAAAAGTAGAAACGCAAGCTCCAGCTTCGGCTCCTAAAAAAACACCTGAGCCGAAAAAAGAAAAAACACTTCAAGTCAAAAAACAAAAATCAGCAAAAGAAGAGGTTTTGAAAGAACTTGAAGAAAGGATTGCCAAAATAGAAGCAAAAAATGATAGAATGCCCTTAAAGCCCGAACTGGCAGTTCCATCCAGCATTAGCTTAAGCTCTCAGACTGCTTTGCAGGCGCCTGTTGCATTAGCAGACCAAAACTTCAGCGCCGACGATGAATTTATTTCTTCGTTAATCGGCTATTTGCAAGGGCAATTGCAACTTCCGGATAGGGGTGAAGTGCAGATTCAATTGACTTTGCGTAAAGATGGGAAAGTGGAAACCATGAAAGTAATCAAAACTGAAAGTGAAAAAAACAGAAAGTATTTAGAAGAAAATTTGTCTAAGCTCTCTTTTCCTTCGATGTATTTGGAGGGGTCCTCTTCCAAATCTTTTTTGTTTACCTTTTGCAATAAATTTTAAAGGAGATTTCTATGAAACGCCTAACAACATTACTCTTTCTCTTCATAGGAATCTTAGGATTTGCTGCTGAGCCTCCCCAAGAAATTAGAGTGCAATTGGATACGGCAAGCCCCCTTTCTCCCATCTATCTTTCTCAGATTAGTGCAGATGCTTCTTTCCCTGCTCAATATCTGAAGGAACTTGAAAAAGTACTGGCTTTTGACTTTGACCATAACGGAAAAACAAAAGTTGCAAGTAAAACAAAAGAAAAAGAGCTTCTTTTGCTCTCTGCAAATAATCTCAAGGCTTTGGAAGTGCCCTTTGCTGTTTCTTTTTCCCTCAAAGAAAAAAACCTATCTTGCAAGGTATATAACCTTCTCGAAGGATGCGCAAAGCCTTTTTCTGAAGTAGCTTTAACAGGAGCTTTAGGACAAGACAGACAAAAGCTACACAAGTTAAGCGACGCCATTCATAAAGCGCTCTTTCAAGAAGACGGAGTTGCCTATAGCCGCATTCTCTACTCCTATCAAAATAAGACAGCAAACAGCGAAGAATCTTGGAACTCTGAAATCATCGAGTGCGATTGGGATGGAGAAAATCCTAAGACGATCACAAGAGAAAAAAGCTACTGCGTTACTCCCGTTCTCATTCCAAAAGGAGAAGGTCTTACGAAAGATCTGTTTTTATATGTCTCTTATAAAACAGGCCAGCCAAAGATTTTCATTGCATCTCTGAGTGAAGGGCAAGGAAAAAAAGTTGTGGATATTCGGGGCAATCAAATCCTGCCAGCTATCTCTAAAAAGCGAGACAAGCTCGCTTTTGTCTGCGATGCAAGCGGAAGAACAGATCTATTCATCCAATCGATCCAGCCTGAAATTGGCCGTACAGGAACGCCGAAACAACTGTTTTCTTATCCAAGATCGACACAAGCATCCCCAACTTTCAGTCCAGATGGCAGTAAAGTGGCCTTTGTTTCAGACAAAGATGGAGCGGCTCGCATCTACTGGATCTCCTCAGAAGTATCGAATAAACGCCCTACAGCTCACCTCATTACAAAGAAAAGTAGAGAAAGTTCATGCCCTTCTTGGTCTCCTGATGGCACAAAATTAGCTTATAGTGCTAAAACGGAAGGTATACGGCAAATATGGATTTATGACTTTGTGGCGGAAGAAGAAAGGCAGCTGACATCAGGACCTGGTAATAAAGAAAACCCCTGCTGGGCAGGCAATAGTTTACATCTCGTATTTAATTCCTCGGATAATAACTCATCCGACTTATACGTCGTAAATTTAAACCAACCCGATGCTGTGAAAATTACAAAAGGTCAAGGCAAAAAACACTATCCGACGTGGGGGCCACGTTGAAAAACACTTACTTAAAAAAAGCAAAAAAGAGGAATGTATGAGAAAATCTTTACTATGGACGCTGATCCTATCTTGTTCAAGTCTACTCGTCTTAGACAGTTGCAAAAAGCAAAGCAACGATGTATGGGATGATTCAAATAATATGGGAAGTTATAAAAGAGCAAAAGAAAGAGTTCTTTGGGGAACAGGCTCTTCTGAAGAGACTGTAGCTTTCCAAAGCTCCAAAGAATCATCAGGCTTTGATGATGACTTCATCCCACTTCAAGATGAAGATCTAAAAGGGCAATTTTCAGAAGTTGTCTTTGCTCAACCTAAAGACTCTCCAGGAGAAGAGGGAAGTTTCCTTCCTGGAATCGAAGGGTTCCATCTTCCACTTGGAGCGCTCGCTCAAGTGTTTCAAACTGTTTACTTCAACACAGATGAATACACACTAAAAAAACAAGAGCATCTTCAAGCGATTGCTAGAGCTGCAGAATACCTAAAAGCGCATCCTAAGACTTACATTTTTGTAACAGGGAACTGCGACCAAAGAGGGCCTGAAGCGTATAACCTAGCGCTCGGAGCAAGACGCGCGAACTACGTTAGAAACCTTTTGATTGAAAAAGGTGTGAATGGCGATCAAATCCACACAATTTCGTATGGAAAAGAAAAACTTGCAGATCTATCTAACTCACCTGATGGATGGGCAAAAAACAGACGCGCTGAATTCAAATTCTACGAAAAACGGTAATATTTATGCGCATGTCAAAGTACTCGATCTGGGCCTTAATTTTAACTCCGCTTGTAATGACGAGTTGCAATACTCATATGGCCGTATTGCAACAAGATAAGCATGAAAACACCGTCGCTTTAAACGAGATGAGGTCTGAACTTGCAGACCTCAAACATGCTCTTAATAATGCGCAGGTAGAGATTCAGATTTTGGAAGAACAAGTCCAAAATCAAGAAAGCCTTTCTAAAAAAGTCAAACCTGGAACTTCTTTTCCAAATGATAGTCGGCTGGAAAAACGGATCGCTGCTCTAGAGCAAATGCAAGAAAAAATTCATGGAGATTTGAAGCAACTCTCATCCCATGCCAATCAAACAAGCACTTGTTTACAGCAGTATAGTACAAAGATTTCAGAAATAGAGCAAAATCTGGAGCGTCAAAGAGGAGATCTTAAATCGAGCTTAAAAACGCTCACTTCCTCTCTTGCTACAGAAGTTGCTGCTACTAGTAGTTCTGGCAGCTATAAGGTTAAATCTGGAGATTCTTTAGAGAAAATCGCAAGAAATCACAAAGTATCTGTCGATGCACTGAAAAAAGCCAATGGACTTTCTCAAAATAAGATCTTGGTCGGTCAAGAGCTCATCATCCCTTAAAAAGCAGTTTTTCATGAAAGAAGCCAGCATAGGAGTTTTTGATTCTGGATTTGGGGGACTTACGGTCATGAACGCCGTCACCTCATTGCTGCCCCACGAAAACATTTCTTATTTTGCAGATACCATCCACTTGCCCTATGGAAATAAAAGCCCAGAAGCTATTTTAGAGTATTCCTCTCAAAGCATTGAATTCCTTGCAAAGCAAGGAATCAAACTCCTTGTCATTGCCTGCCATACTTCTTGTGTAACAGCACTTCCCTTCCTTCAAAAACAGTTTCCTTTCCCGATCATTGGGATCGGGACTGCCGGAATTAAAGATCTCGTCTCCCAAAAAAAGACAGATCACCTTGCTTTTTTAGGAACACAAACAACTGTAACCTCTGGTGTCTACCAAAAAATGATCAAGGAAAAGCTCCCTTCTTCTAAGGTTACAGCAATTGCTTGTCCTCTTTTTGTTCCTCTTGTAGAAATGGGATATGTAAACCATCCGATCCTTACACAAAATGCCATTCAAGAGCATTTGCGCCCTTTAAAAGAAGAAAGTGTTGATGCTGTGCTACTTGCTTGTACTCACTATCCACTACTCAAAGATCCTATCCAAAAAGAGCTAGGGAGCCAAGTACTCATCATCGATCCGTCTATGAGCTGCGCCCTTGAAGTGAAGAAGATCCTTTCTGAAAAAGATCTAATAAATAGTAGCTTAAGATCTCCTCAATACCAGTTCTATGTATCGGACAATCCCGAGAGATTTCAAACCACCTGCAAACTGTTTTTTCCCTCTCCCATTACTTCCGTCATTTGTACTCGAACACCTTCTTTTCTCTAATTCAAGAAAAAACGTGAAAAAATACACAAAAACTGTTTGAATAGCCTTTGCAAATTTACGAAGGCTTCAGACTATGCAAAAGAAAAGAATTATTTTGATTGAAGATGAAGAAGATATCGCAGCTCTCATCAAGCTCCAAGCAGAACTCTCTGGTTACAAACTCCATGTTGAAGTCGATGGGCTTAATGGCTATCGCACGATTGAACGGGAAAAACCAGATCTTGTGATTCTAGATATTATGCTACCAGGTCAAAACGGACTTGATGTCTGCAGAAAAATGAAAAACAATGCAGAGCTTAAATCCATCCCGATTATTCTTTTGACAGCAAAAGCAGACGAACTCGACATCCTTTTAGGACTAGAACTCGGAGCTGATGACTACATCGCTAAGCCTTTTTCTTCCAAAGTCCTATTTTCTCGCATAAAAGCAGTTCTACGAAGATCTAAAGAACCTGAAAAAATCCCCCAAGTTCTGATCTTTGGAGAGTTCTCTCTTGAAGTAGATCGCTACCTCCTAAGAAAAGATGATAAGATCATCCCTATCACTCTTTCTGAGTTTGGAATCCTAAAAAGACTCTTTGCAAATCGTGGTAAAGTTTTAACTCGTAGTCAGCTTCTAGATGACATCCACAACGATGACACTTTCGTTGTTGATCGTAACATTGACGTACACATCGCATCCCTTCGCAAAAAACTAGGACCTAATTTTGACTGGATTGATACAGTTAGAGGTGTAGGATATCGGTTTAAAGAAGAGAGCATGGTTCGTAAAGGGGACTAGTCGTTCTTTAAAATATTTGTCTTGTAAGCGGTTAAACCAAAAACTTAACCGCTTTTTTTTGTGCCCTCATAGTGGATAGTATTTACTGTACCTTGAGATAACCTACAGTAATTTATATCCAAAATGGCTCCTCGCAATCCCCCTTGCTTTTTTCAAGGGGGATTCATATGTTTGATTTTATGAGATCACAAAAACTAAACCTTGCCTGTGTTGTTTTAATCTACGCCCTTGATTCATTTGGGATTGCAATTGCCTATCCGGTTTTTGCTCCTATTTTC
Organism: uncultured Chlamydiae bacterium; assembly: GCA_903824495.1. GTDB lineage: Bacteria > Chlamydiota > Chlamydiia > Chlamydiales > Rhabdochlamydiaceae > CAIJXB01. Next base: position 130,089 of record CAIJXB010000026.1, read on the forward strand.
TTTGGAGAGCACACTCCCTTTTTAGCAGCTCATACACCCTTGTTCCACAGAGCCCTTCTCTTGGGAGTTTTACTTGCTCTATTTCCCATAGCGCAATTCATCTCAGTGCCTTTCATTGGGGATTTTTCAGATAAAGTCGGAAGAAAAAAAACCTTTATCTTTACTTTGCTTGGTTCCACATTCAGCTATCTTTTGGCCGCAATTGGCATCTATTTTCACTCGATCTCCCTTTTGTGTATCAGCAGATTCAGTAGTGGGATGTTTGCAGGAAACACTTCTTTATGTTTTGCAAGCCTTGCTGACATCAGCACAAGCGACCAAGAACGAGGAAAAAACTTTGGACTTCTAGGAGCCTTTGGAGGACTTAGTTTTTTTGTGTCTATCTTATGCGGAGAGTATTTTTTTAATAAAGATCATCCTTCCCACTTAGAAACGGTTCTTCCTTTTCTGATTGTTGCACTTCTTTCTCTTCTTGCATTCCTTTCGATGCTGCTTTGGTTTCATGAGGAAAAGCCTTCAGCTCCAAAAGCAAAGTTCCATTTCATGCAAGGATATCACCATATTGTTTCCACGTTGAATAATGGCGCTCTTAAAAACGCCTACATGATCTATTTCTTCTTTGCGATAGGGTGGATTGCCATCATGCAATTTTATCCCCCCATTCTCATAGAGGTTTATAAAAAACCTCCGATTTCATTTACGGTGAACCTTGTCGCAATTGGAGCTCTCTGGTCGATTGCTAACTTCTTTGCTCAACGGTTTCTAATCAAGAAATTCTCTCCAAAAGAGATCCTTTGGTTTACTGTTCCTTTGCTTTTTCTGTTTTTACTCTCTTGCATCCCATCTCAGAGCTACATTTCTTTTTCTATCCATTTTAGCTTAGCTGTATTCATGGCAGCGCTCACTTGGACCAATACCTTTGCCAATGTCTCTTTGCATGCTCCCAAAGAAATCCAAGGGCGTATCATGGGGATTAACCAATCGTTCTCTTCCATAGCAACAATCATTGCTTCTTTGGGAGGAGGTTTTTTTGCAGGAATCTACCCTTCTTTTGCTCTTGTTTTCAGCACTCTTTGCATCGCTATCGCTTTCTTCTTTTTAAAAAACAAAAAGGCCTCAACATGAAAAACCTGTCTATTATTTTAGGATCTCTCTCTCTTGTATGCTCAGGTTGTGAAACAAAGACCCAAACAGGCGCCCTAGTAGGAGCCGGTGCTGGAGCTTTAGCTGGAGGACTTATTGGAGGAGGAACTGGAGCTGTCATAGGAGGCGCTGTAGGCGCTGCTGGTGGAGCCTTAGTTGGAGCTGCACTCGATGCTCAAGACAGGGATAATTTGCAGCAAAACAGTCCTCAAACACTTCATAAAATAGACAATCAGCAACAGCTATCTCCTTCTGATGTGGAAGCTATGGCTAAAAATGGTCTACATGATGATGTAATCATCGATCAGATCAAAGCAACTCATAGTGTTTTTTATTTGACGTCTGATGAAATCATTGAGCTAAAAAAAGCCGGTGTTTCTGAAAAGGTAATCACCTATATGATCAACACCGGCTCCTAAGAAGAAAGACTATGCAGTCGCTATTTGAGACGGATGAGCAACAATCGCTGGGTGATTGTGAGAGCCCGTCTGAAGCATCCTTAGGATGTTTACTTTAGGAACTGATGGAAAACAAACACTAACTTTATCTCTTCTATTCAGAACGTGGAAGCAATCAAGAGCTTTCTTACCAAATCGCGCGTGAAGCATTTCTACTGTCGCCTTAATGCCTAGCATCTGAACATTTAACGACTCTTCATCTATTTCGAATCTTCCGTTGACACTCTTCATAACATCTTTCTTTTCGATCGAAATCTCATAGGAAAATGTTGTATTGAAAATAAGATCATCAGCGCTTCCTGCCCCAGCGAGAAAATCGCCATCATGAAGAAGCGCATCTCTAATCGCTGATTTTATTGTATTACAAATTTCTTGATTTTTCTCTATTGCTTGGTCCTCAGTTTCTGTTTCCAGGTCTATCACCCAAACGAGGAGGTTGCCTACAACCGGAATAAGGAGAAGAACACAGCGAAGGTAAGATTTATCGATTATGTGTTCATAATACGTCTTGGCATGAGTAGAAAGGGTCTCTAGATCGGGCTTCCAAACTGCTTTGGCAAAAATATCGCCAAGGTTCTTTACCGTGCTTATAACAGGAACATAATCCATTGTTTCAAGAGCTGATTTAAATAAAATATTATCTATATTCATAAAACCACCTTATAGTTCATTTTCAAGAACCCGAGCATAATGCAATCACAAAATAAACAAAACAATTAAATTAAATAAATTTTTATAACAAAAAAAACACATAGCCCAAACTGCTTCATTTGCTTATATAAAATATTAATTTAACTAACGTGACTCAAGAGTCCTTTTGACACTAGGAAAAACCTTAAAAATTCCTTTCTCTTCTTTTGATTGAGAAAAAAAAGCATTCTTCTTAGAGTAGTGACTTCTACTACCTCCAGGATTTTTTATGATCAATGACGAAAACCGCTTCCACTCCGCTCTAGAAAATGCCTTTCAAGAAGGATATGACTCTTTTAAATCCTGCATCCGTTTTTATGGTCTTTTTCATATCAGCTTCATTTCTTTTTTATGCATGCAGCTGCTTTCCTTTGTACTTTTCTTCTCGTACTTCAGTAAATCTTTAACGGCAGCTTTTGGTCTTGCTCTTTTTTTCCTGACCCTTTTTTCTTATTTCGTACTCCTTTTCTTTTTTCAGGCAAAAAAACCACAGCAGCTTTTGACCATCCGCTCTCGCTTTTGCGAAACCTGTCAAGCTTTGCTTAAGCTATCTCAAGAAGATCCCGAATCCCTTTTAACAGTCTCGCGCGCTCTAGAGGAATTTGCTCTTTTTTTAAGTAAGAAAGAGCCCTCTTTTTACGCTTCGTCCTTTACGATTAAGTCCTTTGTTCCTTTAGCTTTGAAATTTAAGATCTGGCTCCACTGGAAAAACTTTCACCAAATGAAAGAGCTTTTTTTTCAGCAAAGCATCGAGATCATCATTTCCTTAATCAAAAGAGCTCCTACAAGTCTTGAACTACATGCCTGCCTTGCAGAAAGCTACACTAAGCTCTGTAAACTCTATGTCCATCCCCAAAAAATGCAATCACTAGCGCAGCTTCCTTGGATCTCTCCGGAGTATTCTTCTTCTTTTATGAATGAGCAATTCTTGCTTTACTCTGGTAAGGCAATTGAAGAGTTTAAGATCTTGGAAGATCTAGCTCCTAAAGATCCTTGGGTGCTTGCACATCTAGCTGAAATCTATCGCTTGCAAGAAAAAGCAGAAGAAGAAATTCGTCACTGCGAAGAGCTTCTAAAGCTAACACCTGACAATGGTGAGCTTCTTTTTCAGCTCGGTGTTCTGTATTTTAGAGAAGGATACGCTGCTAAAGGACTCAAAATGTATGAGCTTCTTCAAAGTGACTCTTCTGAAAAAGCAGGAAAACTCATAGAGCACTACAATTAAGAGCTTCTTCCCTATATAGAAATCACAAATTTCTCTGGCAAATCAAAAACGTAAGACTCTTATTTTAAGGAGCTTGAAAATCGCAAAAAGAAAAGCGCAAAAAAGAACATCAATGAACGTTGAAAAATTTGTTAATACAATGTAAATTCTGAAACTTCGCAAATCTTCTTAGAAAATTTTAGAGCAAACCTATCATGTCAGACGCTGTGTACACTCCTATCCTTTCAGAAAGCACTAGCGCTTTACAAGTTACACGAGATATCGTGAGCCTTCCTTTTGAGATCGAACCAACGATTTCTTACTCACTACTATCTTCTGAAATCACCCACCATGTGAATCTTATGGAGAAGGTGATAAGAAAATGTATCCCTTCTTCTTTTTTTCTTTTATCAACACAAGAGTTTAAAAATCAGCTTCTTCAAAGGATACCTTTTTTTGTGTGGAATGAGCCATCAAGCGCTCCCGAAAGCCTTGAGATCTGCTGTCTAACCCTTGCATCAAAAGAAGACGCTACTGAAAATCAGCTCATCGACATTTTGAAATCATGGATCATTCCTGGAAAACTGACACCTCTTTTATCTTCCGAGGTCCTGCATTTTCAATGGAACCTATTCCCGAATGAAACTTTTCTAGTCCTTCAAGTTAAGTTACTGATCAAGAACGAGAAAGATTTAAGTAAAGCCATTTTACATCTACCATCTTTATCTATGCATGTTCTTTCTGCTCTTAAAAACCCCTCTATTTTTAAAAGCTTCTTTGCCGAACATCCGCTTCTAGAGAACATGAAAAATGCCGAAGTATATAAAGAGCTCGTTTTTTTAAGAGAAAAATTCCCGTCCCTTTTTGACTCTTCTCTTTTCATCGAAATGAGCCGTTTTTTTTCTTTGTGCCCAAAGTCGTTTTTCTCTCCTAGAACATCTCGCCTGATCACAAAAATTATCTCCTGCCACTTCTTCATGAGAACAACGCTTTTAAGGCAGCTGTCTTTGTATCCTGAGAAAAAACACATGGAAGTTCGCTTCATTCGAACGGAGCTTAATTTCTTTTTTGGCTCTAAGCCAGTGCTTGGTCTTGTTTTAGGAATTGCGCCGCTTGATAAACATGAGCTTTTTGAAGAAGAACATATTTTGGAAGCGGCTCAATCCATTCTTCCAGAGCTACAATGTGTTCAAGGCTCTTTTTATAGCTATCAAGGAGTTCAAGATCCCCTTTGCACTCTATATATAGAGCTGGAGAAAAAAGATGGTTCCCGTTTTTCTCAAAATGACCTCTTCCTTTTAAAGAAAGAGCTCGAATTTGAACTAAAAAGACGGATTGAAAAACTCGTCCCTTCCATCTTTATGATCCGCAATGAAGAAGAAACGATGAGAAACATTTTAATCTTAAGCCAAGAGCTAAAATACCTCTCTGATCTTCCTCAAGTCATGATCTCTTTAGATAAGCAGACTGTTTCCGAAATTGTCTTTATAGTTGTTCTTGTAAGACTATTAAAACCTGCACAAATTCCTCTGGCCGAAAGCTTTCATTCTCTACAATCAGAAGCTGAGTTCATCCCTGATAGATTGCAATATGTGGGTTTTTTAAGAAAAAACCACCCCAAAGAAGCCAATGTATTTCATTTAAAAATCCAGAAAACTTCAGATCTACTCAGGACTGACTACTCCGTTAACTTTTACTTAGCTAGACAAAAGGTCGCATCACTACTTTCTAAAGCGATCGGATCTTTTAGAGACTACAACGGGGGAATGATCCTCAAGCAAGGGGAGCTTTTTTATCAATTTAAAGAAGCATTTTCCCAGATTGCTCAGAAAAATTCAGAACTCCTTGAAAACTTTTTCTTCTCTCTTAACCCAATTGAAATGCAAGCAACGCTTGCCTTAACTTCGTTGCAAATTTTATTCCATCAGTTTTTAGAAGCTAGAGAAGTTGAACTCGTAAAAAAAGATGACTACTTTTTAAAAATCGAAGAGAAAAAAGATCAACTCTTTGCAATGGTTAGAACCCAAGACGCTTCTTTTAAAGAAGAGGTCCATACAACACTCATCCGTCATGGACTATGGTCAAAAGCCCTCATCCACACCTCTACCCATCTTCAAGGCTCTTTATATACCGGTTTTATCTTAACAAACCTTGAAACAAGAAAGCATCAGCTCTTCATAGAAGCGATTCACGAAGCCATTAAAAGCTGGAAAGTACGCTTAAAAAATCTCCAGATCGTTAAGCTCAGCTTTTCCTATCTTCCTTCTTCTTTAGATCCGAGGATCGATGGAGACGAAGTCTCCTTCACCATCATTAAGATGCTGTTTGAAGGACTTACAAGACTTGATGAAAAGGGAGCACCACACCTTGCCATAGCACACAGTGTAGAAATTTCTCCAGATTTGAAAAGATACCTTTTTAAACTCAAAAGATGCCACTGGTCCGATGGTTCTTTAGTCACTGCTTATGATTTTGAGTGCAGTTGGAAAAAAATTCTCTCTCCTCACTTTTCAACGCTCTTTTCCTACTTGTTTCATCCTATTAAGAATGCACAAAAGGCTAAAGAAGGTCTTTGCTCTGTGGATGACGTGGGGATCAAAGCTTTAAATAACCTTCTGCTTGCGGTAGACTTAGAATATCCAACTCCGGAGTTTTTAGAGCTTACGGCGCTTCCCATTTATTCTCCCGTTCACCATGAGATCGACAAAACTCATCCTGACTGGGGACTTAGAGGCTCAGAAGACTTTGTATGTAATGGTCCTTTTCTTCTCAAAAAAACCACGCGCAATCTCCGCTGTGAGCTTGTTAAAAATGCATTCTATTGGGATGCCGAAAATGTAAAGCTTGAACAGATGAACCTCTCTAAGGACTCGAGCCTTGTCGCGCATTCTATGTTTAAAAATGAAGAAATCGACTGGCTCGGAATGCCCTTAAGACCTTGGGAGCCTTTTTTTGAAGAGCATCCTGAATCAGAAACAAGCTCGATCCTCTCTGGTGTTAATTGGTGTTTGTTCAATACAGAAAAATTCCCTTTTCATAATGCGAATTTAAGAAAGGCTTTTTTACTCGCTATCAATCAAAAAGAGCTCGTATCTAGACTCCCTGGGAACTGCGTTCCAGCAATAACGCCGTTGCCACTTTCTCATACGTTGAATCACGAACCTGATCATCTTCAAGGAAACGAGACCCTAGCTTTGGAACTGTTTGAGCTCGCACTTAAAGAACTGGGACTTAACCGAAAACAATTCCCCCTTGTAACGCTCACCTTTGCCCACACTGTTGTCCGCGAAAAAACAGCTCGCTACCTTGCTGAAAAATGGAAGCTGCTTTTTCAAATCCCTTGCCGTGTTGAAAAATATGAGTACTCCGTCTTTTTCTCAAAGATGATGAAAGCAGATTTCCAAGTAGCCACTTTGCATTGGAAATCGTGGGTAGATCATCCTCTTTATACACTCAAGATATTCAAGCATCAAAAAGACACGATCAATTTTGCAAGATGGAGCCATGTAAAATATCAAGAGCTTCTCGATCTTGCGCAAGCAGAGATCGATCCTACTCAAAAAATAAAACATCTTACGGCTGCAGAAAGGATTTTAATGGAAGAGGCTCCTTTGATCCCTCTTTATTATGAAAAAGAAAAAATCCTTAAGAAGAGCCATCTAAAACAGGTCCTTTACTCTAAGACAACAGGGTATTTAGACTTCAAGTATGCCTCTGTTGAAAGGTAATGATTTAAGTCTTAGCAAAAAAAATGTAACACTTTTTGTAAAATAATAGGCAAGCTGTATAATCGGGCAAACATTAACCCATTATGCGGTCTTTCTATGGCACTTTTCCCTTATAAAGCTGCAATGCAGCTCTCCTTACTATGCGTCTCGTTTACACTTTTTTCAGCTGAGACGTCCACTCAAGAAGCGAGATTCCTGAAGCGAATGAAGGAATATTGGAAAGAGGGGGATTTTGATACGGCTAAAAAGCAAATCAGATCCTACTTAGAACAAAACCAGGCCTCTAACCTCAATGAAGAGATGCACCTTCTCCTTGGAGATCTTTATCTTAAAGAAGGGAACTTCCTTTCTGCTTTAGACGAGTATACCCAAATCACTAAGGAAGAACTAAAAGAAAAGGTCTTCTACAATAAAGTCCTATGTTTTTATGAAACAGATAACGTCGGGCAGCTTGCGGCCATTTCAAAAACATTCAGCTCAAAAGATAGCCTGACACTCGAGCAAAAAAATTCGGTTAGGTATCTTTGCGCGTCTAGCTTGTTCGAACACTATATGAACTCTCAAGCAAAAGATCCGATTGTTTTAGAAAAATCTAAAGAACTTTTCGAATCTTGCGCAGGAACCTCTTTTGAAAACCTCTCTCTGTATCCTCTAGCAAGACTTCATGAAATTTCCGGAAACAAAAAGCTCTCAGCTTCTTATTATGAAGCTGCTTCGCAGTTCCATCCCGATTTAACGACCGCGTTTCTTTTCCAAGCAGCTATGCTGCGCTCTGAAGAAGCTCCGCACCTTGCTATCTCTACCTTTGAGCAAATCTTTTCTGTTCCCTCAAGCCAGCAATCAGAAGCTTTGTATAACTGTCTAACACTCCAATACAAAACAAAACAGTTTAAAGAGCTCGCTTCTGTCTACGAAAGCAACCACCATTTGCTCAGTGAAGAGCATGAAGAGATTGCTCGTGAGCTATTTGGAAAAAGCCTTTACCACTTGGGCGAATTTGAAAAAGCAATCGATCCTCTTTTAGACACTTTAAACCAAAGTAAAGTTTTAGCTTCTCAAAGAACAGCTCAGCTCATGCTCTTAGAGTGCGCCTGCAAAATACAGAATGTCGAGCTGTATCACAAAATGTTTAGAAATCCCTCGTATCCTCTAGTAAACGATGAAAACTACCCCAAAGCCCATCTGGTTTATCTGGGTCTTTTAAAATCAAATGAGCGCTATCCAGAATTCATCGAAGAATCCAAGGTGTTTGCAGATCAAAATCCAAACAGCCCAGATAGAGAGCAAGTATTATGGGATACCTCTCACTTTTTATATCAGTCTAAAAACTGGAAGGAAGCTGATCGCTTGTTCGCTGCCTTTATTAAAGATTACCCTTCTAGCAAGTCCGTCTCTAATGCTCTTAGATTGCAGCTGAACTGCGCTCTTTTTGAAGTGCAGACAGGCCCTGAAAGTAGTGCTTCTGCAAGCAGACAGGTTCTGATCGGAAAAATTCGAGAGATTTTACCAAAAGAAAATGTTTTGACTGATGCTGAAAAAGAAACCTTTTCTTTTGAGCTCGCTAAAAATCTTTTTCTAGAAGAAAAGTTCGAAGAGGCTCTATCTGCTTCCCAAACTCTAATCGAGCAAACACCTCAAACCCGTTTTATGGAAGAGATAGAAACACTTCAAACCCTCTGCTATCTAAGCCACCCCAAATACCTATCTCAGTTCATAGATCACGCTGAAAAGCTTCTTGAAAAATCTCCTAATTTCGCAGAAGCTGATAAGCTAAGGCTTCATCTGTTCAATGCTTACGTACAAAAAGCGGAAGGCGTTCCGCCCCAAGAAAGAGAGCTTCCCCTTCATAGAGCCGCAGATCACCTCTATGTCCTGCTCGAAAAAAATTCCTCTTCTCTTAAAGCTGAAAACATCTTGTGGCTTGGAGAGCATTATTATGGTCTTAGCCAAAAGCTACAAGAGGATCCTCTTTCTCCTCAAAACCTAAAGACTTGCTATTTGGAAAGATCGATCCACGCTTTTGATGCGCTTTTGCCAGCTGAAGGATCTTCTATTGAAGGAGCCACAGAGCTTAGCTTATTAAGGCTCTCTACTCTTTTCTCTCTGTCAAACCAAGCAGAGAAAAAAGCGATTTACCTCAGCCGTTTTCTAAATACTGGAGAATCTATACAGAGTCCTATTCAACGAGAGCTCCTAAGAGAACTTGCAAAGACCCATGAAACACTTGGCAATCCTCTTAAAGCTTTAGATCTCTATAATACTCTCATTCAAAACCATCCTGGGTCTTCTGTAAGAGCCCTTGCTATCTTAGACAGATCTAAGCTCTTAAGCTCTTATCTGCCGAAAGACCAACAAACAGAAGAGAACCTCTCGTATGCACAGAACTTGAATGATTTAAAAGATCTAGAAGTACAAAGAAGTCTTCTTTCTGAACCTCTTCATCTAGAAGCAGGACTTGAGTATATCAGCTGGAAATCTTCTCTTGGAAGGGAAGATCTTGCTCAAAAGCAAAAAAAGATTCAGCTCTTAAATCTTTTTAAAGAAAATTTTGCCTCTGAACTTTTAGAAGAAAGCTCTGATCCCTCTTTGAAAGACAAAGAACACATCCTAGCTTCTTATCTGAAATTTGCAGATGCAGAGATCCTTCGTTTAGAAGCTAGTTTGATAGAAACTCCTGATGAAGCTGAAGCTGTTAAAAGAAGCGCTTTAAGTAAACTCGAAGAGCTTCTTTTACAAACTTCGCTTCCAGAAGAACTTAAAACAAGAATCGAAATGAGCCAGCAATCCTTAGGGAACAACCTATGATCACTGCTTTTCAAAAGGTAAAGACTCCTCCTCTTTGGGCTAAATGCTTGATAGCCTCTATCGCTCTTCATTCTGTGGCTCTTTACGTTGTCATTCAGAATCCTGTTCTGCTTAAAAAGCCATGGTCGTCTTTATTTTCTCCAAGCACACCTCTGCCTAAATACATCTCTGTTGATGAAGAGTGGAATTCCGATACGCTTGTTTTAGAACATTTTTTTGAAGAGTTTCCTCAACTGCCTAAAAAAAGTAAAACCTCACTAGATGTCGTTTCTTTAGCCGCACTTGGGCCTTTGCAAGAGCCAGGCAAAGAGATTGCTATTAATCTCAAATCTGCCTTTTTTCTAAAAGATGCGCAGTCTGCAGAAGAGAGTCGTAATCAAATCTCTCTTTCTCTTAAGCTTGACGAAGAAGAGCTAAAGGCACCTACCCTAACCTCTTTTTCTCATACCCCTTCGCTTAAAAGAGCGTATCAAGACCCGGTCCTTCATGAACTATCTTTCGATATCCAAGGGCTAGAGCCAATCCAAGCTCACCATATTTCAAATGTCTCTACAGCAGAGGCTCATAAAGAGCCCGTCTCTTTATCTTTAAAAAAAGCTACCTCTGAAATTGCTTTAGAAGAAACTGACCTGCTGTCTTCTTCAAATCTCAATGTTCCTCACTTAGAACATGGAGAGCGCGTTAATCTTTCTTTAAAAACGCCAACATTTAACCATTTCATGCAAGAAATGCCCATGCAATCTCTCGCCGGCGCATCTTTTTCTGAAATCGACACATATATCCCGGAAGATCTCATCGCTGCTATCGAATGGAACAATGACTTTGAAGTGAAAGCCTCGTTATTTCCTCAGCAAGATGGCTACGCCTTTTCTGTTGCAATCACTCCAACTAAAAATCTTGAAGAGCAAAAGATCAAACAAAACTTCTACTTTTTGATCGACAACTCCGCTGACATTGAAAAACATAAACTTTCTGTGTTCAAGCGCTCTGTTTTAAAAGCTCTTTCCGCTTTAAAGCCGGGAGACTGCTTTAACATCTTTTTAGTAGATAAAAAGACTGTTAAACTCAGCTCTAGCAACTTGATTGTCTCTCCTAAAAACATCCAATTGGCAGAGGAGTTTTTAGAGAAAAAAGGGGACGACAGACCACTTTTTTCTTCTTTAAACTTAAATCAAAGCTTAAGCGATCTTTTAAAATCTGTTGAAACAGAAGATGAAGTGCACACTGCTATTTTGCTCACCAATGGAAAAGCCACTCTGCCTCCTAAAGAGCTTCGACGCTTCTTGGAAAAAAATCAGGGACGTGTCAATTTATTCACAGCAGCCGCCGGACAAAACAACCATTTAACATTTTTAGATCTGCTCAGCTCTTTTTCTGGTGGATCTCTTTTTTACTCAGACACCAATGCCTCTTTTCCTAGAAAATTGGCAGCTTTTGTAAAAGGGTTAGAGGCTCCCTTAGCAAAGAACCTCTCCTATTCTCTTCTTGCAAGTCAATCAGAAACCCATTTAGAGCTTTCAGATCTTGGTCAAATGCCAAACCTCTATAATAAAACCCCTTTTGTGATCACGGGCAAGATGGATCGCCTTTGTGATCTTCAGCTTATTTTACAAGGAAGCAGCGCGGAAGATCAGATTTTCCTAAAAAAGGTCATCCACTTTGAAGAGGCCTCGGCACCTGATAGTGCCGTGAAAAAGCAGTGGATCCTCTATCAAAGAAATGAGCTCTATGAGAAGTTTTTAAAAGATCCAAGACCCTCCCATCTTGAAAAGGCTACAGACCTTTTAAAAGCCATCCATGGAAAGGCCTTTACTCAATGAGTTTACGCATCATCGGAGGCGCCTTTAAAGGACGCCTTCTCAAAGCCCCCACAGGGCCGCTCGCTCGTCCTACCATGTCTATGATGAGAAAATCCGTCTTTGACATCTGCCAGTCTTACATTGATGGCGCTCACTTTTTAGATGTCTTTGCTTGCAGCGGTGCGATGGGGCTAGAGGCTTTAAGTAGGGGGGCTTCTCACGCAACCTTTATAGAAAAAGATCGAAAGACACTTCAGCTTCTACAAGAAAATGTTAAAACCTTAGGCGTTGAAAAGCAGGCGACAGTCCTATCAGGGGATGTGTTTGCCTTAGTAAAAAAGCTCTCATCCACCTACGACATCATCTATATAGATCCGCCGTATCCACTCACTGAAAGTCCGCAAAAGCCTATTTTAGGGCTTTTACATTTCTTAGATGAAAGCAATCTTCTTGCAAAGTCTGCGACTATATTTTTAGAGGAAAGGGCGCCAGGGTCTTTTGATCCAAAAGCCCTTACTTTCCAAAAGCTTCAGCACAAAAACACAAGAAAGTTTAGCTCTTCTCTACTACATCAGTTTGCGGCTGTTTAAGATCTTGTCGAATAACAATCTAAAATTTTTGCTTTGAAAAAAAAGGCCCGGAAGAACTCCGGGCCTTAAGATACTTACATTAGGCTAGCGAACTTTTCTTCCGTGCTCGTAGAGGCTCTCTGATGCCTTCCCGTCTGCTTCGTAAGAGATCTTTTTACCGTGAAGCTCGTCATCTGCAAAAGTTTGTACAAGATACGGTTTGCCGTTATCAAAGTACTTGTTCATTTTGCCATGACGTTTGCCATTTTTGTACTCGCCATCGAATACTAAAACGCCTTCTTGGTTCCACTGTTTGTAGACGCCTTGTCTTTCTCCATTCTTATACTGCTCAAGACTTGCAACCTTTCCATCTTGAAAGTACGTTTTTTGCTCTCCTTCTAGAAGATCATTAACGTAAGTTGCTTCTTTATGAACAGCTCCATTTGGGAAATATTCTCTATAAGGACCATTTTTAAGATCGTTATGAAACTCTGCTGTGAGAACATCTCCACCTTTTGGATTAAAAATTCTACCGATGCCTTCTTTCTTCCCATCTACATAAGGAGTTACAGAAAACTTAACGCCAGCTTCGTTGTATTCAAATACATCACCGACCACTAGGTCGTTAACGTAATTGGCCTCTAGAGCTTTTACTTTGCCGTAGGTTTCATGCATCGGGTAGTAGACAACGTGAGGACCGTTCTTTTTATTGTCGGTATAATGAAAGACTATCTCTTTTCCACCTTCAACTCTTTGATAGACACGACCTGCAAGTTTGCCTTTTTTGTACTCAGCTTCTTCTTGCAAAACTCCTTCTTCATTCCAGAGGCTCTTTTTACCATGCAGCTCTCCTTTTACATAAGAAAGAGATGTTTGTAGAATTCCAGTTGGATAAAAAGATTTTTGCTCGCCATCCATTTTTCCTTCTTGATCATGGAAAAATAGTTTTGCTAGCTGTTGATTTTTCTTTCCAGCAGCAGGATCTACTGGATAGAACTCTTTTTGCTCTCCTACAGGAACGCCCTTTTGAAAAACTTTAGAAAGCCATGGAGCTCCGTCATCATACCAGCTTTCTAGCTTGCCATCGAGCTCATCATCTATATAAGACGCTCGAACTTTTAGCTTTCCACTTGGGTAGTACTCTAAAACAGATCCATTCTTTTTACCATTTGCGTAGTGGAGGATTTCTTTGACTTTGTCTTTTCCGTACCAAGTCTTTACTTCTCCAACAGGAATGTTGTTTTCATACTTGATAGAAAGAAGAGGAGCTCCACTTTCATCCCACTCTTGGAATAAACCCTCTTTAGTTCCTCGATCAAAAGATCCTGCGTATTTTAATGTGCCATTTTCATGCCACTCTTTACGCTCTAAGTCTAAAAGATCCATTTGATAATTTTCTTGGCTTCTTAACTGTCCATTTGGATACCAGCTTTTTGCAAGACCACTCTTAAGACCTTTTTCAGTCTGGATCTGCATCTGTGGGCTGCCACTGCTGTACCACTCTTCATAAAGACCATCTTTGAGCTTGTCTTTGTAAAAAGCTCTTTTCTTCATTTGACCGGAATCATAATACTCAACTTGTTGGCCTTCAAACTCTCCCATAACATAGTTGTATTCTGTCATAAGACGACCGTTATCGTACCACTCTTTAAAGCTTCCGTCTCTTTTGCCATCTTTTAAAAGGTACTCAGCTTTTAGTTTTCCATTTGGATAAAATTCTTTAACAGGCTCTTCTAAAGCACCTTTAGCATCATGAATGGCGATAAAAGCAGGCGTCTTGTCTTCGTAGTTTCTCCAATGCTTTCCAATAGGAGTTCCGAGTTGATATTTTCCTTCTCCTAGAAGTTTTCCATCCGCAGAGAAAAATTGCTCTTTCCCGTCTTTTTTTCCACTTTTGTAAGCGACTTTATAAAGCTCTTTCCCATTGTCATGGTACTTAATGTGAGTCCCAACGGGCTCGCCTTGTTTAAAATCTTGCACTTCAACAATTGCGCGGTCCACATTGTATAAAACAACAGCTGGGTTTGTGCCGTCGGAATGCAAAACGCCATTTGAATAGCGAAGGCATGCCTTCATAGGGCCTGCTTCAAACCACTCTAGAGCATTGCCATGAGGAACGCCGTCTTTATAAGGAACAACTGATGCCTTCATTCCATTTTGGAAATAACGGCACATTTCTCCTTCAAGCTTCCCATTTATAAACTGCCCTTCTTCCATCTTCTCGCCAGTTTCGTAGTAAGAAACTATTTTCCCTTCTCGAACGCCTTGGTTGAAAAAGCCCTCGGCCTTCATGACTCCATCTGAATAAAACACTTTCATAGGTCCATGAAGGAGGCCTTTGTCGTAGCCTGCCATCTTCTCTGCTTTTCCATTTTCATAGTAAGAGACGCTCACTCCATGAGGAGCTACTCCACCCTTCCAATCTTTAAAGCCTGGATCGCCTTCTTTAATAACCGTCAGGTCCATTTCTGTATGAGGTTGTCCTTGAGGATAGAACTGGATCTGCTTCATAGGGAGTTGATTCCCCTCTGAATCTACTTCAAAATAAATAACCGTTTCAGGACTACCCTGAGGATGATAGGAAACCACTTTTGGTCTCCAGTGGGGTTCTCTCTGCTTTAAAAACTCAGCTACAGGGCGAACTCCTTCAGCAGATACGGAAAAGGGGGCCAGCATAGTGGTGCAAAAAAACGTAAAAAACAAAGCGCCTTTCATTCTCATACAAAAACCTCCGATAAAATGATAAATGCCCAGGATAAAGTAAGCGTTTCTTTCTGACAAGATCTTAGTCGAAGGATTTGACAAGTTTTATTTAGAGGCCCTTGAGTCCGCGGGATAGACAGAGAGCACTCTGGATTTAAGTAGAGCAAGATCGCTCTCCATACAAGGGACAATGGATAGAAAAAGGCGGTTTTCATGGATCGGAGGCTCTGAATGTAGAGCTGAGATCCCATGCCCCCCGATAAAAACAGCGCCCTGGCCAGCTTTCGACGACAGGGTTTTTTCTTTTTTGCAAAATTTCTTCATATAATGCCGATCTCGTGTATGCTTTTCAGCTGTTTTACGAAGCTCTGACGGCAGTAAATAAAAAAGAGTAGAAGGGCCCATCAGTGTAAGAACAAATTTAAATACTAAGTCGTTTGCGTTATCTGGATTGTAATACTGCCCATCCATATGCCAGCGAGGCACGTCATACTTGCCCGTGGGGATGAATGATCTAAGACACACCCAAGCCGTTTCTCTACATGAGCCCCTAATTACGTCATGAGCAATTTGTGTGAGTCGAGCAGCTACTTGTAAAGTAGCTTCATACTCATTAGCTCCTACTTCACCAAAAAAATCTAAGATCTCACTTGAAAGTGTTTCTAATTCTCCAAATTGGTGAAAAATGCGATCTCTCTTGATGTCAACAGAGCTGAATATTTCTAAATCTTCTTCTGTGATCCCCACTTCCGCAAAAACAAACCCATATTGATTGTTTTTCAATTCATTAAGAGCTTCGGTTAATGAAGCAGCTTGCAAGGACAGACATAAGCAGATCTGTAGACATAGATGCTTGATCATCTCATACTCTCATTGACAAACTCTTCAAACTTACCAAGAGGAAACTCCTCTACATAACGAAACCGAATGTTAAAAGGGTATCCGATGAACTCATGAACCTTATTGTAAAGGGCTCTCTCCTGCTCTTGAGAAAGAGAAGCCTCTACAATCAGTCTTAGCTCCAAAGTATCTTTATCCACTTGCGCTGCTTGGAACCGCTTGATAGGAGCAATCTTTCTAAATTCTGTCGATCCGATTCGGGGCCAATGCTTCGATCCATCGGGAAGGACAACCATGTTACGCTTGCGGCCGAGTATCTTTTTTATGGTTTGCAATCCTCTTCCACAAAAGCACTCTCCCATTTCTGCATAGTCACCAATATCATACCGATGCAGGTACTGACTTGTGAGATCCGTAATGATAACCCTTCCAACATCTGCAGGCCTGTCTTGCTCATCTAAAATTTCAAGTAGGATGTTTTCCATGACATGATACACTTCCTCGTTGTCAGGACACTGAATGGCAATTGTTCCTACTTCTTCAGAAGAATACATGTCTGCAATCAAAGGATGCTTATGAAGCAGCGATTCTCCTGTTGTTTTGATTCCTTTCAAACAAGGCAAAGACTTTAGATCAATTGTTTCTAAAATGGAAGGGAAGGTAGTGAGATAGCCTGGCTGAACCCTTTGGAGCCAGCTATTGAGATCGCCTCTGACAGGGTGGGCATAAAGAGGTCCTGTTTTTCCTAAGAGAGCAAACCCAGGTCCCCACTGAGACTGAACTAATTCTTGCATAATGGACGGGCGAATGACCGCAAAGGGAAGAGATAGATCTCTCTTATGCCAAATAGCCTCTCGTAAATTCGTTGCATTCCACCAGAGCTGAGAAAGATTTGTTCTTTGGACCTCAACAGGCATGCCTGTTGAGCCTGAAGTTTTACTGACAAAATCACCTTGTGGAGCTTTTTTGTTTTGAAGATCATATCTTGTAAGGATGGGACCTTTCAATAGAGGACGGCCCCGTTTTTCCCACTGCGTCTTATCTAGCTGTTTAAGAAGCGTTAAAACATCCATCTATTAAAAAGCGATTCCGGTAAATACACTCGCAAAATAGGATTGATACGATCCATTGGCTGTTGCCTGAAGTGCAAAACCACCGAAAGGATACGCTGTATTTTTCGGAACAAATGTTCCCATGAGTTGAAGCGCTCCTAAGTTTTCCACTTTTGTACTTCCGACTGCAATCGGAAATGTGGATGCAGATCCTACAAAGGAAGTGGTAACAGAGTTAGTGTGAAAAGGAGCTTGGTTGATGTAGCTCACCTTCTCCTCTAAACAAAAATCTCCCCATCCATAGGTAAATTGCTCATAAAAACGAAGTCCTACTTCAGACTGCAACAAAGATCCGTATAAATTTCCCATTTTCAAGTTGAAACCGGAGGATCCGGTTTCAGTATAATGGTTCTGCCAGCTATTGACCCAATCGAGCATGAAAAAGGGTTCAACAAAATAAGACTGCTTTTGATCCATTGCCCATGGGCTCGCCATCTCGAGATGCGGAGATAAAATCCAACCGTGGGTGTTACCTTTTGATGTGATGATAGAAAGGGTATGACGAACACTTGAAAATTGATATAAGCCTCCCCACAAAGCAGAAGCAATCCTAAAATGGTCCATGAAGTAAGAGCCGTAAATACACAACAGTTCCTCTTGAACTTTTCCATGACCAATTCCATTTGAATAATCGACATAGTTGAACGCATATCCTAAAGAAGCACCCACTAAGTAATTAGACTCTTGATGATCATAAGCCAAAAGGGCTCCGGCTATTTCATTCGTGTAGCTCGGGATATCACCTTGATCCTTCAGATGAACATAATTACCAAAGGGAGCTACCCAGATCGTATTTTTTTTCTCTGGAGTATTCGTCGTTGCTCTAACAGGAAACTGTCCATCGCTACTAGCGAGTAGATTGTCTTCGTTATAAGAGACGGCGATCCCGGCTACTTCCGTTTTTCCAGCCTGCATTCCTTTTTTATTGAATCCATTCAAACGGAAATCTAACGCAGAAGCTGCGGCAAGCTGCGTATAGGCAGTGCTTAAGTAGGGACCTGATGAGGTAGGTGTTGCTGCCGTTGTGATGCTGCTAGCAGGAGTAACAGCAACGCTGTTGATCAAGCTTTCGCTCGAGAGATCGAGCAGTGTTAAAGTTCCATTCGGAGCAACCAAAGCTGCATAAGCCTCTGATGAATCGGTATTCACACCTCCAATCAGTCCAACACCTGCGTTATTGATGGAAACCGAGTTGATTTCACCACCTATTGAAGTTAAAATAAGAGGAGTAACGGTTCCATTTGACTGCGTAAGTGCTGCGTAGAGGTCGGATCCATTTTGTCCGCCTATGAGTCCTGTTCCTGCATCATTCATCGCAACGCTATTTATCAATCCTGTAAAGGGGCTTCCAAAAAGGGGAGTTACTGTTCCATCCGTTATTGCATACCCAGCGTAGACATTCCCGAATTCATCCACTCCTCCAATGAGGCCCAATCCTGAATGGTTGATTGCAACGCCATGGATGCTAGCTCCACCTACAGGAATAGGACTAAGGACTAAAGGAGATCCTCCTCCGACGGTGACAAATGATGCATACGAATCACCCCCGATATAACCTCCGAGGATTCCATTTCCCAAATCATTCAGTGCGACACTATGGATGTGGCCTGGAATCAAAGTGGGAATCGTAATTTCTGCTGGGATTCCATCTACGACATAAGCAGCGTAAGGAAAAGCTCCTCCGCCTTCGCCTCCAATCAAACCAACCCCAGAGTCATTGAGAGAAACAGAATCGATGGCAATCGCAGAAAGAGTCAGAGGTGTAATAGTTCCATCTGACGAAACAAGGGCTGCGTATGAGCCTCCATTGGTACCAATCGCTCCTCCTATGAGCCCTAAATTACTTTCATTAATGGCTGTACTTAAAATCGTTCCCGTTGAAAAAGAAATCGAAAGAGGAGTGACTCCACCATCGGGGGATACAAGAGCTGCATAAGCTTCATTGCCAGTATTGTCAATTCCACCGATGATCGAGTATCCTGTAGAATTAATCGCTACGCCAAAGATTTCACTGTTTACTGGTAAGCCTGAAATTGGAGTAATACCTCCTGTAGAGGAAATAAAAGATGAATAGGCATCAGAAGTTACAGTTTCTCCACCGATAATACCTGTTGGAGTTTCTGCATAAACTCCGATCCCGATTCCGACTACACTCGCTAGTAAAATTTTCATACATGACTCTCAATTGTTTTTTATAAGTACTTTCTGCAGTCTATCACTCTGACAAAAAGATTACAAAAAATTTAAAAATCGTTTTTTTTCAGTTGAGAAGCACGTTGCGATGATGCGGATCACTTGTATACCAGATATGCAGAGAGTATCTTTTTCCCTTTCGAATACGAAACACTTCGTGATAGAAGTTTTGATTATTGGGAGCAATCACAAGCATGTTTTTTTTAATGGGGATTATTTTTTTGTAGATCTTATTCGAAGGCCCATCTTCAAATAAGATCTCTCCCCCTTCAAAATCCTCATTTAAATAAAGAAGAGCTGTGTATTCTCGCCAAGGAGTGTGATTGGAGACAAATTTTGAACCAGAACATGTTCCTTTGCAAGTGGTCCTCAACCTACTTTGGTCTTTCCCATGAATAGGACATTCAAAATAAACATTATCCGCATGGTAGGGACAATGATTGCCTTCGATTCTAGCATAAAGAGCGCAGTGATCGATGTGATATTTTTTTATGTTAAGCCCATACTTTTTGTTCATGACCTTAAGAATGTCTTTAGAGATCGACATGATCGCTTGCCGAATCTGCAAACTAGTTCCTGATGAAAAAGTCACTTGGTTGTCTGTGTAGTTATTAAGAGCAGTCTTTTCTTGATCATAAAATTGAATGAGCCGCTTTGACACATCAGGCGCAATAAAGTTTTCCATGATGACAATCTGACTCTCTGGGTTCAGTGCTTCGCATAGAGAGAAAGAGCAGCAAATAAAAAAAAGAAGTTTTGCAAACACCATTGTGGTATACCTCAGTCGAAATGGAAGGTTTTTTTATGAAAATATTATCTTTATATCTCCTCATTTTATCCACTCCTCTTTTTTCTGTTCCTCAGTTTAGAAAGATCTGTGATTCTCCAGAGGTCTATGAATGCCAGCATTTTTTAACCAGTAAAGAGTGCGATAAGATCATTGAAGGAGCAAGACCCTTGCTCACAAGAAGCACTGTTGTCGATCTCAATTCATCAAATGGAATTATAGATCCTAGACGCTCGAGCCTTGGTATGTTTTTCTCTCGTTCAACTGAAGGAAAAACAGTGCGCAAAGTAAGGAAAGACATAACATCTATTGCGGGAATTCCAGCAGAAAATGGGGAAGACATGCAAGTACTTCACTATTTAGTAGGAGGAGAGTATCAACCTCATTATGACTATTTTGATCCTTCGACCCCTGGAGGCCTTATCCATTTCAATCGTGGAGGGCAAAGAGTGGCAACTCTCCTTATCTATTTAAATACCGTGGCAAAAGGGGGGGAAACGATTTTTCCAAAAGCAAACCTTGCTATCACTCCAACAAAGGGAAAAGCGGTGCTTTTCTATAATGTCACTCATGACGGAAGAATCGATCCAAGAAGTTTTCATGGAGGAGCACCTGTGCTAGCTGGGGAAAAATGGATTGCTACGATTTGGCTGAGGGAAAGACGATTTGAATAGACTTCTCTAGATAAGGTTCTTCAAAACAAAGCCCAGAATGTAGAGTTCTAGGCTTCGTTTTTGAAGAGGTCTTGATTAAGACATCATTGTCCAGTACATAAGAACGCCCCAAACTAGTGGAACGATACCAGCAAATTTAGTCCATTTGCCACGAGCAATAAACTTCATTAGCAGTTGTGGGAAGAACAAGGAAAGAATACCTCTAATGAGGAATACCCATCCAAGAAGTGTCACAAGTACAACTCCTGACATGTTCCATACGTTACACTGTGTGACCAAGATCAAACCGATCAATAGTTGTAACAGTCCTAAAATGTGAAAACAAGCTGGGGATCCTTTTATAGATGTAACAATTTTTCCTAAATTGTCGCTATAAAGAAGCATCCAGAGCCCTAAAATAACAAGAAACGGGCCAAACACGTGAGCCCAATAATGTGCAATCTGCATATCCATCGCAACCTCTCCTATGGTGTACTTTTCCTCACACTAGTTTTTAAATAAATTTATTGTCAATAAAACATGTGAATATTTTTATTTATTTCTGAAAAAAGAGGGAATTTCCTCTATGAGATTAGCTCTTTTTCTTTTCTGGATAAGGAGGGGGAATAAACCGGCTAGATTTCTTTGGAGGAGCCGTTTGGAAGGCGATCGGATAGGAAAAATCGAGAAAAACGGGGGGCTGCTTCATTTTTTGGGGCTCTATTTTTAAAATCCCGGTAGGAAAAGTGCGACCGGAAGAAAAAAAGGTCACCTTGACCTCTTTGACGGGCTTATTTTCGAGAAAAAGCTCCGAAACCTCTTTTAGATCGTGGGTTGTAGAGTGGAAGGAGGGAGAGTCAGACTCAAAAATAGCCTGATATGTCCCCTCCTGATTTTTTTTGATGGTGCACGTTACATCAGCTCCTTGGTTCATGGCCAAGATCTGGACCTGATGAACATCAAAGAGCCAGCTTTGCAAGCCTCTATAGAATCTATGGTGAGCAAGTAAATCTACCCCCTTCATCCCAACTAGCCCTGCAAGAAGACTTATCAGAGCAAGGCACACCATGATCTCTAAAAGAGTAAAGCTTTTGCGCTTATTCCTCTTGGGAAGAAGAAACATGTTCAGCCTTTTTACCTAATTTCTTCTCTTTTTTCTCTTTATGCTTCTCCCAAGCGTCTGACTTAATCTTAAGATCATAGTCACCTTTGGCGCTAATCTTATAAGGCTGGTTCCACCCATCTTTCAAAAGCTTATCTGCATTGGCTACAAGACCAGAATTTTCCAAATACCCTTGAGGGTTCGCGATGATTTGCTCGGCAGTTGCGCCACTTGCCATTTCCATCTGGAAAATGTCTTTCAGCTTTTCGATCCCCTGCTCGGATCTAAAAGCTTTGCCTTCTTCTAAACTTCCCTTTACGTTGTAGCCAATGACGCTACCGATGAGTCCAATGAGGAAAATAACGATCATGATTTCTAAAAGGGTGATCGCTTTTTTCTTTCTTTTTGTGTGAGACTTTTTCATTTTTTAAATCCTTGATAATTTTTATGATGAAATGAACGAGCTGACGTCGGTCAGTGGCAAGAGAATCGATAGCACTACGAGCCCGACAACAGCTCCTAAAAACAGTAAAACAGCGGGTTGCAAAAACGTGGTGAGTTGGAGTAGATCTTTATCTAGTTCTTCTTCATAGATCTCTGCCATGTTCCGCATCATGAGACTCATGTTTCCCGTTTCCTCTCCGATAGTAAGCATACGAACTACAAGAGGAGGCATAAAGGAGGCCCCTGCAAAGATCTGACTGATTTTTTTTCCTTCAACGACTTTGTCTTCTGCTTCTAAAATAAGAGAAGCCAGCGCTCCATTATTGACTGCCTTTCTTGCAAAGCGAAGAGATTCAACAAGGGGCACGCCTCCATCCAAAAGCATGTTCATAGCTCTGAAAAATCGAACCAAAGCAGACTGTGTGATGATCTTTTTGATATAGGGAAGGGTTAAAAGAAACTGACTGAACCTCTTTCGAAAAGAGTCTTGCTTACTCAAGAGATAGAGACCAAAGCCAGATGAGAACAGGACAAGAGCAATCGATACTACATAGTTGTTTAGAAAATCACTGAGTCCAATGACAAAGTGGGTCAAAGGATGCACGCTTCTTCCTTCAAACAGTTCTTTCATGGAAGGGATTACGAAAAAGAAAAGAGCTCCGATGACAAGAAGACAAAACCCTCCTAAAAAAGCAGGATAGGCAAGAGAAGCAAACAGTTGCTTCTTGAGCTTTTGCTGTTTTGAAATGAGAAGTGTGAGTTGATCAAAAGCGTCGAATAAAGCTCCTGTTTGCTCAGCAGATTTCACCATCGAGAGGTAGATCTCATGAAACGTTTCAGGATATTTAGCAAGAGCGCTTGATAAACTAGAACCATTTTTTAAAAGATCACACAGATCAGCAAAGAGTACATGCGACTTTGAAGAGCGCTGCTTTTCTTCAATCGTAACAAGGCTTTCATAAAGAGGAAGTCCTGCTTTTAAAAGCTGGGTAAGCTCTCTTGTGAAAGAAAGCAGCTGATTTTCATTTAAGATCACGCGAGAAGATTTAGACTCTGAAAGGCTAACGATGGATGTGATGAGGATTCTTTGTTTTCTTAGGCGCTCTTTAGCCATGAATAGAGAATCTGCATCGATGATCCCCTTTGACTGCTTTCCATCGTCTCCGATCGCTTTATATTGAAATAGTGGCATTGGATTTTATAACCCCTCGCATCCTCTTGTGACTCTAAGGACTTCTTCTGAAGAAGTGACTCCTTCCAAAACAAGCATAGATCCTTCACGGCGTAAGGAAGACATCCCTTGCGCTAAAGCTAGCTCTTGAAGCCGATGTGCATCGGCTGATTTTAAAAGCTGCTCTTTAAGAGCGTTATTCAAAGTCATGAGCTCATAAATTCCATGCCGTCCCTTATAACCAGATCCATAGCATTGCTCGCACCCTTTGCCTTTATAAAAAGGTAGGTCACCCACTTCTTCTTTAGTAAGACGCAGATCGTAGATTTCTCTCTCAGATGGAATATAAGATTCCTTGCAACAGCTGCAGATGCGACGTACGAGCCTTTGAGCCAAAACTCCAATGACAGAAGATGTTAAAAGATACGGCTCAATTCCCATGTCAATGAGACGAGTTAAAGCAGAAGGGGCGTCATTTGTATGCAAGGTGCTCAAAACAAGGTGGCCTGTTAAAGAAGACTGAATCGCAATGTCTGCTGTTTCCTTATCTCTGATCTCACCGATCATTATAATGTCAGGGTCTTGTCTTAAAATGTGTCTAAGGCCTGTCGAAAAGTGCAAATTGATTTTAGTGTTTACTCCCATCTGGGCCATCCCTTGGAGTTTGTACTCAACAGGGTCTTCAATGGTCATGATGTTTACTTCAGAGGAGTTAACTTCTGAAAGGGCGCTATATAACGTTGTCGTCTTACCACTTCCCGTAGGCCCTGTGACAAGAACGATCCCTTCGGGATAGCGAATCAAGGTTTGGAAATCTTTCAAAATTTTGGATTTCATTCCAATGCTATCAAGGCCAAGAAGAACATTAGACTTATCCAAAATCCTTAAAACAATCCTCTCTCCGAATACACAGGGAATGGTACTGACCCTAAAGTCGATATGACGTCCACCCATTCGCAATTTGAGACGTCCATCTTGAGGAAGCCTTTGCTCTGCGATATCAAGACGAGACAAAACCTTCATTCTTGTAATCAGCTGAGATTGGTATTCTTTGGGAGGAGAGTGTCTCATCTGCAAAACTCCATCGATCCGATAACGAACTCCGAGTCCTTGTTCTAAAGGTTCAAAGTGGATATCAGAAGCTCCTTGCTGGATCGCTTCCAGAAGAATGGCATTCAAAATTTGGATGGTGGGCGAATCTGCCTTGGGATCTAATAGATCGTACTCTTCTGCAATTTGAGGATCTAAAACATTCTCATCTTGACTTTGCAAACTTGCCATCAGATGGGAAGCAGCTTCCTTATCTTGATGGTAGCTTTGCTCTATCGCTTCTTCAATTTCAGCTTTGGAAGCAAGCACTTCTATCGTCTCACGTCCTAGAAACAGTCTGATCTCTTCTACCGCCTCTAAATCAAGAGGGTTAGAAAGAGCGACAACAATTTTTCCATCGCGCGAATCTATTGGAAGGATCCCTTTTTTCTTTACAAATGCATAGGGCATAACAGGAGTTTTAAGACGAACCCACTCTGCATCTTGTAAAGAATGCATAATTTCCATGCCAAAGCGCTCGCTCCACTCTCGAAACTCTTCGCTGGGGGCTAGATTTACTGTAGCGTTTGATTCTGTCATTTTGTAAAAAATAGTTTTAAGCTTTTTGCGAAAAATTTACGGCTTTCTTTGTCTTGCGCTTCCACCATTCTCTCTAAGAATTCAGGAATATCTCCAGGACGCTTTTTCATCTCTTCGGCTCTTAATCTTTCAAACGTGTCTTGAGGATCTGGGATAATACGCGGTGTGATGAAGAAAAAGATCTCTGTGTTTCTATCGGTAAGCTCTACAGATCCAAAAAGCTTTGCAAAGCCTGGGATCTCTCCGAGGAACGGGATTTTTTCTTCATTGTCGTGAGTTGTCTTCTTACGAAGGCCTCCAATGATGACCGTCTCTCCATCAGCAACTCTCACTTCGTTTTCTATATGTCTTCTTTCTACAATCGGGCGATCATTCGGATTGTGTCTTGGCGTATCGAAGCTGATGTTTGTTTGAAGAGTTACTGCTGCTTTTTCTTCTTGGATGGAAGAATCTTCACTTTCGAGTGCCGAGTGAATGGTCGGAGTCATAATGATGGTAATACCGTACTGGGCTCTTGTGTAAGACTGCTCAAAGGCGATCCCTTTATTGGTATCAATCGGCGCAGCGCCGTTATTAATAGAGATCTCTTCCACGATATTGATCGTGGCAGGACTTTGGTTGACAGTGACAACAGAAGGGGCAGCGTGAAACTGGATATTTTCTTGAGTCATCAAGAAGTTATACGCAAAGTCAAGCTTTGGGTTATTGCCTTGAGATGTTTTAAAGAGGTACTCAAAGACTCCCTTACCAACAGGCGCAAATAAAGAGGTATATTTTACGTCACTATGAGGAGTGTTTACTTTAAGAAGGTTGAGTCCAAAGCTATCTTTATTATGGATGCTTCTTTCAAAAAGCAAGACTTCGATCTGTACCATCTTTTTAGGGACGTCGAGCTTTCTTAAAAGACTTTTGACCTTAGAAAGAACATCTTTTCTAACAACCA
Source organism: uncultured Chlamydiae bacterium (assembly GCA_903824495.1). GTDB lineage: Bacteria > Chlamydiota > Chlamydiia > Chlamydiales > Rhabdochlamydiaceae > CAIJXB01. Next base: position 156,062 of record CAIJXB010000026.1, read on the forward strand.
TCAAAAGATTGCCCGTTTTAGGATCGGGAATAAAATGGTCTGTGCCAGTTTCTACTTCAAGCTGCGCAACACTGCCTCCTTTTAATGGAGGTGGCGCTACTGGCATCGGCGCTTGTGGAGAATAGCCATCAGGTGTTCTATAAGGAGCATTTTGCTGCATATAGGAATAGTCTGTTCCATCGCGAACATCCGTAGCTGAGCTAACAATAGCGCTATACACTTTTTCAAGTACTTTAGAAAGATCGTTAGGATCGCTATGGCGACATGTATAGACATGAACTGTCATTTCTGTTGGATTTTGTAGCTGCTCTTCCGTGTCTTTTACAATCTTTTCAGCTCTATCTACAATCTCCTCTTGCCCAATTAACACTAAAGAGTTGCCGTGTCCTAAAGGGAAAACAATGAGGCCTTCTTGCTCGACCTTATTAAAGGGGGGTCTATTTTTCTCTATGGCATCGCCAAAGAAAGAAACTAAAATTTTCTCCATCTCTTTAACAGGCATTTTTAAAATGGGGACGACTCTGGATGTTTTTCCAAGAGAATCTTGCCACACCATTTTATGAAGGTTGATCAGTTTTTCTACTTCTTCTTTAGAGGAAACAATCGCTACTTTTGTGCCAATTTGATGCACAAACGTTTGTTTTGCATCTGCAAAGCGCTCAAAAAACTGGAATGTACTCTTCGCTTGCTCAGGACGTGGTGAAAACACGTAAAAAAGGCGTGTTTGATTGGGGATCAGCAAAAGCTCTTCAGGTTTTGATGCAATAGCTTGGATGACCGAAGGATCTTGCTTAAGCAGATAAAGCTGCTTTGTATAGGTGTTGATTTTCTTAGCGCCAACACCATTATGGGCTAAGATAATTTCGAGAACTTCACCCCAAGACTCTCTTGGTATCGGTAAATTCGAATGCATGTGAAGTTTCAAAGCGGCCATTTCAGGAGGGACGATGTATAAGAAATCAAGTGCCCCATACTCCATGACAAGCTGTCCGAGAGTCGTTTCTTCTTGATCCCATAAAGAAGAGTCTTCCTCTTCTTTTTTATATTCATCAACAGCTAGCTCTCTCCACTGGTTTTCAAGAGCTGACATAGAAGCTTTGAGTCCCTGAACCGTTTGAAGCAAGGATTCATATTCTTTTTCTTCTGCTTTTTTGTCTTTTAAAAGGGCGGCTTTTGCATAGCAAATCTTGAGCTCTGAGCGAAGTTTGGAAAGCCTTTGGTTAATAGCTGGCAAAGCTGCATCTATTCCACTTTCTTTATTAACCAAAAAACCTTTTTCAAAAGAAGGCTCTCCCCCTAAATGAGACAGCGCTAAAAGACTAAAAATGGTAAAAACAATCGATCTATTCACCGTCAGCCCCTTCTACTTTTTCTTTGGGGGAGAAGGGCAAGTATGTCGTTACCGCTCCCTCTGCTCTTTTCAAAGCAACCCCTTTCTTTTCTTTTCGCTGTGATTTTTGAGCAGTGCGATCGCCTTCTACAGCGATAGAAAACGGCTGCGTCTGCGTTCTCATCTCATCTACCCAATATCCCTTCATCATAAGCTTCCCTTGCTCTCGAACTAGTGAATCGAAAATACACAGCTCTCCCCGTATCTTATGGAGTAAGTACTCTTCAATGTCCAGAGATCTTTTTAATACTTTCCACCCTCTAGATGTCTTGAGAACCCAATCTCCTGGTTTCAAGAGGTATCTGCGCTTTGCAAAACAGCAAGATACTTGATGGGCAGTTCTCGCTCTTACGGCCCCTGGTATTTGGTCAGCTTTTAAGGATCCCATGCGAGGAGACACTTGCAGATCTAACTTGATTTCTTGAGGATAGAATCCTTCTTCGTTCCATACTTCAAATTCTAGTCCTCTCGGAGTCATCGATTTGACTTGAGCTAGCGGTTTGCCTCCAGCTTTGGTTCCGTCTTCTGTTGGAACCCATGCATCCCCATTCCAGACTAAAAAATCCCCTAGCTGCATAAAACAGAAAACTGTTCCCTTGCTGCCGGGTATTTCTACCTTGAACTTTCGGCCGACTCCTGGATTATACTTAACAAGAAGAACATCCGGTCCCCAAAGCTTAGCTTTTTGCAAAGAGGAAATCCACTTCTCTCCTTGAAATTTCTCGCTATTTTTAAAAGATTCTTCCTGAAGAACGAACTGAGCTTTTTCTTCTAAAAAACCTTCAGAGTCTTTAGAAGGCAGAAAAAGTCCCACTTCGACTAAAACCTTATTTCTGTCTAGAAAAGAAGGCTTGATCCAAAGAGGAGTTTTTTTCTCGGAAAAGCGATAGACAGGAGATCCTCCCGCTTGTGGGTCGCAGCTTAAGAAAACAACATCCCCGTTTTTTATCCTCTGCTCTGACTTAGAGCTCCTTAGAGAAAAAAGAAAACTGATCTCTTTGCTTTTAAGATCGGGACGAACATTTTTAGCAAGTAGCACGATCTCTTGGCTCATGTCTGGTAAAATCGCAGCTCTTTTACTGGGGCGCAAAGATAAAGACCCTTGCCCTATTTTTTCTAAAGCGATCGTTTTCCCTTTGGCAAAAACAGTAAGATTGCTTCTTCCCGCTGACTCTTTCCCTTGATAGAGAGAAAACAATGTGAAAACAGCAAAAAGAAGGCAGAGAAAAACCGTCAAGATCCAGCTGCCTTTGACAGCTAGTTTCAACATTCTTTCGACATTCATCTTGCTTGGGGCGATAATGAGCAAAAAAGCCTCTATAGTTTTTTTGTATTCTTCATCCACTGTAAAAGCTCGGAGTTTAAAACATTCCCCTAAAAAACACAAAGAAGAACTCTTCCAGCTCAAAAACTCAGAAGAAATAAATTGACAAAAAACTCGATCCATCAGAGATTAAAAGTAAGTTAAGAATTAATCGAAACCTACTATATAAGGACAAAATCATGTCAGGTGACAACCAAAAAGACGGTGTATCCGTCAAGGAAATTGAAAAATTTGCCAAGAACAATCGCTTTAAGCTCTTTCTGTGTTTGTCTCTTCTTCTGGCCTGCTTTTTTAGCTTTGTCTTCTTTGCAGCTTGGAACATCATACTAGCCGCTGCCGGCGGAATCGTTGGCGTTTTAATGGCTAACAAAGTGGAATCCTTTGCAAGGACTGTAAAAGCTTTCTGTGAGAAACAAGAAAACATGACCCAGCTCATCCTAGGATGCGTAGGCCTCATTCTTTCCATGTTCCTCCCTCCTTTGATCTTTTTAGCGCTAGGTGCTGCCGGTGGTAGATTCCTAGAAAGCCTTAAGTCTACTTCTGTAGAAAGAAGATAGTCTTATAATCCGCAAGTGAAAAACCTCAAAATAAACACGATTTATTTTGAGGTTTTTTTCTATTTATACACTAAGAAGCAACTGCTTTAAAATCCGTCTATGCCCAGAAGAAAATGTCAGATCCTTTTCTAGATCTTCTAGTGAATACCAAAAAAATCCCGGTACCTCTACCTTTTGAGCCACATGTAAAATGGAAGGATAGAGCTCTACTTTATACTTAGTAAAGCTTTGGCTTTCTTGCTTCAGGTCTTCCTGAAATATAGCCTCTACCCCTAACAGCCTTTTAACTTCCTCTTCCACATTGTGATCAGGAATGTAGGGAAAAGAAGGGAACTCAGCAAGGCCGCCTAGAACCTTCCCTTCTTCCTTTTTTTGTACCAGAACATTGCCAGCATCATCTAAAAGGATGACTACCTGTTTTTCTAAAAAGATCGTCTCTTGCCTTTTCCTTTTAAAAGGAAAAAGGTCTGTTGCCCTTTCGCGATTTGCAAAACAGCTTTTACTTAAGGGACACTTGCTGCAGGTTGGATTTGGAAGGCAGTGGGTAGCACCAAGCTCGATGAGAGCTTCCATAACAACCCAAGGCTCTCTATCTGGCAGCAAAGCAAAGGTTGCTTCTTTGAGACGCGTTTTAGAGGGCTCTTTTTTTAGATCTCCTTCTATTCCTATGTAGCGAGAAATAACCCTTTCTACATTTCCATCAATAGCGGGAGCTTTTTGATGGAAGGCGAAGCTCAAAATAGCGCCGGCTGTATAGGGTCCTATCCCGCTAATGTCTAAAAGTTCATTTAAGGTAGAAGGGAGCTCGCCTCCGTTTTGCTCAATTTGGATGGCGCCCTTGTGGAGATTGCGGGCCCGGCTGTAATAGCCGAGGCCTTCCCATACTTTAAAAACATCCTCTAAGGGTGCTGTAGCTAAGGAAGATAAGGTCGGAAAGCGCTTCATCCATTTGTTAAAGTAAGAGATGACAACACTTGCCCTTGTCTGCTGGAGCATCACTTCTGACACCCATACAGCGTAGGGGGTGGGAGAGTCCCTCCAAGGAAAAGACCTTTTATTTTCCAAAAACCAGGCTTTTAGGGCTTCAGTAGTCACTTTTTTCCTATACATGTTTTTCCTAAAGACTCTACAGAGGACTCGTAAAAAAGAAAAGCCTCTTACCCTAAAAAGGTTAGGGTTTGGCACGAAATCCGCTTCTTAATACTAATACCTTTAAGAAAAATGGAGCGCGATGCTAATGAATCCTATACACCACCCCGATTGGGCAGAGACCGAAGAAAATTTGAAAAAATCGATGGAAAAAGAGATCGATCTCATGAGAGAAATTTTGTCCAACATGATGCAAGAAGAAGTGTCTTTGCAAGGTCAGGATAAATCCTCTTGGGAAGCTCTCATGCAAACTAGGTTTCAGCTAATTGAGCAAGTTAAAGCCTTCCGCCAAGACCGGATGAATGCAACGAGCAAGCTTTTGACCTTATCGGATGAAAAGACCTTCGAAAAGATCTTGCTAGGAGATGAAGAGATCGCCTGCGAGGTTGTTTTCTTACTAGACCAGCTCATCGCTCTTTCAGAGAAGATCAATACACAAAACATACGGAATTTGAAGCTTTCTGAAAACTCTCAACATTTTATTGCTATTCCCTATTCCATAGGCTATCCTCCGCATTTATGCACGTTTCCAACAGCAAAGGGCAGGAAACACTTTCTAATGACAATCCCTTAACCTTTCGGGGGCTATGGCAGAATCACTTCAGTGGACAGCAGCAGGCCTCATTTATGGCCCTGCTATCCACTACATCGACCACCTAGCGCCCCTTTGTAGCCTGATGGGGATTCCCCTCTTTGTAACAGAAGAGGAGGAAGAAAACCTTCTTGCAACTTTTTATCCAGAAGTCAAAACGGAAAGGATCGATTCGATCCGATTACCTGATCTTTTAGTTGAAAACATCGACATCGTCTTTGTATGTACCCCTCGGATCCTTTTTGATGAAGTGTTTTTCTTCGCTCAAAAACTGCGTAATAAAAAGGTCCATACAATATGGGTTCCTCACGGCAACTCTGACAAAGGACATATCGCTCCAGCCATGGAAGCGTTAAATCAAGAAGAAGTGGCCCTTGTCTACGGGAATAAAATGATCGACTTTTTAAAGCAGAAAAAAGCGTTTGATCAGCTAAAAGCTCATGCTGTTACAGGTAACTTTAGAAGGGCCTACTACCTGCAGCATAAAGCTTTTTATGACGGGATTGTTTCTGATCGCTTCTTGAGAAAGCTTCCACAAGCTGAAAAAACCATTCTATATGCCCCTACTTGGAATGATAGTGAAAGCTCCTCTTCTTTTTCTGAAGCTCTTGGTTTTTTAGTAAAAAATCTTCCGGATAACTGGAACCTACTTGTCAAACCACATCCTAATCTCTTGATGGAAAATGAAGAAAAAAACCAAAGGCTCATTGAAAAGTATGAAACCCATGAAAGGGTTCGCTTTGCGTTAGACTTCCCTCCTGTTTTTCCACTGCTTGATGCTGTAGATATCTACATCGGAGATTTTTCCTCTATTGGTTATGATTTTTTAGGTTTTGATAAGCCTATGTTCTTTTTAAATTCTCAAAAAAGAGATCCAAAAACGGATCTTGGTCTTTATCTCTACCAGTGCGGTGTTGAGATCAGACCTGATGAGTATGGAAACATTTATGAGATCATTAAAAAGTCTCTTCCTCACGATCATACAAACTTCAGCGAGATCAGAAAAAAGATCGATGATTATGCCTTTGGATCTAGAAAATCCTCTGAGTCGCTAAAAAAAGAAATCGAAAACTGCTACAGCTGTTTCCCTGATAAAGATTTAAATTTTTTCTAAATGATGACATCTAAACTCGCAGCAATTGTTACAGGCCCCGACACATACCTAGATCACCTAGGAGTACTTGCCTACATTATGGACATGCCCCTTTTCATTACAGAAAAGGAAACTTTCGCTTCCGCTTTAGCCTTCTATCCACAGATCCAAGCTATCCACAAAGAATCTCAAGATCTTGATGTGGATTTTTTAGCGCATCATTTTGATGCTCTTTTTGAAAGTGGAAAATTTTTCACTATGGAGCTCTCTCCTCTTATGGAGCTCCTTTATAATAAAAAGATGCGCTTTATCTACTGTCCTCATGGACATTCTGATAAAGGACATTCAGCAAAGCAATTTGCTCCCCAAGATATTTCGTTAGTGTATGGAAGCCATATGAGTGATCTTTTAAAGCAAACAGGTGCAATAAATTCTATCCGCTCAACGGCAGCTACTGGTAACTATAGACTTGCCTTCTATCAAAAATATCGCTCCTTTTACAAAGACCTCGTAGAGCAGATCATTGGAAGTAAATTAGATCCAAATAAAAAAACAGCTCTCTATGCCCCCTCTTGGCAAGATGGAGAAAATCCCACTTCTTTTTTTAAAGAAGCTGGAAGGCTCATTCAAGATCTGAAACAAGAGCTCAATTTAATCATCAAGCTCCATCCTTTTTTAAAGCAATTTCATCCCGCTGAAACGTTTACTGTTTTAGAACAGTATCAAGATGAACAAGGTGTTATCTTCCTTGAAAACTTCCCTTGCATTTACCCTCTTTTAGATAGGTGTGACCTCTACATTGGGGATTACTCATCCATTGGATATGATTTTTTATCGTTTGATAGACCTCTTTATTTTCTAATGCAAGAACATGGGCCTAGATTCGAAATTCATAGCTGTGGAGAAATCATTCCTTCCAAAGAAAACATTGCTAGATTCATTCAAAATACATGGCAAGAAAATACACTTGGAAAAAAAGAAGCCAGGAAGGATTTATATGAATACGTCTTTGGAAAAGAAAAGTCTTTTGATGTTTTGAAAACTGAGATTTTAAGTATTATAAAATCTTAAAAAGAAGGAGAGGATCTCTCCTTCTTTTTAAGAATATAGAGATTCTTAGCCTATGGAAAATTCTTCTTCGTCATCAGCTAGGTTATCGCCTTTATCGCAATCGCCGCAGCTTACAGCTTTGATTGTTACATCTTCTTCTTCAACCGCAGAAACCTTAACTTCCTCTTCTTCAGCAGGAGCTTGTTCCTTTACTTCAGTTTCTGCATGAGGGCAACCGCAAGCAGCAACAGCTTCTACTTTTTTCTCTTTTTTTTCTTCAGCAAATAGGGAAGAAAATCCCATTACAGATACGAGTAAACTTGCTAGTAATAATTTTTTCATAACGCCTCTAAATTTTAAGTTTTCATCGATAGTATCGATACGACAAATTTAACATAGAGTAGGTAAAAAACCCAAGATAAACAAAAAGTTTATAGAGCAGCAAGCGGCGGAAGAACAAAAACAGAACTTAATTCATTAAAGTTTTCAGCGATTGCTTTTGCCTCTAGCTCATAAGAAGAAGCCCCTTCTTTAAGAGAGTGAACCTTGGATACAATAGCGACTTCAAGCCCCGCCGGAAACACTCCATCAAGGCCGCTTGTGATCAAAAGATCCCCTTCTCTTAAAAGAGCCTCTCCTGTCCTTAAATCCCTAGCAGGGCCTTCGCTATCGGCAAAGTCGTAATTAAATCCAAGCCCTTTCAGTCGCTGCCCTCTTGTTCTCCAAAGCGGCAGACTGCTTCCTTTGAGCTCCCCTTTAGCTAGATAAGAAGTCCCTTGAGAGCCATCCAAGCGCTTTACAACCTTTTGTAGAGAAGTCACAATCTGATTCTCTTCCTCTAGAGAAGAAAAAAGGTCGCGTCTTGCCCCTAAAAGCTGCAACAGCCCTTCTACATGCTCTATAAAAAACTGATCTTGCTTTCCCCCTCGGATAGAGCGGACAGAAGGAAATAAGTTCGCATCCGTAAGAAGACGTACTTTAGACTGTTTTTCGCCCACTTCTTCTATAAGACCAACAAGTACGTTACCAATAACAACCGGACTGTTTTTTGCTATCACAGCTTCTTTCAAAGATCTATTTTGTCTTTCCCCAATACCTATCCAAACAAAGCTGCTCCATGAGGCTGGATCTCTATAAATAACCTTTGCGGGTATTGCTTTCATTTGAAGTTTTAAAATTCCAGAGAGTTCTTCTTTTCTTCTATGAAAATAGTGTCTCCAAGCTCCTTCTTTTTCTAAAGGATCAAGACTTTTAACCCGGGTCATTTGCTCCTCAATGCGGTCTTCACTTAAAACCCACTGACGCACGTTTTCCATCTGCTCACAAAGTGATCTATTTTCTCGTTTAAGTTCTTCCATTTCTCGAATGAACTGCTCTTTTGTAAATCTATCAGACCCTTGAGAAGAAGAAAGTAAAAGAGCTCCTTTTTTAAGACCCTCACAAAATCTCCAGCTAGGAGAAAAGGAGCTGACAGCAAAAAGGCGAACTTTTTGTGTGAAAGAGTCAGAAAAACTGAGCACACAAAAAAGAGAAACGAACAAAAAAATGTAGGGAGAGATTTTTTGTTTTCGCATTGGTTATCCTCCTACAGAGGCAATAGATTTTACAACATACTCGATATTAGAAGTGTTTAAGCCCGCAATGTTCATCCGACCATCCGCTGTCATGTAGATCCCAAATTCTTGCATTAGGCGCTCTACTTGGCTTTTTGAAAGGTTACAAAAGGAAAATAGTCCTTTCTTATCTGAGAGATAACTATAGTCTGTTTGTGTTCCACCTGCCGCAAAAGATGCGATCAAAAGAGATTTTAAAGAGTTTATCCTATGTCTCATTTCTGCTAACTCCTCTTCCCATTTTAGCTTTAAAGAAGGGGTTTGCAAAATCTTTCCAATCAGTTTGGCTCCATGAAGAGGTGGATTTGAATAGTTTCGTCTAACAAGTTTTTTAAGCTGAGACAAAATGGCATCCGACTCATTTCCTTTTGAAAAAAGGATAAAAGCTCCAACTCTTTCAGCATAGAGGGAAAAGTTTTTAGAAAAAGAAATGGACGCTAAAAACTCTACGCCTTTATGAGCAAATAGCTGCAGAGGATATGCGTCCTCTTCAAAAGAAACATCAAAACCAAGGTAGGCTGCATCAAAAAATGGAATCAACTCTTTAGAAAGACAAAGATCTGCAATTTGCGACCACTGATCTCGACTCAAATCTGCTCCACTTGGATTGTGACAGCTTGCATGAAGAACGATTAAGCTTTTAGATGGAAGGGAAGAAAGAAACTGATACATAGCATCAAAATCTACCTTCTTCTGCTTAAAATCGTAGTAAGGGTATTTTTTTACTGATAGGCCACTTTGAGTAAAGATAGCTTCATGGTTTGGCCAAGTAGGATCAGAGATGTAACAAGTAGAGCCTTTAAGTTCCTGCGCTATAAATTCTCCACCTAAACGAAGAGCTCCAGCGCCTCCGAGACTTTGCACAAGCGTTATATGGGAAGAAAGCTCTCCGTAGAGCTTTCTTCCAAAAATAAGAGCTGCAATCTCTTTTAAGTAAAGAGAATCTCCTTCTATGGGAAGGTAACTTTTTGTTTCTTCTTGCTCTAAGAAAAACTTTTCAGCTTCCTTAACGCAAGATAGAACTGGGGTTTTCCCTTGCTCTGTTTTATAAATTCCAACGCTTAAGTTGACTTTTTTTTCTCTTGGGTCCTTTAAAAAAGAAGCTGTCAATCCCAAGATGGGATCAGAAGGCGCCTTAGCAACATTTGAAAAAAAATGAGTCACTTTCAAAGACCTCTTACTTTAAGCCATGCGTTTTTGCTTCTTATACCAGAAAAACAATAAAACAGGAGAGATAGTTACGATGTTCGCAATCACAAACATCATCACATACTGAAAAGAGGTTCCTACATCAATGTTTCCAGGAGGAAGAAAGCTCACTCCAATGGTTGCAGAGCATCCTAAAATACCCATCATGCATACTGTCCACATCCCAACAGATTTCCCAGGGATTTTGAAAACCTTGGGACGGTTTTTATGTTTATAGTGGAGGCAAAGCGCCGATAAAAACATCAAGATATACATGATCATGTAGAGCTCTGTACTTAGCGCTGTTAAAAACCAGTAAAATCCATTCACACTTGGAACAAGTAAAAATACGCAACAAAATGACGTCACGCAAATAGCCTGAGCTATTAAAATACGAGTAGGAACGCCCCACTTGTTTTTCTTTGCAAAAAAAGGAGGAAGAAAACCAAATTCTGCCGCATGAAGCAGTCCCTTAGCTGGCGAGATCAGCCAGTTAATGATACTTCCAATTGATCCGACAACAATGAGCACCGTCATAAGAGGAATGAGCGGTTTTAAACCAAAGACCCCAAAAAAGTCAGAAAAAAGCTGCATCACACCGGAAACTAAATTGATTTCACCAACTGGTATGACAAAAGCAATCGCCAAAGAGCCAAGAAGCATGGAAGCCAAAAGGAAGAAGCCTGAAAACAGCAAAGCCCTTGGGAAGTTTTTCTGAGGATTTTTGATGTCGTTAACATGGACTCCCGCAAGCTCCATTCCTAGGAAAGAAGCCATAATAGCTACCAAAGAAGTCCAGCTTGTAGAGCTTGAAAAGGCTGGGATCAAAGATTCTCGATCCATAGAAATTTCAAGCTTGTGCCCTGAAAAATACCACACAGCTCCAAGACCCATGAGAAGCACTAGGGGGATCATCGTTCCGATGAGCGCGCAGATATTATTCACCCTTGTTGAAAAATTGATTCCAAAAAGATTGAGAAACGTAATGGACCAAAAAACGATCATAATGGATCCAACAAGATATCCCTTATGAGCGGCAAGCTCTGGGTTGATCACATAAGCGGCAGTTCCTGCAATGAAAGATAAAATAGATGGATACCAGACCATGGTATTGATCCACTGCATCCAAATCGCCACCATCGCCCATTTCTCTCCAAAAGCAGAATTTACCCAGTGATAAACCCCTCCTTTTTCAGGATAGCTTGCAGCTAGCTCTGCTGCTACTAGGGAAGTTGGCATGAGAAAAACAATGGCCGATACAATGAAAAAGAAAATAAGAGCGCTTCCGAAAAGGGCAGCAGCGGGAAGGTTTCGAATGCTATCAATCGACGCGATGATGAGCATAACAAGTGAGTATAAAGAAATCTTTTTTACCATAGAGGTCCTAATTCGTAATATTTTTTTCCCATGATATCATGAAGTTAGAATATTGCACGTCTGAAAAAAAGTTTGTGTTAGCGATTTTTTCTGATTTTCTATAGAATGTCTTTCATCTTTCTATTCGGGGCGTTAGCTCAATTGGTAGAGCGCAACAATGGCATTGTTGAGGTCAGCGGTTCGATTCCGCTACGCTCCATTCCCTTGATAGAACAGGTTCATCTTCTCAATCATCCTAGATCTTTCTTCATAGATAACAGGACAAGGCGGCAGGCTTTTTAAGAAGACCTTTCCGTACGGTTTTGTCATGACCCTGCGATCGAGGCAGACAACGCAGCCTCTATCGCTTTTTGTGCGGATGAGCCGGCCAAATCCCTGTTTAAACTTTAAACAGGCGTGAGGCAGAGAATATTCGCTAAAGGAATCTTTTCCATCCTCTTCATACATCTCGCTCATAGCTTGAAAAAGAGGATCAGAAGGAACTTTGAATGGAAGCTTTGTGATGACAACACACCGAAGAGTTTCTCCTGCCACATCAATCCCTTCCCAAAAAGAAGAGGTGGCAAAAAGGACGCTGTCTTGTTTCTGCTTGAATTTCTCAATCAGTGCCTGCTTTGAAGTCTCTCCTTGCTTCATATAGGAAGCTGCAGGTCTATCAAAAGACCTTGTCACTTTTTCATAGACGTAGTGGAGCATTTCATAGGAGGTAAATAGAATAAAACATCCACCCTTAGAGACTTCGATGATTTTTTTTACATTTTCTGCTACCTGATCTGAAAAACCATATTCATGGGAGTATAAAATATCTTTAGGAACTAAAAAAAGAGCGTTCTTTGCAAAATCAAAGGGAGAATTGTAAGTCCTTTCTTCTGTTCGCTTGCTAAGATTCTCCTCATTAAGGCCTATTTGCTGCTTTAAAAAAGCAAAATTTTGATTGGATGTGAGTGTTGCGCTGCAAAGGACCGCTGTTTGTTTGTTTTGGAACAAATGCTCTCTTAAATATTTGGATACGTTGAGCTTCGCATCGACAAGTGTAACATTCTTCATCGCTAAAGGAGCCGAAGTTTCAATCCATCTGACTCTACTTTTCTCTTCATGCACAGTAATAAAAGCTTCGAGCTCCGAGAGTTTTTGCACTAGATAGCTTTCTACAAAATCAAACGCCATGATGTGAATAGAAAGGCTTTCTCTATCAGCATCAGAAAGACCTTGCAAAGCCTCGTCTTTAAGAAGTTTTAGAAGGGAAAACAGCTTGTTCCACTCCGTCCTAACCAATTCAAAAACAGCTTGCACTCCTTTCTGCCAAGGATCAAGAGCCGCTTCTTTGGAAGAAAAGCGCCATCTTCTTTCTCTTAGCTCAGAAGACTGCTCTTTCGCTTTAGATAGATGAGCCTCACAAAACTCTTCGATCTTTGCAAAGAGCTCTTCAACACTTGTTAAAGCATTTTTTTTCTGAGCAGGGACATCTACATCTAAAAGTAAAATAAGAGCTTTTGAAAAGTTTTTCTTTTTAGTGGAAAGATCTTGCGTAAAGAGGCCAAGTCTACTTTTTTGCGGCTGAAACTCTGAATAAATTCTTCCTAAGTGACGAATGAGATCGAGCCTATCGATCTTCACAGAAAAGCTCTCAAGGGCGATTTCTTCTAAGTGATGCGCCTCGTCTAAAATAATGCGGTAGGTCTTGGGTAAAATAGACTTCTCTTCTTTGAAATCAGATCTCATCCGCATAGAAATTTCAGAAACAAGCAAGTGATGGTTGATGACAAGGATCTGAGATTCAGAAACTTGTTTTCTGGCTTTGAAAAAAAAGCATTGTTTGAAATGAGGACACTGCATATGGGTACAGCTGCTTCTTTCTGCTGCAACCTTATCCCACATCCCCGGGGATAAAGGAAAAGAAACGTTTGAACTAGATCCCTCTGAAGAAGTTTCTGAAAACCTCTCTAGCTTTTTTAGCTCTTCTTGTTCTTGAGAGGTTAGAAGCGACGCTTCTTGAACCACTTCATCAAACTTTTTAAAACAAAAATAGTTACTCATCCCTTTTACAAGGGTAACTTGCAGATCAAGGCCTAAAAGATCGAGCAAAAAAGGGATATCTTTTTTGATGAGCTGCTCTTGCAGTGCGATAGTATGAGTGGAAATAAGGCTTGCTTCTCTGCGAGAGGAAGCCCAAAGAAGGGCTGGCACCAAATAGGCCCAGCTCTTACCAACTCCTGTTGCAGCTTCAGCTAGCAAGACTTTGTCTTGATCGTAGGCCTGCATCACCTGCAGGGCCAGATCTTTTTGTTCTCCCCGCAGCTCGTAACCTTTGAGGCTTTTGCTTAAAAGCCCCTGCGGAGAGAATATAGACTCAATATCTAGCATGTTTACTATTTATTATTGGATTAGTCAGTTTCTAAGAGATCTAAGAATGCTTGTAACTGTTTAGAGCGGGTAGGGTGACGCATCTTTCTCAAAGCTTTCGCTTCAATCTGACGCACACGTTCTCTTGTGACTTTAAACCGAACACCCACTTCTTCCAACGTTTTTGGTTTGCCATCTAAAAGACCAAATCGTTCAATAAGAACGGTTCTTTCTCTATCAGTAAGAGTTGTAAGAACCTCGTTCATCTTGTCTTTTAAGATCGCATAGCCCGTTGCTTCTGCAGGGGATTCAATCGCAGTGTCTTCTAAGAAGTCACCAAACTGGCTCTCGCCGCCATCTCCCACTTCTGCTTGAAGAGAGATCGGATGCTGCGCGATTTTGTAAATTTCGCGAACACGATCAGGAGTAAGGCCAAGCTCTGTAGCAAGCTCTTCCGGAGTCGGTTCTCTTCCTGTCTCCATCATCAATTTCTTAGCGCCTCGAAGCACTTTGTTGATCGTTTCGATCATATGCACAGGGATACGGATCGTTCTAGCTTGATCAGCGATTGCTCGCGTTACAGCCTGACGAATCCACCAAGTTGCATACGTAGAGAATTTATAACCTCTGCGATATTCAAACTTCTCAACAGCTTTCATAAGACCGACATTCCCCTCTTGGATAAGATCCAAGAAAGAAAGGCCTCTATTCGTATATTTTTTAGCAATCGAAATTACAAGGCGGAGGTTAGACTCAACCATTTCCCGTTTTGCTTCTTGGCTCTTATCCATCCAGCGTTGGAGCATACGGACGTCTTTTTTGAATTCATCAAGACCTCTTCCTGCTGCGAGCTCTCTTTTAATAAGCTTTCTGCGCACGCCTTGAAGCTTTGAAGCTGCAAACTTGTTTTTTTCGGCTCTCGGAATAAGCTCTTGGATTTCTCTTTCTAAAACTAAGAAGCGATCGTAAGCTGTCAAAATAACTTCGATAAAATCTTCGATGATGTTGTGCTTACAAAACACACGCTTTAAATACGCTTGCGTTCTGATTCGGCTCTTTTCAATGTCTTCAGAAATTTTAACGCGATCAACTTTCTTAAGTTTAGGGTCTTTGAGCTGAACTAAAAACGTCTCTAAAAAACTGTCTTCTTGCTTGAGAAGGCCGCAGAGTTTAGGTAAAAGCGCAAGGTAGGCACCTTTATCAGACACTTCTTTTTCTGAAACGATTTTATCAAAGCGGTCTTTGCCTGTGATGAGGTAGTTGGCAATAGAAATAGCTTCGCGTGTTGAATAGCGGAACCTCATGATGATCTTTTCAATCTGGATCTGCGCTTTTTCAATTCTTTTAGAAATTTCGACTTCTTCTTCACGTGTCAAAAGAGGAACGGATCCCATTTCCTTCAAATACATTCTTACAGGATCGTCGGAAGTTCCTTCGGTGCGTTTGACGGCGCCTTCCATTTCCTTCGCTTCTTTCTTACGCTCTTTTTGTCTTTCGACTTCCACCTGATTGAGGATCTGAATGTCCATCCCGCTCAGGAAGATCAAAATTTGGTCAATTTGCTCAGGAGAATCGAAGCTCATGGGGAGGATTTCATTGATCTCCTCATACGTAATATACCCTTGCTCCTTGGCAATTGCCACAAGCTCTTCAATTTTCTGCTGGTGCTGTTGACTGAATAAATTGCTAAATGTCGCTTTTGTCATCAATATCCTTAAGATTTTACAAGATCGGATCTCACCTTTAAGAAAAGATAGCAGGTGGACTCGTTATTCGCAAATCCTTTACTTCCACTTGCGATTAAAAAAGAGTCTGCCCATGCTTTTAAAAATGAAAATTCTTTTTTTACAAAGCAAGCTTACAGACTACTTTCTTTCTAATTTAGAAGGATTTCCTCTCTTTATTCACTCTTCCCAAGATCCTGCCTTTTGTCTTTTACCAAAGTTTACTACTCTAAGAAAAGCAAGAAAGTTAGCCTCCTTAAAAATCCCGAATCTTGTTTGGCTTCTTCCTGTCGGGCCTCTCACTTCTCATATAGCAAATCCGAAACTTTTAGAAATACTAGAGCCTCTTTACTTTTTATCCGATGACGTCTATGACAGAAGATATCTAAAAGCAGAAAAATCTCTTTATAAACTTCCTCTTGTAAAAGTTGACATCTCTACCTCTTTTTTAAAAACAGAGGAAATGCAAGACAAAGAAAAAGCCCTCTTTTATCCAAAGAGGGCTTTTTCTTTTTATTTTAAAGGGGACACTACAGATAGGATCCAGTCTACTTCTTACTTAAAGGCTCTAGAGCAAAGACTTGAGCTTTTAAAAAAGCCGTCTCTTTCTTTTGTCTATCGCTTTTTAAAGGGGGCGATAGATGTATAGCTCTTTTACCCTCCAGCTGGCAGCTGCGCTGCATCTACAAACAAATTAGCCCAAGCTCTATTAATGCGCTCGATCTGGCCATTAAGCCCTTCTAATCCACTTACAATCGCTTTTCCTGTTAGAGCGCCGGCTCTTCCCATAGTATCTCCGCATGGGTTCACGAAAGCGCCCATTACTCCACAATAAATTCCGAAGACGGCTCCCCCTACGAGCATCACAACAAAACCTGGACTCAATCCATCAAGCTCTTCTCTCGGGACAAAAACACCCTCTTCTGGATTCAATGCATTGTTTGCCGCCATCGCAGCCCCGTAATAAGCTACGCCAAATGCAGCTCCTGCAACACCACAAAGAACAAGGCTTACAACTCGGCCTACTAGCTCTCTTCCGATTGTTTCGCAAGTGATTTCAATTCTTGACATACCAGATCTTCTGATCCTCTCAGCTTCCCTTGCACGCAGTCGTTCTCTTATGTCAGGAAATAAATTATCGATAAGATTATTTATATTTACAGGAACACGTAGGGGTTCCGAATCTGGAGGCATATCTGCGGAATTTATGACCTCTCCATGAAATACATGGTCAAATTGATCAGGTATAGCCCGTCCGCTTACAGGATCTAAGCTTGGAGTCATTACAGGACGCCCATCTTCCCCGAGCGTACCGAACGGAAGCACAGTAAACAGTCTGCCTTGAACTCCAACAGTTTCGGGAGCTGGCTGATTATTACCCAAAGGAGCACGGCACATTCCACAAGCTTGACGCATTGAAAGGTTAGCCGGCCTCGACCTAGCTCGAGACGCATCTTCCGCTTGAATACACGGAAGGCACACAGCGTGAATGCATCCCGCTTGCTCTGTAAGGTGGCCTATAACTTGAAAATCTAGCCCATTATTTATTTCATTAGCCCCTCTGAAGCAAGAGTAGCACTCATCAAATCTATGTACCCCAGTAACACCCACCGACATAACCCATCTCCAACATAATTTAGTTTAAAAATTTAAGAGGATTATCATTTAAATCAGTATTAAAAGGAATAATAAAGATAAATTTAAATAATCATAAAACAATCAATTCAAAAAAAAGAAAGAAACAAAGACTCAAGCAACTAAGCTTAAATAACTTAAACTCACCATTCCTGGGTCGATTTTTCCATTATTTTTTTGAAAAAGAGAAAGTAAATAAAAACTCCTAATGTCAAAAGACATTGGATGCAGTCTTTGAAGGGAAAATTTCTTTGAAGGGCGTTTTTAGAAGGATCTTTATCGTTGTAGAAGACATCCCATGATTTTTTAGAAAACTCCTTGATAGCATGCTCAGCGGAAGGGGAATTTAAAAAATAAGGTTTATCTAGCTCGGTAGTGCCCCAAATTCCTTCTTTTTTTAGAGCGTCAAACTGGTATATTACCTCCAAAGCAAAGGAGGCCGCACTCTTTTCTATGACTTTCCAGTCCATCCCTTCAGCTTTAGCGACTGTATTTAAAGAAAAATACTGGCTTAATCGAAGGGTCGTTTTTACCAGAAAACCTACTGTTACTAAAGAAGTTACAACCAAAAGCACGATCCAAACCCGGCGCATATTCCCTCCCCTTCGATATTCTGACTTTGACGAATTATAGGGGAATTAAGTATATTAATCTGCATCTTTATTCCTTTAAGACAAAGAGTTTATTATATGGCAGACGACAAGAAGAAAAAAGCGAAGACAAAAGTACCTACAGCAGTGAAAAGAGAGATTCAAAGCGAAAAACGCAAGCTTCTCAATAAAGCTTTCCGCTCTAAGGTTAACACAGTCATCAAAGCTCTTAATACAGCTGGTGCCGACTTGGCTCCAAAAATGAGCGCTGTATATAGCATGATGGACAAAGGAGTTAAAAAAGGCGTTTTTACACAAAATAAAGCTAGCCGTTTTAAATCCCGCATCACAAGAAGATTTGCTGCAAAAGCATAGTTTTTCTTTATAGGAGAAGACATTTGATCTTCTCCTTCTTTTTTCCCTTTATCAAATTTTTCTCTT
Organism: uncultured Chlamydiae bacterium; assembly: GCA_903824495.1. Lineage (GTDB taxonomy): Bacteria > Chlamydiota > Chlamydiia > Chlamydiales > Rhabdochlamydiaceae > CAIJXB01. The sequence continues at coordinate 174,128 of CAIJXB010000026.1, forward strand.
TTCTTATCTTTGCAGGTTTTAGACCTACAAAGGAGATCTCTTATGTTCAAATGGGGAATGTTCGTTTTACTTTCGACTCTTAACTGCGCTTTTGCTTTAGACAAATCCGATCAAGCTGCAATTGACAAAGTCATTTCTGGATATACTTACGCTTGGAACGAATGCGGAGGGAAAGGATTTGGAGAAGGATTCACTCAAAATGCTGACTTTGTCAATATCTTTGGAATGAAGTTTTCAGGAAAAGAAGAAATCGAAGCGCGCCATGTGAAGATTTTAGAGACATTTCTCAAAGACTCTAAAATGGAGATTTTGAAAACCGACCTTCGTGAAGTGCAAAAAGGTCTTGTGATCGCTACAGTCTATTGGAAGGTAGGTGGATTTAAACAAGGTGCTGCTGTTCGAGATGGTGTTTTCACTCAAGTATTTATTCAGCAAGGTGACAAGTGGGAAATCACAGCCTCTCAAAATACGTTGATTGCTACTAATTAACTCTTGAGAATTCAGAGGGCTGCATCGGTGTATCTTTCAATCTTTGACTGATGCCCGATGCCTTTCTGGAACTTTTACTAAGCAGCGCTGATATCGTAGATTCTTCACCGAGCAGTAGAAGCTGGCTTTTAGCTCTTGTAACAGCTGTGTAGAGAACCTCTTTTCCAAATCCTTCACTCCCCTTAGGCGCTAGCGCTATTACAGAGTCATACTCACTACCTTGGCTTTTATGAACAGAAAGACAGTAGCCCCATTCAAAGGAGGGAAGAAGAAGAGGCGAAAAAGAGCGTGAAGAAAAATGAGCAAGGTCAGAGGATTCAAATCTCTTCTTTTTAAAAGAAGATACTTTTGCTACTAAATACCCTACATCTCCATTCATGAGCTCCATAGCCTCAGAGTTCTCTTTGATGAGAATGGGTACTGAAAAAAGATCATCGTCTTTTTTGCCCTCCAAAAACCTTTGAAGGACCATTTCGTTGAGCTGATCAACTCCTAAGGGACCTTTTCGAATGCAACTCAAAATGCGAAATTGATTTGTATCTTCAGAGCCTGAAGAGAAAAACTCTTGGCAGCGCTGCCAAATCATCTCACGGATCTGGTGAATACTAGAGGGAGCATAACATCTGACAAAAGAAGAAGAAAAGACTTTTTCTGTTTCTCCTTGGATGATGCTGCTTGCAAAATCAATCAACTCTTTTTTCTCTACCCTTAAACACTCATCCAAAGTAATTCCTGGTAGAGAAATCTTTTCTGCTATGTCTACAAGATCTGCAAACAAAGCTCCTGACTCTACGGGAGGAAGCTGGTTTTTATCCCCCATAAAAACAAGACGACCTCCTTCTTGCAAACTCTCAAGAAGTTTGGTGAAAAGTTTTGCATCGAGCATCGAGGCTTCATCAATTAACAATAGATCTGCAAAAAGCGCTGGTGATTTTGCATTCTTGTTTTTTTTAGATTTGATGTGCAAAAGGCTGTGAAGTGTTCCACACTCCACTTGGATGGATGGATCAATCGCATCCAAGATCTTTTTTTCTAGATGAGAGGCAGCTTTTCCAGTAGGCGCTGCAATCTTGATAAGCACCGTTTTTTTCTGATCTTCAGAAAGTGATGCTAAAAATGCTTTGACCATTTCAGATGCTGTAAATGTTTTTCCTGTCCCTGGCCCTCCTGAGAGAAAACAAACAGGAGATGAAAGAGCTAAGAGAGCCGCTTTTTTTTGTTTTTCGCTTAAAAGAGGATGAACGTTAAGGGAAGAAGGCACTTGTAATCGAAGAGTTCCTGAAGAGATTCTTTTTAAGTGGAACAAAAACTTCGTCTCTAAAATCCAGTTTTTTTGCAGATAGATAAGATCTTGGTATCGACAAATGGGCTTAAGAAGAGGAGCCCCCCCTGCTTCTTGATAAAGAGATGCTGGCAAGGCCAATACTCCTAAAAGAACATCTCTTTCTATCTCCTCTTTGATTTCGGTACTGGAAGTTAAAAAATAAGGAGAGGGAAAAAGACCTTCTGGAAGGATGTGAAGACAAAGATGCCCATGTCTTGCAGCCGCTAACAGATAGCAAAATAAAAATACAGCCGCTCTTTGTATTTCTGGAGGGGAATCTTTTAAAAAGGTCTTAGCAAAATAAAGATCAATCGAAGAAAAAACTTCTTCCCTTATTAACTCTTCAATTCTTGCTACTTGCTTTTCCACGAAAAATCTCCTTTTAAATCAGGCTGAAAAAGATACGGCTTTACCCCTCTTATAAAAAAGTAGATCACTCCACCAAAAACAGATTCAAACTTTTGCTTCTCAAAAAGAGCTAAGTATTTTTTAAGAGCGGCGGTATAGATAGCCGCTTGTAAAAAATAACCACTTTGATTCATGCACTCTTCGATCTTTTGAGTGGAATAATCTTCCAGGTTCGGTCCTAAGTAATTCGTTTTCCAATCCAAGATATAATAGCGCCCTTTGTAGCGAAAGACTAGATCAATAAACCCTTTTAGAAAAGAGGCATGAAATGGATACAAAAACTCCATTTCCGTTTGCATGTCTTTTGATAGAATATCCTCAAGCGAACAAAGCCCTTCTTCAAACGGGACCTTTACTACTTCCCTGATGAGGTTAAAAAGAAAATCTTCTTTTCCTTCCAAGCAAGATCCTTTTGTAAAGTGCTCTATAACCTTTTGAGCTTCAGACCCTAAATTCTTATGTAAATCTGCTTTACATAGCTCTTCTAAAATGGAGTGGATGACCGTTCCTGTTTCAGAGCCCAAAGGAAGGTCTCCTTCTTTTGGAGGCTCTAGATAGATTCTTTCCCCTTCTTCTTTCTTCCCTTCAATGAGAGAAGAAAACGAAAGAAGATATTGAGAAGGGGCTTTTATAGAAAGAGCGGGGGGGGGAATGAGAGTGGCGGGAGACTTTATCTCTGCTTTTTCTAAAGTTACTTCATCTACGATTTCATAAGAAACAGGAGCTTGTTGCCCTAGGGCTTTTAAATACTTTTCTAATGTTTCTAAAGAAAGGGATGCGAGGTTTTCATAAGCACTTTTAAACGTATATTCTGTAAGGCCTATCCCGCCGAGCAAAAGTTCTATGGGAGCTGCGACTCCTTGATCTATTTCTTGAGGGGTTTTTGAAATCACAAGAGGAACATAGATTCTTTCTTTGCCTCGAGTCAATGCAACATAAAGCTGTCGTAATTTTTCAGCGTCCATTTCTTGAAGATGCAAAAGAAAAGACTCTTCTTCTTGCGAAGACGCAACCATCTCTCTTCCTTCTTCCTTTCTAATGGAAATAAATTCATCTCCACGTGTGTAGCGCGAGCAAAGCCCTAAAGCAAAGACAATTTCGAATTCAAGACCTTTACTTTTGTGAAGGGTCATGACCTTCACTTGATCCTCTTCTTCTTCAGAGCACTGTCTTAATGTTTCACTCGCAAGAGGAAGCTCTCTTAACGTTTCCAAAAAGTCTAAACACACTCTTGGATCATAAAGACCCTCTAAACAGTTTTCGAGTAGGATTTGACAGAGCTGTCTTAAGTCAAAATAAAGATGAGGATCCTCTCTTGATACAAGCTCTTCGCCGACTCTAAGCAAAGGATTACGAGAGGGAGATAGTAAAACATTTTGAAAAAAAACTCCGAGGCCCTTACTACGAAAGACAGATCCAGCTTTCAAGAAAAATTCTTTTGCTTTTTGGAGGTGAAGATTTTCTAACCCGCCTTCGATCTCGTGAGCTGCGTATCCCATCAAAGCGCCGCCTAAAAATCTTTTTAGAGCGCTTAAATGAGAGGGTCTACATACCGCAAGAAGAAGATCTTTCATCACCGCGTAAGCTACGCTTGTAGATATATCTAAACTTTTTTGCATCAAGCAAGGAATCCCATATTCCTTAAGAGCCTTTTGTAAACGCGCTCCCTGATACCGATCTTTGACAAGGATCGCCATTTGCTGCAGCGAAAATCCCTTATCTTTTCGAAGAGAGTTTATTTCTCTTCCAATGAGAGGATAGAGTTTATCTTCTTCGATCTCTTCTCTTGGCCATTTCTTTTTACTAAATTCTGCATCTTCCACTACAAAAAAATGCAACCGCCCTTTTTCATCTCCATCTAAGGGGGAGGGATAAAAAGGTTTACTAGCTACTTGTCTTACTTCTAAACTTTTGTGGAGTAAGGGGAGCTGCATCCAATTAGATGGAATTTGAAAAGAAAAAAATGCATTCAATGCATCGACTAGATGAGGATGAGAGCGAAAGTTAGTGTTGAGAAACCTCAAAGCTTGATCTCCAAGCAAAGATGCAGCTTTTAAGTACAAATACACATCAGCCCTTCGAAAGGCATAAATAGATTGCTTAGGATCTCCTACGAGATATAGAGATGAAAGTTTGTTTTCTTCTTTAAAAAAGAGCGTCTCAAAAATATTCCACTGCGTAGGGTCTGTATCTTGAAACTCATCGATGATCACAGCTTGGTAGCGCTCTCTCACTTTTTCACAAAAAGAAGAATCTTTTAATATCCCCTTTTGAAGCTCTATCACCAGATCATCGGGATTGAAATGGGATAGATCTTCTCTTCCTTTTTCGTAGTGAAGGCGGCACCCTTCCGCAAGAGATAGCAGTAAAACTCCATAATCAGTAGCACGAGAATAGAGAGGAACAAAGATCTTTTGCATTTCCTCAAAAAGCATTGGATGGATGACTGGGGGTTTTTTCTTATAAGCGGATGCAAAGCGGAGTTCATTTAAGAAAAACTCCTTCTCTCCTAAAAGAGTGTCCCACTCTTTAAAAGAGCAATGTTTTTGCTCTACCATAGAGAAAAACAGCTCTATTTGATCCCTTCTACTGCGAGACTTGGTAAGCAAAGAAAAATCATGCCATAGCTCATCTTTCGAAACTTTTGGCAAGGATCTAAGAGCTTCATTCCACGAGCTAAAGTGTTCTAGAGAATTTGGATAAGCATGGATCTTTTGCCCGCCTTCTAGCTTGTGCAAGAGGGCGTCGCAAAGAGATTCAATTTCTCTGCCGGATCCTTGAACGACTCTTTTGAGTTGAGAAGGACTTAAAACATCCGGGTTGATTCCTTGCCTTAGAAAATCTTTGATGTACTCTTTGAGCTTGTCTTTTTGAGTGCACTCTTCTTCATCGGCAGACTTTAAGAAAAACTGCGCCTGAAAAGCAAATTCTTGCAAGATTTTTAAACAAAATCCGTGAAGAGTAAAAATCTGAGCTGTTTCAAAAAAACAAAGAGCTTCTTCTATTCTTCTTTTGGCTTGCCCTTTTAAATGTTCATCTGCTTCCAAAAATCGTCTAATGTATAAAGGGCCGCCCTCTCCAGTGTCGAGAGCCTCTTTGATCTTTAAAAGATTTTGGTAGATACGAGATTTAAGCTCTCTTGTTGCAGCACGCGTAAAAGTCACAACTAAGATTTCAGAAATTTGAATGGGGGGTTCTGACTCTAAAAGAAGTCTTGGGAGGGTGTTTTCAATCGCAAATGTTTTTCCAGTGCCTGCAGAGGCTTCTAAAAAATAATGACCAAAAACTTCCGTTTCAGGGTTTAGTACATCAAATGTTGCCATACTCTATTTTACCTCCGCTTCAAGTAGTGGAGAAAACACTTGCTTCCAATCTTTTTCCCAAAGAGAATAGATCTCTTCAAGCTCTGGAAAACCACCTCTTTTCATCATCCATTCTTCATAAGGATCTACAAAGCTTTTAAAAGAGGGTGATGAGGCTCTTTTCTTTTCAATCTCACCTTTGCTCTTTGTCAGAAAATCAAGAGCCCATGCGGGACGAATCGGACACATCTCCCCTAAACATCGCAAGTAGAGTTTGATGTACCTCTTTAAATGTGTAAGGGGATCTTCTATGGATAAAGAGAAGGTCTTACCTGTTTCCAAAAGCAGAGCTTTTGGTTCAATGTCAAATTTCTTAGAAAGACACATGAGAATAAGAGCTGAAGGGAGTAGTTCGATATGGCGAGCTTTGGACAGATTGCTTAGCACTAAAAAACCTTTAGAGCACACAAACTCCATTTCTCCCACCAAAGATACTTCGCAGATTCCCTCTATTTCAAATGAAAGTGCAGGAGCTATAAGTTTACCTTCCTTTCTTTCGATCTCTTTTGCATCCTCAGAAAGCTCTAAAGAAAAAATCTCTTCTGAGGCAGCGTCAAATAGATCTAAAGACGCCTTCCACTGGTCCAGATCCTCTTTGAGATCATCAAGCGCTAGCTGCCCTACTTCTCCTAAAGGAAGCTGCCCTTTTGCCGCTGCGAGCCTCATCGATGAAGAGAGCCCCTTTTGCAGCGCTTCTTTTTTGATACGAGAGCGCGTAAGCGGAGAAAGAAAAAACTCTTCTTCTTTGGGCTCCACAAAATCAAAAAAGATTCCAAGCGTTTCTTTTAAATACAGCTGCATCGGATCTTTAGCAAAGGCTTTCAATTTTTTGATCTCGATGATTTTTTTAGAAGGAGCAATCTTGTTTGCATGAGGTGCGCAAAAAGGAGGGATTTTGTTTTTCTCTTTTCCATAGTAGATTTTAGCTAAAGAAAATACATGAGGAGAAAAGCTACAAAAACCCTCTTCTTGAAAATATCTGCTATCAAAGTGAATGGCCGGATGGTGGCGCATGAATACTTGAGAAGGCTTAAGATCTGAATTTTTGAAAAAACAGTTCTTATCTAAGTCGCTCATTAGATCTTGAATGAGAAAAGAAGGCCCCTGCTCTTTTTGATCTTTTAAAGATATTCTCTGGTAGCTACAGATAAAAGCAACTCGCGCATTCAAAATCATCTCTAAAAAAAGATACCTGTCTTGATCTGTAATGGATGGCAGCTCTTTAAAGACACCTTGGTCTTCTAAACAAGACGGGGTGCGGTTTCTTGGGAAAGACCCTTCATCACATCCGATGGCACATATGATCTTTGCTGGGAAAGAAGCTCCTAGTCCCATGGAAAGAAATTTGACTGTATTGAGATCTGAACTTTGAAATGACTCTTTCTTTCTTTTAAAATGCGTTTCTATGGCTCTTTTAAAACTTGTAAAAGAAAGTGAAAAAGAAGAATCTCCCTCCATTTCTCGTTTTAACGAATCAAGATCCTTTATCAAGGCTTCAACAGCTGAGGTCTTTTCAAAATAGAAAAGGATCCATTTTTGTGTTAAAGCGCTCCACTCTGCCAAGGTCTTCTCTTCTTTTTGATAAATGGGCTTTAAATCCTCTTGTAAAGAAGAAAGGGCGCTGATGAATTTACCTAACAGCTCACAGTCCCCCCACTCAACTTGTGGTAGAGGCCAAGAGGTGGGGATTTCCTCCTCTTGCAGTGCATAAGAATCTAGATCCATTGCAAGACCTTTGATCAATCTGCAGATTCCCTCTTCCCAAGTTCCTTGAGTTGGAAGAGGCCCCTTAAAAGCCCCATCAGGCCAGGCTTGATCTAAGCTCATTTTTTTATGCTCAGGATCAAATCCCCAAAGAACATGGGCCTCGGAGGACCACTCTTCAAGTAGTCGCAGATCATCTAATTCCCAGCCGAATTTCTTCATGACGGATGGGAAAGAAAGAAATTTGAAAACCTGAGCCACATCAAAGCGGCTCTCTGCAAGAGAAAAGAAAAACATCAAGGCTCTAGAACTTTCTTCCGTAAGCCCTAATGAAAGGCCGTGAACTGAATATCCAATTTGGGAATTTTCTGCTCCAAACACCATTTGAATGTAGGGGAAATACGATTCCATATCTGGGCTTAAAACAAGAATATCTTTAGGCTCCAAATCCTTGTGCAAAACCATAAACTCTTGAAGCGTATCAAAAAGAGATTCTACTTCTCTTAGCTTCGAAGTAGCCGAAAGGCAAAGAACAGAGTTGTCTTCTAAAGAAAGCTCTCTTTTTGTCTCTTCAAGTTCGAGAAGACCTGCTTGTAGATGGGTCAGCGCGCAGCAGCCATTTAGCAAAGGATCTTCATACTCCTCTTCTAGATAAGACTCCGTATCTCCCAGCTGTCTTATAAGAGTTCTTCCAACTTTTCCCCAATTGGCAAGAAGCGGATGAGCTTCTTTCAAAAGAAAACTCATTTGCTCTCTTACCTGCAAACGAACTTTTTTCCCTTCCATTTTCTTTTCTAAAAAGATCCTTTCTTGATCGCTACAGAGATCTTCCCAAAAGCAAGTACTTGGAGAGAGAAAATAAAGATGCATTCCAAGGTCACAAAAAAACTGATAAAAAGAGGAGGGAACATGTGAAAAGCCAAAAAGGTGCACTTCTTCGCAGGCGCCCTCTTTGCCTTTTTTAAGTTCTTGAGAAAGTGCATGGGAAGTAGAAAAAATACGCTCCCATAAGGTTTGCTTCCACCCTTTCTTCTCTTTCCACTTAAGCAAAGCTTTTCCCTCAGAGGTTGCATATTCATAAAAAAGGTGGGAAAGCTCTTCTGCAAGCCACACTCTTTTTTGCTCGGTGGGAGGATCTAGATAGTGTTTTATTTCTGAAAAAGCTATGTCATCTACACCCTTGCTTAATTCCTGCTCCACTCTAAAAGAAAGAGCTAAAGGTGATGGGAATTTTTTCAGCTCTTCCTCTGAAAAAAAATGCAAAGCTCCATTTAAAAGAGTTTTAAATGTGATTCCTGCACATACACTCCACTTTGGATGGCTCGCAAAAAAAGAAGTGAGATAGAGCTTTAAATTGTGACTTGGAAGTAAGACAAGTCTTTTTGCAAACGGGTCCCCGCCTTCTTTAAATAGCTCATTTCCGAGCTGATAGGCGAGCTCTTCTAATCGGTTGCTAAAATGTACTGTCGGCCGTTTACCCATGCTTTTCCCGTTGACAAGGCTGTTTTTAGTTTGTACGCTTCCCTCTTAAAAATCCATCTCTACTCTACGAGGATCTAACATGCTCTTTTCTAGAAAGTCACAAACGAAACAATCAAGATCCTTTCTATGTCTGAATGCTGCTCAATTTTTAGGAGCCTTGAATGACAACATTTATAAGCTCCTTACGATTTTTCTGCTCATCTCTACACTTGGTGTAGAAAAATCAAGCAGCATCTTGTCAGCGGTTGGAGCCCTTTACGTCATTCCGTTTCTTTTATTTTCTTCTGCTGCTGGAATTTTAGCGGATCGCTGGAGTAAACAAAAGCTTATTTTAGGCCTCAAGGTCATTGAAATATTTTTGATGTTGCTCGCCTTAGCTGTCTTCTATTTCAAAAGTACATGGGGATGTTACTCACTTCTTTTTCTCTTAGCAAGTCATAGCGCCGTCTTTGGACCTTCCAAATATGGGATCATCCCTGAGCTTGTTGATAAGCAAAACATAACTAAAGCCAATGGACTCATCACTTCTTTTACCTATCTTGCAATCATCATAGGGATGTTCTTAGCTTCTTTTCTAACAGAATTTTCGGATAAAAATTATGTTCTTTGCGTTTCTTTCTGTCTTCTTTTTGCCATCTGCGGATTCGTATTTTCTCTTGGTATTCAAAAGACAGAAGCTCTTAGCTCACAAAAAAAGATCCACTTTTTCTTTCCAAAAGAGATCATTCAAACGATTTTAGAATGCCGAAAAACGCCGCTTTTAGCGCCTTGTCTTTTTGGCTCTGCTTTTTTTCTTTTCATTGGAGCTTTTACTCAGCTCAACATCATTCCCTTTGCGATTCAATCTCTACACCTTTCTGAGTATGCAGGAGGATATTTGTTTCTATTATCTGCTTTAGGAATCGCTGGAGGGTCTTTGCTCACAGGAAAGCTTCTTAAGAAAAAAGCAGAACTTGGCCTTTCTTGCTTAGCTGGATTTGTTATATCGGGACTTTTTCTCTGCCTTTGGCTCTTTTCCTCCTTTTTAATCCCGACCTGTATTTTTTTAACCTTGCTCGGACTTGCGGGAGGAATCTTTGTTATTTCCTTTGATTCGTTCATTCAAATCAGCAGCTCTACTAAACAAAGGGGACAAACCATTGCTGCAGCTAATTTCTTAAGCTTCTTTGGCGTTTTGATCGCTTCATTTTGCCTCTACCTCTTTGGTCACGTCTTAGGCTTTTCTCCTGCGTTTGGATTTCTTTGCATGAGCGGTTTGACATTCCTAGCCGTCTTTGTTTTAACATGTCGGCTTTTACCGACAACACTTCCGTTCTTCTCGCGTGTACTCTATAGAGAAAAAACAGATTTTGGTGATTTGGGAGCGGTCTCGATTTTTCTTGCAAAAGACATCAATGTGAAGCTGCTTTTAAAAGCAGCTTATCTATCTTCTTCTTGTCAGATTGTAATTGTAAGAGATGAAAACACTAAAATTCCTTTAAGTTTAAGGCTTGCTCCGAATGTGACTTTCATTCCTGGGAAGCTCTCCCTTGAAGAAGCCTTGAAAAAGACAAAAGAGTCTTTGCTAGAAGGAAACAAGGCGTACCTTTTTCATCCAGATGCGAATTCTATTGGGCTTCTTTCTGGAAAGAAATCTCTTTTTGCTTTTCAAAGGACGGAAGTGGGATTGATTTCTTTAGAACGCTCTAACGGTAAACCGATTTTACATATGAAGAGATATTCGGTGATTTTATAGGAGCTGTTTAGTTACTGGTTACATTACGAACTTTTGATTGGATTGGCCCTCAACCTTCACGTTGGATCAACAATGCAACCATCGAGGTCTACCACCTTACGTTCCCATCCATTAGAAATTATAACCAAGCCTTCTCCACTTTTATCAATTTTCCATTGTCCAAGCCTATTTTGCCATTTGAGCTGACCTTTACTATCTGGCAATGCAAAGTCACTTTCTTTACTTTCATAGATAAATTTGTCTGTAATAGCTAATACCTTAAATAGTTTTACATTCACTAGTCGAAGAAATTTATCAACATATTCCACTTTAATAGCAAAATTACTGGATTTACTCATGTTAATCACAGACGGATAAAGCAAGCCATTTATTAAATCACCACTTAGTAAATGCGTTGAAATTCTCGCTGTATATTCGTACATATCATCTGAAGGTGTAGTATAAATCTCGTGCAAAAGCGACTCAATAGGATTGGCATGTGAAAAACCGATGACCTGAACAGCTAGCGGTTCTATGCATTCCCATTCTCCGACATATATGTGATTATTAATCTCTACACGACATTCTGTAAACGTTGAGGGAATTCCTGCTGATGCATAGAAAAGCGGACAGCCGCTAATGTTTGCACGCCCCACTTTTGCCATTTTTTTAGGGGGATAGGACATCTCTGATATTGTAGAAGGATTTGAGTTTAATAGACGTCCACGATGCAATCTAACGCCCTTTTTGTAAACTCTCAATTCTCGTTTAACACCATGAGATATCTTGTTCAGTGCTAAGTGAAAATCCTCTGGTGATATTTGTTTTTTTCTAACTGATCTTACTAATTCATCTATTTCCACGCAGAGTTCTCTCTCCTTAAAAATAAGATTAGATTTTGAATGAATTTTGCGCATACAAAAAAGGCACTTCACCCTTGCGGCTGAAATGCCTAAATCGCTGATTTTCCCATTCGACCGACGTCTAATAGATTTGATTACAAAAGAGCCTTTTTCAACTTCTTGAAAAAGGCTCTCGAATTTAGAAGCCGTAGATGAATTCGATCTCGTATTGTTTGAACTTTCTATAAGGACCAATGTCATCATCTAAAGTCACAGATTGTAGCCATTGCTGTTGCAAGTTGAGGTTATTAGAGAGCAAGTAGTCGAGTGTAATACTGACGCCTCTAAAGTTAACATTACCACCTGCATTGGATTTTGTGGTTAGCGTTGAGTTATTGAGCTCTGTTGTATAAAAGCCCGAATTGTTTACATTTCCAAGTCCAACTCCACTCGCATCAAAGTCAGGAACACACTGAGCTGCTAAGAACTGATAGTTCGCATCTAAAGCCCAGTCACCCTTGCGCTTAAGCTCACCAATAGAAAAGCCGATATAACTACCCCAGTTGGCTCTTTTGTAGTCCGTTACTTCGAGCTTCTTTGCATTGGTGTTGTAAAGGCCAGACAAATAGATCGTAACTTGTTTTTGCAGCTTGGAAGGGTAGAATTTATAACCGAGAATAAGCTGAGAAACAAGAAAGTCAAATCGTCTTTGATCAACAACGCCCTGTTCGTCTTTGGTATCCCAGTCGATCACAGAAAATTTCGTATAGAGGCCTGAACCTGCGATATTCATAAGCCCTGTTTCTCCAACATACCCATACTGGTTAGCTTTTTCGTTGATGACAAAGACACCAGCATGCAGGTAGAAATCTCCAACTCTTTCAAAGGACTGATCATATTTCAGCAAAATACCATCAAAAAAAGAGGAGAATTGTAATTTAGAATCGAAAATATTGCCGAGCTTTCTTCTTCCAGCTTCAAAATCCGCATAGTAGCTATCCCCTTCAAACGCTCTTGCTCCAAAATATGCCTTTGAAAGCTTAATCTTGTTTGTGGTTCCGCTAAAAATACCAGCATCGTTGTCGAATTCAAGCTTGATTGCAGACCAGGTTCTATCGTTGCGGTAGTCGAGCATGATATTCACAGCCACGTCATAGGTAGAAGAAGGATACTTCGTTCCTGACCCTCTTTGGCTGATACCGTCGTTTGTCTCTCCCGTCTTTTGAAACTCTGTCCTTACTTCACCACTCAAAGAAAGGTTACCACCAATTTCCTTGATGGATACTTGCCGTTTAGTGTTCATCCATTCGCGTACAGCTGCGACATCAATATCCTGACCGTCATTTTCTCGATCGATCGTGTCGGTAAAAGCAAAAGGTGAAAAAGCAAGCAAAGAAAGTGCGGTGAATAACTTAAAGCGGGCGGGACGTAAAAACCTCATAAAAAATCCTCTTTTTGCAAAAAATAGCAAAACACATAGGCAGTTATATAGAGATTCTCAATAAAACTCAAAGAAAGACATTTTTTTCATAAAAAATGACTAAAAACTTATGCCCAAAGCTCCAGTCAAACCATACTCATCGATGAACCGACCTTCGAAGTCAAAGTAAACTCCTGTTTTTCCCGCAATCCCCATTCCTATAAAAGCGCCGAAAGGGCCTTCGTTTTGAATGTTTACTTTTTTAGAAGGGATCCACGTTTTCAAACTATCTAGATTGGCATAGTTGATAAAAAACCTGGAAAATTTAACTCCTATGTACGGAGTAAAGTAGGCAAACGTTTGGGAAAATGAAGCTCCTACCTGCCACTCTTTTTGAAAGACTTTTCCTTCGGGTGCAACACGATCTGCCCCTACCTTAATAGAAGAAAGCGTCGGCCAGGCATAAAAATACTTCGCATCAAAACCAAATTTCATATCGCCCCAAATCGGGGTATTCGCCCGAATCCCTATCTCTCCACCAAAATCCTGTCCTGTTTTGAGCTGAATTTTCTCACTCTCGGCATTAACAGTCACTTTGGATTTGGTGGCTCCGAGCAAGCTATAGAGTTCCACTCTGTTGATAAATCCAAGAGTTAAAACAGCGCCATTGAGCATTGCTCTGATTCCAGGATCGGATGCACCTGAAGCATCAAGGTCCCTTCCGAGTAAATAATCGCCCTCGTATCCAAGCTTCACCGCTATAAAAGAATTCTCAGACATGAAAAATCCGCTTTCCGGCATATCGGGAAGCGATGGGCTTCCGTTGTATAAAGCAAAAGAAAAAGATGGAAGAAGTAGGAAAGCTGCAAGAGAAAAGCGGCGCGAGCTCATAAACGTCCCTATTAGAAGTAGTACATCTTAAGAGACTCTAGCATGACGGCCCAGTTTTTCTTAAATACTATTCAAAACTTTTTAAGTTTAGCCAGTAAAGCACATAGAGAAGTTCTTTCTATAGCTCAAAATACAGCGATTTTTGAGCTATAGAAAGCGGTTCTATAACTCACAGGCCGTAAAAATAAGATTTACCATTTTCTTTAGCTGGCTACTCACCCTAGCTATTCTCCTTCAAAATCCATTGTACTTTGACCCTCTCTTCGATTACACTAGGTCCAAAAACTCTATTTTTAGTGAAGGCAATAATGAAAATTCAGCTTAAAAACAAAAAACAGGAAGTCGAACTTCCAGACAATGCTACTGCAAAAGACCTAGTTGAAAAACTCAATTTGCGAGCTCCAGAGCAATCTGCGGCTGCAGAAATCAACGGCGTCATCAAAGACCTTTCTACAGCATTAAAAGACGGAGACTCAGTAGAGCTTCTCCATTTCGAAGATCCCAAAGGAAAAGAAGTATTTTGGCATACATCCGCACACGTTCTAGCGCAAGCCATCTTGCGTCTTTGGCCAGAAGCTGTACCAACCATTGGACCTCCTATTGACCAAGGCTTTTACTATGACTTTGCAAATCTAACCATTTCTGAAGAAGATTTTGACAAGATCGATAAAGAAGCGCAAAAGATCATCGAAGAAAATTACCAACCTGTTAGACGTGAATTTTCAGGAAAGAAAGAAGCTCTTTCTCTTTTTGGAAACAATCCCTACAAAAAAGAACTGATCGAAGGCTTTGAAGAAGGAACGATCAGTGGATACACTCAAGGGGAATTTTTTGACCTTTGCAGAGGTCCCCATCTTCCTGCTCTTGGAAAAATCAAAGCGTTTAAAGTGCTCAAGACATCGGGAGCGTATTGGAAAGGCGACTCTAAAAGAGAAATGCTAACAAGAGTCTACGCAATTTCTTTTCCTGATAAAAAACAGTTAAAAGAATATCTCTTCATACTAGAGGAAGCGAAAAAAAGAGATCACAAAATCATCGGACCGAAACTTGGACTTTTTTCTTTGCAAGAAGAAGCCCCTGGCATGCCTTTCATCCTTCCAAAAGGAATGATTGTTTGGAACAGGCTTATCGATTTTTGGAGAGATCTTCATAAAAAAGCAGAATATGTCGAGATCAAAACGCCTCAGCTCATGAGCCAGCAGCTTTGGGAAACATCGGGGCACTGGTGTCACTACCGCGAAAACATGTACGCCTTTGAAATTGAAGAAAAACATTTTGCAATTAAGCCGATGAACTGCCCTGGTTGCATGCTCTACTACAAGAGCATTCCTCACAGCTATCGCGAACTTCCGCTTAGAATTTCAGAACTTGGACATGTGCATAGACATGAAGCATCAGGCGCTTTAAGTGGACTCTTTAGAGTTCGAAGTTTTCACCAAGATGACGCTCATCTTTTCATGAAACCAGATGACATCAGACATGAAATTTTAGAAGTTTTGGCGCTTGTTGAAAAAACTTACGGAACCTTTGGTCTTCCATACCGACTAGAGCTTTCTACAAGACCCAAAGACAGCATCGGCACAGATAAAGACTGGGAGATTGCAACAGAAGGCTTGAAAGGCGCGTTAGATGATTGGGGGCAACCATACCGCATTAACGAAGGCGATGGCGCTTTCTATGGACCAAAGATTGACATACACATTAGAGATGCTCTTGGAAGATCGTGGCAGTGTGGAACTATTCAGCTCGACATGGCTCTTCCTGAAAAGTTCAAGCTCGAATATGTCGATAGCGATGGAGAAGCAAAAAGACCTGTAATGGTTCATAGGGCGATCTTTGGATCGGTTGAAAGATTCTTTGGAATTTTGATCGAGCACTTTGTCGGCAAATTCCCTCTTTGGCTCAGTCCTTTGCAAGTGAGAATCCTCACTGTTGCAGATAGACATGAAGAATATGCGCAAAAAGTATGCAAAGAAATTCGAAAAGCAGGCCTTTTATGTGATGTGGATCACAGCAGCGAATCGGTCAGCAAAAAAGTTCGCAATGCACAATTAATGCAAATCAATTATATATTGACAGTAGGCGACAAAGAGGCCGAGAACAAGACCGTGGGGCTGCGTACAAGAGACAATGTTGTACATGGAGAAGTTCAGTTAGAAACTCTTCTCTCCCTTTTAACACGGGAAGATAAGGAGCTCTCTTTAGTCTCGTACTTTGCAAAAGAGGAATCGCATGAACAAAATTGCTGTAAGTAGTTTTAAAGGTGGAACTGCAAAAACTTCAACTTCTTTACATATTGGAGCGGCTTTAGCAAAATTTCATAAGCAAAAAGTTTTGCTTATTGATTTTGATGCTCAAGCCAATTTGACAACAGGCCTAGGATTTGATCCTGATGCACAAGACAGCATGGCCCCTGTACTACAAGGCACCAAAAAAATAGAAGAAGTGATCGTTGCAACTGAAATCCCCAATCTTTTTCTCATTCCAGCCGATACATGGCTTGAAAGGGTTGAAGTCACAGGAATTTTGGCAGGAGATCGTTATTCTCATGAAAAGCTCAAAGAGATTTTAAGACCGCTTCCCTTTGATACGATCATCATCGATACACCACCTTCTCTTTGCTGGCTTACAGAATCTGCGCTGATTGCAGCGCAGCACTCTTTAGTATGTGCTACACCCGAATTTTATAGCGTAAAAGGGCTTCAAAGGCTTTCTTTGTTTTTAGAAAACATCGGACAAAGACACCCTCTTCAAGTTCTTGGAGTTGCTCTTTCTTTTTGGAATCCAAGAGGAAAAAGTAATGACACATTCTTAGAGGTGATCGAAAGCACATTCCCACAAAAAGTGCTCAATAGCAAAATCAGACGTGATGTTTCCGTTTCAGAATCTTCTGTATTTGGAAAGCCTGTCTTTGAAACAGCCCCTAAAAGTAGAGCTGCTCAAGACTATTTAGAGCTTGCGGAAGAGATCTTAGCACGAATGAACGAGTGTAAAGCAGCTTTACAGGAGCCTGCCTATGTCTAAAGTCAATTCTCTTCTATCGCAGAGACTCAAAGCGCCTTTAGAAAAACTCTCTAAAATGACAAACCTAGCAGAGATGTCCTCCTCCGGTCATCTCTCTTCTTTTTCCGGTGTTTTTAAAGTCTCTTCCTTAAGTGAAAAAGAAGAAGACTTTTTAAAAACTCTTCTAGAAAAATTTTCAGTAGAAGGCTCTGATACAGAAAAAGATTTTGTCTCTTTATATGCGCTTACCTCTGAGGTGAAAGCCATCAACAATCAAGCAGCCATTTTACATGGTGAGAGGATCAAAAAAGCCCAAGAGATCTTGAAAAAGTATGAAGAGGGAGCTTTTACCTTTTGGCTCATGCAAACCTATGGGAATAGACAAACTCCTTACAACTTTTTGCAGTACTACGAACTCTATCAAATGCTACCAAACTCGCTCATCCCAAAATTGGATGAAATGCCAAGACAAGCCGCTTATACCCTCGCAAGTCGTGAAGGCTCTTTTGATCTCAAAAAAGAGATCATTGAAACCTACCAAGGAGAGACCAAGCAAGCACTTCTTGAGCAAATCAGAAGAACTTTTCCTCTGCAAAAAAAAGATAAAAGAGCTCAAAACCACGGCGCTAATTTGATTAAAAGTTTGAACCGGATTTTGGATTTTCTATCAGAAAATTCAGTAGAGCTTTCTTCTCAAGAAAAGAAAAAAGCATTGATCGCCTTGAGCTCTTTAAAAGAGTGGATCAATAAATGAGTGATGAGCGTCCAGTTTCTCGCTATGCAAGTTCTGAAATGCAGTTTTTATTTACCAGTCACTACAAGTACGTGACTTGGAGAAGACTGTGGATAGCTCTTGCAAAAGCTGAAAAAAAACTTGGACTTCCCATAACGGACCTGCAAATTGCCGAGATGGAAAAAAACATCGACTCCATCGATTTTAATAAAGTAGCTTCTTATGAGAAAAAATTCTGTCATGACGTAATGGCCCACATCCACGCATTTGGAGATGTAGCGCCACTCGCTAAAGGGATCATTCATTTAGGAGCGACTTCTTGCTACGTCACAGACAATACAGATCTCATTCAAATGAGAGAAGGACTTATCCTGTTACAAGCCAAGCTCGCCTCTACCATCCGTCAGTTAAGAGATCAAGCCAAAAAATACGAAGATTTACCATGTCTAAGCTACACACATCTTCAAGCAGCGCAGCCAACAACGGTTGGCAAACGGATCTGTCTTTGGATCCAAGACCTTTTAATGGACCTTTCTGACCTTACTGACACTTTGGATCATCTGCAGTTTTTAGGCCTTAAAGGAGCTACTGGAACGCAAGCCTCCTTCCTCGCCCTTTTTAAAGGGGACTCTTCCAAAGTAAAAGAGCTTGAAAAGCTAGTAGCCAAAGAAATGGGATTTTCTAAAGTGATCGCGCTTTCTGGTCAAACGTATACGAGAAAACAAGATGTACGCATCTTCAATGTCTTAAGCTCAATCGCAATTTCAGCGCATAAGTTCGCAACTGATTTAAGGCTTCTAGCTCACATGAAAGAGATCGAAGAGCCTTTTGGTAAAGAGCAAGTAGGCTCTTCTGCCATGCCTTATAAAAGGAACCCTACAAGAGCTGAAAGGCTCTGCGGCCTTTCAAGATACCTTATTTCGTTAGGCTCTAATCCTGCTTATACAGCCGCTACTCAGTGGCTCGAAAGAAGTTTAGATGATTCTGCAAACCGTAGGCTCTGCATCCCTGAAGCTTTTCTAGTAGCAGACTCTATCTTAAATCTTCTCCATCATTTAGCCTCAGGTTTTGTCGTCTATCCAAAAATGATTAAAAAAAGACTTGATGAAGAACTTCCATTTTTAGCTACAGAGCACATTCTAATGGCTTCTGTTGAAAAAGGAGGGGATCGTCAAGCCCTTCATGAAAGCCTTCGAAAAAAGACCCAGGAAGCGGCTTTAGAGTGGAAGGTCGATGGCAAGCAAGTAGACTTTCTTCATGCTATTGCAGAAGATCCCCTTTTCAATCTCTCCAAAGAAGAATTACAAGAGCTATTAAAGCCTCATCATTTTACAGGTAGAGCGGAGTCTCAAGTAAAAGAATATCTTGAAAACGATGTTGACCCTATCTTAATTCAATATAAAAATTGCAAAGACTATCCCGCTTCCGTAGAAATCTAACTTAACTTCTTTATAAGAAAATAGTTAAGCAAAAATACACCCCCTTCTCAATCCGACTATTATGCAGTGGTTTACCAAAAAGTCTCGACTTTTTTGCAAACCACTGCATAATAGTCGGTATAGGGAGGGCATATGGAAAGGGCTCAAAAAGCAGCGATTGTTCGCGATTTATCCAAAAAAATGGTCTTTTTAACAGGGCCAAGGCAAGCTGGGAAAACAACCCTAGCAAAAGCCATTGCTTTGGGATTTTCTTCCTCTATTTACCTCAATTACGATCATTCTAAGGACCGAGAGATCATCTTGAAAGAGGGCTGGCTGCCTTCTACAGAGCTCATTATTTTAGATGAAATCCACAAAATGCCCGAATGGAAAAATTATTTGAAAGGGCTCTACGATACTAAATTACCCCACCAGAAGATCTTAGTAACAGGAAGCGCCCGCTTAGAAGTCTTTACTGAAGCCGGAGATTCTTTGGCTGGACGTTATTTCTTGCATAGGTTGATGCCTTTTTCTCCTGCAGAATGTGAATTAGTTAAAATCCCTTACTCCTTAGATCGTTTCTTAGTAAGGGGGGGATTTCCTGAACCTTTTCTTTCAGAAACTCTGATCGATGCGAATCGGTGGAGACTTCAATATGTAGACAGCTTGCTTAGAGAAGATGTTCTTGATTTTGAAAACATTCAAAATGTAAAAGCTATCCGACTTACTTTTGAACTGTTAAGAGAACGAGTCGGTTCTCCTATTTCTTATAGTTCAATAGCAGAAGATGTAGCAATCTCCCCGACTACCGTAAAAAAATACATTCAGATTTTAGAAGCTCTTTATATTGTCTTCAGGGTAACACCCTTTTCCAACAACATCGCTAGAAGTCTTTTAAAAGAGCCGAAAATCTACTTTTTTGATACGGGCCTTGTCAAGGGAGATCAAGGCGCCATATTAGAAAATTTCGTTGCCTGCTGCTTACTAAAGCACACCTTTGCAAAAAGGGATTATCAAGGAGAAAACTACTCTTTGCATTACTTACAGACAAAGGACAAAAAAGAGGTAGACTTTGCCTTAGCAGAGGAGGAAAATATAAAACAGATCATCGAAGTCAAACTTTCAGATTCTTCTCTTCATCCAGGACTTTGCTATTTTCATGAGAAATATGGATATCCTGCTATTCAGCTCGTCAAAGAACTCAAAAAACCGTATCAAGCAAATGGTATAGAAGTTCTTCAAAGCACCGATTTTTTAAAGACACTTCTTCTTTAAAAAATCACTCGTGATCTGATACCACTTTTTTGATCTTATGAGGTGCTAGACGAATACCTTTCGTTTGGACTCCTTTTACAGGAACTGACTTGAGAGCAAACGAGGTCTTTTTCATCTTCTGGCCAGCTTTAGGGATGTAGTGAAGATCAACAGAAGCATCTGGAGCTGTAGAGATCGCTTCAAGCTCAGAATCTTCATCCACGTATCTGTAGACCTTATCTAAGATAAATTTTTCGATAATAAATCTCTTTGCCCAGACTTGCTTTGTTTCTTTATTTTTATAGATCACGTTCATGATCGTCTTTTTATCAGCAACGCCTGCCCATACAATCTGCTCAAAATACTGCTTTTCAGGAATGTTGGTCACTTTATACGTTCCATCTTTATGGAAGACTAAAAGCTTATCAAAGTTGGAGCAAACAAAGTGTGAAGGCCCCGATACTTTAGTGCCGATAAAACCTGTTTCGTAGTCAAAGCCTACTTTAATCTCTTTGGTTTCAATCGCGCGTCTATCGATCTCTTCAATCGCTTTGATGCGGGTTTTTCTTGGATACTCTGCCCCAAATCGCTCGATCAGTTTCTCTAGATAGTTAATGGTGAATTTTTTGACGTTTTTAAGATGTTTTTCAGTGGCTCTTAGAGCCTCTTCTAAAGCTGCAATCTCATCTTTGTTCTTATCGATGTCAAATTGAGAAATACGTCTGATTGGAATCAAAAGAAGCTTTTCGCGATCTTCATGAGTAGGCTCTCGAATCAGCTGCTTTTTAAACGCCTTGAAAGATTCCTCGAGTGTTGAATGGATCTCTTCTAGCGTTTTAACCGTTTCAATCTTCTTATAGATCCTCTTTTCTATAAATATTCTCTCAAGCGTTTTATAGAAGATCTTTTCAAGAAGACGATCTCTTTCAATCTCAAGCTCCAGCTTGAGATATTCCATCAGTTTTGCTGCATTATATTTAAGGATCTCATCAACGTCTGTTTCCCAAGGAAATCCATCTTTAATCAAAATGGCTTGAGAATTGATCGATACTTCACACTCAGTAAATCCATACAAGGCATCTAAAATTTCTTCAGCATACTGGCCACGAGGCAACTTGATCTCAATTTCTACATCTTTTGATGTGTAGTCATTGATCGCTTCGATCTTGATCTTGCCTTTTTTTGCAGCTTCATCAATGGATCTGATCAAACTCTCTGTTGTTGTGCCATAACAAATTTCACGAATGACAAGCGTCTTGGGGTCTTTCACTTCGATCTTGGCTCGAAGCTTGACTTTACCACGTCCCTTGTCATATTGGCTCTTGTCCATGATTCCACCTGTTGGGAAATCCGGAAAGAGTTTAAAGGTTTTCCCTTCAAGGTGGGCAATTTCTGCCTCTAGAAGTTCCTTAAAATTATGAGGCATGATCTGAGTGGCCATCCCAACGGCAATACCGCTTGCTCCTTGCATAAGAAGAAGCGGGATCTTTGCAGGTAAAACTACCGGCTCAAAATTTCTGCCATCATAAGAGGGGATTTTTTCTGTGATGTCGGGATTAAAAAGTGTTTCTCTCGCTAAAGGGGAAAGGCGCGTTTCAATATAACGAGCTGCAGCAGATGGATCTCCCGTATAGATATTACCAAAGTTTCCCTGACGATCTAGCACGTACCCTTTGTTAGCCAAGGTAATAAGAGCCTCGTAGATAGGTCCATCTCCATGCGGATGGAGCTGCATCGTCTGACCTACGATATTTGCAACCTTATGGAGCTTGTCGTCACTTTGGCGCCATAAAATTTCAAGGATGCGTCTTTGTACAGGCTTTAATCCATCGACAATATTTGGAATTGCGCGATCCAAAATCACGTAAGAGGCATACTTAATGAAGTGATCTTTCATCTGGTGTTTTAAATCATCCATCGTCAATCACCAGGTTTTTCATGATAAAATCTTTTCTAGCAGGCGTATTTTTTCCCATGTAGAACTCAAGGGTCGGCTTCACATCGGAAAGGTTTTGGATAACAACAGGATGCAGGCGAATGTCTTTTCCAATAAACTGCCCAAACTCATCTGGAGAGATTTCTCCAAGACCTTTAAATCGGGTGATTTCAAGTCCCTTTTTTAGTTCCTTAGATGCTTTTTCTTTCTCTTCTTCTGAGTAGCAGTAAATCGTCTTCTCTTTGTTCCTCACCTTAAACAGGGGCGTTTCCAGAATGTGAAGATGTCCGTTTAAAACAAGCCCTTCAAAGTAGGTTAAAAAGAATGTAATCAGAAGATTGCGAATGTGCATTCCATCAACATCGGCATCTGTTGCAAGGATCACCTTGCTATAGCGAAGATTGGTAAGGTCATCTTCAATGTTGAGCGCTGACATCAAGTTGTACATCTCTTCGTTCTTATAAAGCTGCTCGAGTTTCATACCATGGACATTAAGTGGCTTTCCTCGAAGAGAAAAGACAGCTTGGGTCAGGGGATTTCTCGACATGACAACAGAAGCAGACGCTGAGTCTCCCTCAGTTAGAAAAATCACAGACTTTTGCCCTTCCTTGCTTCCATCGCCTAGATGGTACTTAGAGTCTCGAAGCTTTGGAATTTTGAATGAAATTTTCTTCTGTCTTTCCTTGGCTTCTTTTTTGACAGCCGAGAGCTCTTTTCTAAGCTTTTCATTGAAGAGGATCCTGTCAACGATCTGCTTTCCTATCTCTTCATGCTTATAAAGAAGGTTTAAAACAGCATCTTTCACTTCCTGCACAATTGGCGCTCTGATCTCATTATTAGAGAGTTTATTTTTCGTCTGAGATTCAAAGACAGGGTCTTTTAATTTAATCAAAATGGTCCCGACAATCCCTTCACGAACATCGACACCTTGGAAATTTTTCTTTGTAAACTCGTTGATCCCTTTCAAGATTCCTTCTCTAAAGGCTGAGAGGTGTGTGCCCCCATCTTGAGTATATTGACCATTCACAAAAGCAAAATAGGTCTCTCCATAGCTTGAAGAGTGAAGAAATGCAAACTCTAGTGTTTTACCTCTATAATGAAGAGGTTCATAAAGACGATCTTCTTTGACCTCTTCATTAATGAGGTCTAAAAGACCATTTTCGGAAAAGATCGCCTCTCCATTAAAAACAAGCGTAAGGCCCGTATTTAAATAGGCGTAGTGCCAAAGACGTTTTAGGATCAGCTCTTTTTGGAAGGAAAACTTTTTAAAGATTTCAGTATCGGGCGTAAATTCTATCAGTGTCCCGTTTTCTTCTTTTGCCTTCCCTTTTTTCTTATCTTGCAAAACACCTTTAGAAAAGCGCGCTTCAACAAATTCCCCATCGCGAACGCTTCGTACTGTGAATTTTGAAGAGAGGGCATTGACGGCTTTTGTTCCAACGCCGTTTAGTCCAACAGAAAACTGGAATACATCATCGTTATATTTAGCGCCCGTGTTGATCTTGCTCACACAGTCAACAACTTTACCTAACGGGATTCCCCGTCCAAAGTCTCGAATGGTAAGTGTGGAAGTCTTTTCATTGAGATCTATTGTGATCTTTTTGCCGTTGCCCATGATGAACTCGTCAACGCCGTTGTCGATCACCTCTTTGAGCATGACATAGATTCCATCATCGGGGTTTGAACCATCGCCCAAACGCCCAATATACATCCCTGACCGCAGCCGAATATGGGCGAGCGGGTCTAAAGACAAAACGGTACTTTCATCGTATTTTTTAGCCATATTCCTACTCATAGCAGCTTTCGGATTTTTTTAGCTCAAAAATTGATAAATCTTTTGAAACTCCGAATAATCAAACCCTTAAACCCTCAGGATTCAATTAAATATTTTATACTCAATTAAAAAACAAAAACACATTTAACCTGGCACGTAAAAATAAAACATACTTTTAACTTTAAAAAATTTATTTTATGATAAAACAAGAAAAACCGTCCGATAAACTTCCTGAGGCACCTCAAAAACTTGAGTTTGTTTGGCTTTTTTACCCCAGTTCCTGTAGACTTGGATCAAATCATCTTTTACATGGAAACAGGTTCTTATATGGAAAAAAGCAAAAGAGACTGGACTATCATATCATTTATTTGGGGCTACCACCTCCTTTTACTCGTGGGCCTACCTTTTTACTTAATGCATTACAGTGTATCTTGGCCGATGTGGGTCATGTCCTTTGTCCTATTATATGTGGCGGGAATGAGCGTAACAGCCGGATACCACAGACTTTACTCTCATAGCACCTATAAAACAAATCTATGGGTACAGGGTGTGCTTTTGTTTTTTGCAAGTATCGCAACGCAAGGAAGCGCCCTAAAATGGTCTTATGACCATAGACGCCACCATGCTTTTGTTGATAGCGATGAAGATCCCTATTCCATCAGCAAAGGTTTTTGGTTTGCTCATATTCTATGGCTCTTTAGAAAAACAAAGCCGATTGAAAAGAAAGTCGTAGCCGACCTTTACAGAAACCCTCTTGTTATGTTTCAACATAAATACTACGGTCTTTGCATGGTCGTTTCTAACGTGATCATGTCCCTTATCATCGGATATGCTCTTAATGACTACTTAGGCGCTTTTGTAATCTCTTGGCTTGTCCGTATGTTTTTCTTGCACCACTTCACTTGGTTCATCAACTCACTTGCACACACTTGGGGTGCTCAGCCTTTTAGTAAAGAACACTCAGCTGTTGATAGCTACGTTCTATGCCTACTCACATTCGGTGAAGGGTATCACAACTATCACCACACGTTTGCTGGAGACTATAGAAATGGAATCAAGTGGTACCACTTTGATCCGACCAAATGGCTCATCTGGACTCTTTCTAAGCTGAAACTCGCATCTGGCTTAAAGAGAACCACACCTCTTCAGATCAGAGAAAAAATGATTTTAGAAGGGAAAGAAGAGTTATCTGCTAAACTAAAAAACTACTGGGATGAAAACAAAGCTCACCTAGAAGCTTCTGTTGAAAAGATCTCAGCTGAGATTTTGGCAAAGGTTTCTCGTTTCCAAGAGCTCACTTCTCAATATAGAGACGTGAAAAAAGATCCTCAAGGTCATGATCTTGTTCACAAGATGAAAGATGAGATCAAATCTTTGCAGCGCGATATCCAACTGGATTGGAAAAGCTGGAAGAAACTCTATAAAAACATCGAGAATCTAAAACCATCACTCGCTCAAAAATAGAAAATCCTTTTCTATTTTTCACAGAAATCTATATAGATCAATACTAGCTTATAAGTAAGAGCTCCCTTAAAAAGGGGAGCTCTTTTTTTCACCTTATTTAAGGAGTTTTTGATCATGGCACCTAAAGAAAATATACCACCCGTTGTTCTTCCTTGCACTAAACCCCCTCTTATACTCAAAGGGCAAAAAGCGATTGTTACCGGCGCCAACTCTGGCATTGGAAAGGCTGTCGCCCTTTCTTTAGGGGAAGCTGGCGCTGATGTAGTGATCAATTACTATGCTGGAGATGAAGAAGCTGAAGCTGTCGTCAAAGCAATCAGAGATTTTGGAGTACAAAGCTTCGCTTATAAAGCGGATGTCTCTAAAGAAGATCAAGTGATTGCTCTTTTCAAAGAAACCTGCTCTAAGTTTGGAACGGTAGACATTTTGGTTAGCAATGCAGGGATTCAAAGAGATTCTCCTTTAGAAAAGATGTCTCTAGATCAGTGGAACCAAGTGATAGGAACCAATCTCACAGGGCAATTTCTCTGCTGTCGTGAAGCTGTGAAAGAATTTAAAAGAAGAGGTGTTGTTCCTGGCGGTTCTTGCGCTGCCGGAAAAATCATTTGCATGAGCTCTGTACACCAAATAATCCCATGGGCTGGACATGTAAACTATGCCGCTTCTAAAGGCGGAGTCAATATGATGATGCTGAGTATCGCACAAGAAGTCGCTCCCCATAGAATTCGTGTGAACAGCATCGCTCCAGGAGCCATTAAAACGCATATCAACAAGGATGCTTGGAGTACAGGTCCCGCTCTTGAAAGTCTATTAAAACTGATCCCCTATAATCGAGTGGGAGAACCCTCTGATATTGGCAAGTGCGCTGCATGGCTCGCTTCAGACCAGGCAGATTACATTACAGGAACGACGATCTTTGTCGATGGAGGAATGACCCTCTTTCCCGGCTTTACAACAGGTGGATAACATGGAATCGAATGAATATGATATCATCATTATCGGAACCGGAGCTGGAGGAGGAACTCTTGCGCATCGCTTAGCGCCTTCTGGGAAAAAGATTCTCGTTTTAGAAAGAGGTGGATATCTTCCAAGGGAAAAAGACAATTGGAGCTCTCGTGCTGTCTTTTTAAACGGAAAATATACCGCAAAAGAGCCTTGGATCGATGATGATGACGAGCCTTTTCATCCGGGCATTCACTATTTTGTGGGAGGCAACACAAAAGTATATGGAGCAGCTCTTTTAAGAATGAGAGAAAAGGATTTTGGAGAGCTTCATCACAAAGATGGAATTTCCCCTAAATGGCCTCTTTCTTATGCAGAGATGGCCCCTTACTATACACAAGCTGAAAAACTTTATCATGTTCATGGGCAAAGAGGAATAGATCCAACAGATTCACCCACTGATGATCCCTATCCTTTCCCTCCTTTGTCACACGATCCCGGTATCCAAAAACTTCACGACAAGTTAAAAGCCGCAGGACACAGGCCTTTCCCTCTTCCAGTGGGCCTTATTCTCGATGAATCGAAAAGAGAAGCAAGTCCCTGCGTGAGATGCAATACGTGCGATGGATTCCCTTGTCTTGTGAACGGCAAGGCGGATGCGCAAGTTGTTTGCATCGATCCTACTTTAAAGCAGTATCCAAATGTCACACTAATTACTCATGCCTTTGTAGAAAAATTAGAGACATCTCCTTCTGGAAAGGAAATATCTAAAGTTGTTGTGAAAAGAAACGGCAAAGTAGAGTTTTTTAAAGCAAAAATTGTTGTTATGTCTTGTGGAGCCATTAACTCTGCAGCGCTTTTACTTCGCTCAGCAAATCAACAGCACCCAAATGGCCTTGCCAATAGTTCTGATGTAGTCGGGCGTTTTTATATGTGCCATAACAACTCAGCGCTTCTTGCTGTCTCGACAGAAAAAAGCTCTGCGCCATTTCAAAAAACGCTTGCAATCAACGATTTTTACTTTGGAGCTGATGATTGGAAGTTTCCCCTTGGTCACATTCAAATGCTTGGAAAATCAGATGGCTATATGCTTAAATCTGATGCTCCTCCTTTTGCACCGCGTCTTATTTTAGATGAGGTAGCAAAACACTCTCTTGATTTTTGGCTGACAACAGAAGATTTACCAGATCCTTCTAATCGTGTTCTTTTAGCTCCAGGCGGAAATGTACAGCTGCTTTACAAGAAAAACAACCAAGAATCGCACCATCATTTGATTAAGAAATTGAAACAGATGCTAAGAAAAGCTGGGTATCACAATTTCTATTTAAGCCAAGCGATTCCCTTAGGTGGAACCGCTCATCAAAATGGAACTGTTCGCTTTGGAGATGACCCTAAAACTTCAGCGCTCGATCGCAATTGCAAAGCGCATGATTTAGATAATCTCTACGTGGTCGATGGGAGCTTCTTTGTTTCAAGCTCTTCTGTCAACCCAAGCTTAACGATCATCGCAAACGCTTTACGCGTAGGCGACCACTTGCTTACAAAGCTCTAGAGCCTCTTCTATACGTAGACGAGTCTCTTGCTGAGGCAAGATCAAAGGAAGCCTTAAAACAGGGCTACAATGGCCCATAAGGCTCATGGCATATTTGATGCACTGAGGATTCGTCTCTAAGCTCATAGCCTTGCAAAGAGGCTCCATTTGCTCATAAAGGGCCTTTGCTGTTTCCATATCACCTTTAAGCGATGCTTCAATCAAAAGATTCCACTGACCTGGAAAAAGATTGGCTAAAACAGAAATAATACCGTGGGCTCCACCTTCCATATAGGACAAGATCAAAGGATCGTCTCCTGAAAGCAGCGATTTGTTACAGCGCTTCATGACATCGAGCGCAAAAGGCACATTACCAGAGCAATCTTTTAAAGCAACAACGCTCGGTAAAGCGCAAATTTCCGCAAGCTGCTCGGCTGAAAGATTTATACTTGTTCTTCCTGGATGATAGTAGACAATCATTGGCAGATTGCAATCAGATATAGCTTTAAAGTGCTCTAAACAACCTTGAAAGTTAGGACGGTTGTAATAAGGAAAGATCACAAGACATCCATCAGCGCCAAGCTCTTTAGCTCGCAAAGTTCTTTCGACGCTCTCTTTGGTATTGTACGTTCCAACTCCTGGAAAGACCTGTATTCTTCCTCTTGCTTCTTTGATCGCTGTGACAAAAAGAAGATCTAGCTCTTCATGTGAAAGAGTGGGAGATTCTCCTGTAGTTCCTGCAACCACAAGGCCCTTTGTGCCTTGCTCAATATGAAAATGAATAAGACGTTTAAAACTTACCAGGTCCACATCTCCATTTTTTAAAAAGGGAGTGATCAAAGCAACAATCGATCCTTGCAACATACATACCTCTTAGTTGTTCACTAAGGAGCATGATCTACTTTTTTTTCTCTAAATGCAAATAAAAATACGGAAGAGATGACGAGCATTGATGCACCGATCATGATCGGTAAAGAAGAAAAATGTCCGGCAAGCAGCCCTCCACCAATTCCAGTCAAAGCTTCTGCCATCACCTGCACAGATGTGAGCATGCCAAGTGCTTGCCCTTGGAAAGAGGAGGAGGATGCATTAGAAACAAGAACGGATGCATATGTCATAACAACCGCAAGACAAATGTTTGCAGGAATTGTTGTGAATAAAAGACTCCAAGAAGGCGCTGGTATTATGACAAGGACAAATGAAAAGGCGAGCAAAGTAGAGAACAAACCAACCGCTTTGTACGGGCTCATTCTTTTAGAGATCGGTCCTAAAAACAAAAACGCTGCGACTGCAAATGCAACAGAACCGTAGGCGATTGTATATCCAAGTAAAGAAGAGGAGAAGTTAAACGTGTTTTGCAAATAGACAGGAAAAAATCGGAAATAAGAAAAATAACCGAGTGCCAGAAAAAAGTTCACAAGATACATTTTACTAAGTGACTTTTGCATCAACCCTTCTTTAAAACTCTCCCAATATCCCAAAGCCGTGTCTTGAATCGATCTCACTTTCGTTTCTTCAGAAAAATAGAGAATAATCCCCATTCCAACAAGGGTCATGGCTGCAGCTATCCAAAAGGGCGTAGAGAATGTAAACCAACTGATTAAAGAAGAATCCGAAAGCTGACCTCCCAAAATAGGACCTATGATGAATGCAAAGCATACAAATAAATTGAGCCATCCAAAGTAGATAGTTTTCTTTTTATCTCCTCCAGGCCCTGCTGCCAAGTCAGCGACGACCGACTGCGCAATGGCTATATTTCCCTCACAAAGCCCGCAAAATAAGAGTCCCATGAAAATCCCAGGCACAGAGTAGGATCTTGCTGCTAAGGCCGTTAAAACATACCCTAGCATGCAGCCAAAAAGCGAAATAAGGATGATCTTCTTCCTTCCCCATCTATCGGAGCATTTCCCTAAAATAGGGGATCCTATGAGCTGACCTACTGGATAGGCAGACATGATCAACCCCAGTAAAAAAGTTTTTAATTGATTCGAGTAGCTGGAGGGTAAAATGCCAACCTCAGAATCTAAAAACATTTCAGGAAGGATAGGTAGAGGCATAGAAAAGCCTACATATCCAAAAAAGACAACAAGGGCGTAGGGTAAAACTTTTTTGAAATCGGATGAGCTCATGGATAAATCTCTTAAATAGTAGAAATCTACTATACGAAACTTTTACAAAAAGTCATCTTTTTTATGACTTTTTTAACCAAGATCTAGCATTAAATTTTCGTCTTCAGAACACTGATCAAGAATTTCCTTCCATTCGTTTGCAACGGATGCGAAGTCTTCTATCAAGTGCTTGAAGGGGATATACTTCTTAGATGAAATTATTTCTTGTATGAGATAGAGGGAATCGGTATCTCGATCTGCTTTAAGATAGGCCCCTTTTCCTTGCCATTTCAAGGAATTTTTTGAAAATGGCATACCTAATGATTTTTCTAATTTCCTAATCTCAGAGCTTGAGACCTTTGTGGAAAGGTTCCACTGCCCGTTTTGGGAAGCTGTCTCAATAAATATAATACTTCCTTGAACAACCACCCTAGCCTTTTTTTGATTGGCTATTTGGTTTAAGAAAACTAAAAAAGCATTATATTCCATGTTACATACCATTACATTAATTTAATAATACGCAATATTATAACACGAAATGAATTAATTTGCACGAGGCATAATTATTTTAATTCAAGAAATCACATCACCCCAATTCATTTTTTTAATATCCTTATACTTTTCTTTATCTCTTTTAGAAAAGATGGTTTTTTTAATCCCCTCTTTTTGACAAAGAACGACTTCTACAAAGCCTGAATGCTTCATTGGATGACGAATGATTCTTGATTGATATGCAGCGCAAGGCTCTTTTCCAAAGATGAGATAACAAAACTTCTCATCTTCGTATCCAAGATCTGCAGATTTAAGTTTTCGATGAAGGGATGTTCTTGAAACTCTTGCAGAGAAATGACACCAATCACCCTCTAGAATAGGACATTTTTGATGATGCGGACAAGGAGCCCATAAAAATCCACCAAGCTGAAGTAAAATATCGCGGATCTTCATCATACGGTGGTATCCGCTCGGCGTCCCAGGTTCTATGATCACAAGCGCCTTCCCTGTAGAATTCCAAAGCGTCTCTAAAAGAGGCTTGTAGAAGGATTCTTTTATTTCGCCGATGGAATAAGAAAGGATTGTGAGATCATGAGGCTCGATCTCTAAGGGTCTTGTCATATCCACGCTTTTCCACTCCGCTTTTTGAACAGCTGGAAAAGAAGAATGCTCAGCTAATTGTTTCCCCATCGTTGCAAAGTGCTGATCTTTTTCAAAAAGAGTGCAAGATTGTAGACTTTCTTCAAACACGCTCGCTGCTGCCCACATTCCAGTTCCAGGACCTGCTCCCACATCTAAAAGACTCTGAGGGTTTAGATTTGGACATCTTTGTTTCAGCTCTTCAAAGACTTTTTGAGCCACACCAAACGTTGCAGGAAGCCTCGTGAATAAATAAGCCCACCTTTCCTCTTCTGTTTGCAGAAAAAAGCCTGATTCCTTTCGATATCGATCTGAAATCCTTTCAAAAGCTTTTGTTAAAGCAGTTTGCTTATATTGGCTCAAAAGCTTTTCATGAAAGCTCTCTAACACTTCTTCAAGAGTCATGGAAGCTCCCAAG
Organism: uncultured Chlamydiae bacterium; assembly: GCA_903824495.1. GTDB lineage: Bacteria > Chlamydiota > Chlamydiia > Chlamydiales > Rhabdochlamydiaceae > CAIJXB01. The sequence continues at coordinate 205,476 of CAIJXB010000026.1, forward strand.
AAACAGGAACTTTTCCTGACTTCACTAAAAACTCGTTTGCTTTAGAAAAATGACGGCATCCAAAAAATCCAGTTACTGAATATGGAGAGGGGTGCGCCGCTGTTAAAACTAAGTGATTAGGGTTGATCTCACGAATTTTTTCACCTTTATCTTGCGCTGATTTGCCCCAAAGAAGAAACACGATAGGATCTTGTTTTTCTGCTAAGGCCCGAATCACACTATCTGTAAAGCGCTCCCAACCTCTTCCAAAATGAGATTTTGGCTCTCCAGCAAGAACGGTGAGTGTTGCATTGAGAAGAAAAACACCTTGTTTCGCCCAAGGCGTTAAGCAGCCTGTTTGGGGAGCAGGGATTCCTAGGTCGCTGTGGAGTTCTTTGAAGATGTTTTTAAGCGAGGGAGGAAGCTTTTTGATCTCTTCCGGTATGCTAAAGCTAAGACCGTGAGCTTGTCCTTCTCCGTGATACGGATCTTGACCTACAATCACAACCTTTACTTGATCAAAAGGGGTTTCTAAAAAGGCCGAGAAGATCTTTTCCTGAGGTGGATATACGAGCTTTCCAGCTTTTAGCTCAGAATCTAAAAATTCCTTGAGCTGCTGAACATAGGGTAGTGAGATTTCGCTTTCTAGTCTGCTTCTCCAGCTTTTCTCCATTTTCATAAAAACTCCTTATAAACTTAAAGATCATCTCAGCTCGACGCTTTTTTTTCAAACAAGCACCTCTTTATTGACAGAAACGGGGTAAAAACCTACGATCTTACCTTATTCTTATAACTTCTTGGTACTACTATGAAAGATCTCGCTGAAAACAACCTCGTTCGATTCAAAAATATTTTAAAGAAAAAAGAAGCGATCTACGCAAACTTTAAAGTCAACGGAGTGAGAGCTGGTGTTAATTTTTCAGCCTCCATTTCTGTAGACATTGCCGCTGCTGAAGTTCACGCAGGCGACGTTCTTGAAAAAATCATTGAAGAATGCGCTCGCATCGGCGTTCAAGAGTTCAAAAAAGCAGACTTTCAATTCGAAGGCCTTACTTCTATCTAACTAAAATAAAATACTTATCTGGGTGTAGCGCAGCTTGGCTAGCGCGCTTGCATGGGGTGCAAGAGGTCGTGAGTTCGAATCTCACCACTCAGATTTTTTTTGTTAGCAACTTTTAACTGAAAACGGAAGCAGTTGCTACTTTCTCTTTTTTTTCAATTCGTTATTGAATTGCCGGCGCCGGCAAAGTGATGCTTCGAATCGTTTCCATTGAGTTCAAAGAAAAAAACACTTATGGCCACTTATCTATAGATACTCAGCCAAATCTATCTTTTTTTCTGAGTTATGGCTGATTATCGTCGATATTTAGCCATAAGTGGTCAAAAAAATGACTTTTGGCTAGATATCCAATATAATAAGAGCTGATCCTAACCAGCTATGCATTGTCTTTTAGTAGCTTGAGGGATATGGTTACTTTTGAGAATTGAGTGTGAGGAATACGTGAGTTTTCAGCTGCTACCAATGATCCTTTCTATCTGCCTTTCCATTTCTTGCTTTGCTTCATACTCTCTAAAAGAAATGACCTTAGAAGAAAAATTAGGTCAATTGCTAATGGTCCATTTTAATGGAGAAAAGGCAAATGATGAGGCCGAAATCCTTATCCAAGAGACGAAGGTTGGCGGTATCATCTACTACAATTGGTGCAATGGTCTCTACTCTCCTGAGCAAGTTCAGCTCCTAAGCTCGGGACTTCAAGAGTTGACCAAAAGTAATCAAAATCCCATCCCTCTTTTAATTGCAGTGGATCAAGAAGGGGGACCTGTGAGTCGATTGAATAACGGATTCACAAAATTCCCCAGCAATAAAGTAATAGCAGAAAACTCTGATCCCTACCATGCAAGAGAAGTAGCTCTTACTATGGGGCTAGAAATGAAAGCTGTTGGCATCAACATGAACCTTGCACCTGTTGTTGATGTAAACAGCAATCCTTTAAATCCAGTGATTGGAATGCGCTCTTTTAGTAGCAACGCAGAAACTGTCCTTGCATTTGGATCTGAGGCTTTAAATGGCTATAAACAAGCTCATATCATTGCGACTCTTAAACATTTTCCAGGTCATGGCGATACAAGTATTGATTCTCATGAAGATTTACCAATTATTCATAAATCGAAAGAGGAATTAAACAAGGTTGAACTTCTTCCTTTTGCAGGACTGGCTAAAGATGCAGACGCTGTTATGACAGCCCACATTCTTGTCCCTGCTTTTGATACAGAAAACTGCTCTACACTTTCAGAAAAAACTCTCACCTACCTAAGAGAGACGATTGGATTTCAAGGTGTAATTGTCTCTGATTCTCTTGTGATGCGAGGCATTTTAAAAAAATGCCACACAGTGGATGAAGCTGCAATTCAAGCATTGAATGCTGGGTGCGATCTTTTGATCTTAGGTGGAAAACTTCTCTCTGGAGAATATAAAGGATTCGAGCTAACAGCTCTTGATGTTCAGCGGATTCATAGATCTCTCATTAAGGCCGTCAAAATGGGACGTATTTCCGAAGAGAGAGTTGATCAAGCCGTCCAAAGAATACTCGACTTAAAAAGTCGTTATTTAGATACAGAAGGGTTAGAATGAAAAAATATTTTCTGTCTCTCTTGCTTTTTCTCCTGTGTTTAGAAAAAGTATTTCCTCTTTCCATATCTTTTGAAGATGCCAATAAAATCGGAGAGAAAATTTGGGAAAATGAATGTGACGGCGCCATGGAAGAGTTAACGCACTGGAAAAAAGGGGAAAATTTTGCCTCACTTGGAATCGGTCATTTTATCTGGTATCCTGAGAGCAAAAGAGAACAGTTCTATGAAACCTTCCCATCTCTACTACAGTTTCTGCTAAAAGAAGGCGTGATTTTACTTAATTGGTTAAAAAATGCTCAAGGATGTCCATGGGATTCTCGGGAAAGTTTCTATGAAGACATTCATAGCCAAAAAATGGAAAGTTTACGTGAGTTTCTATTTGAGACAAGAAGTTTACAAGCCATTTTTATAGCAAACAGGCTTGAAAACGCTCTTCCTTCGATGATTGAACTCTCTCCTGAGGTGGAAAGAGGTAAAATAATTCATCTCTTTTATCGTTTTGCTAAAGATCCCCAAGGTCTCTACGCCCTTGTTGATTACTTAACTTTCAAAGGAAGCGGAACTTCCCCTCAAGAGTCTTATAACGGGCAAGGGTGGGGATTGCTACAGATTCTACAGCGTCTTCCTCATTGTTCAGAAGAACCTCTTGTTGACTTTGTAGAAACGGCAAAAGAGATCCTTAGGGAAAGAGTTCTAAATTCCCCCCCAGAAAGGAACGAAGAGCAATGGCTCGAAGGGTGGCTTAATCGGTTAGATACCTACTTAGGTTCTCCTAAAAAAGAAAAATATTTCATACAATAAAATAAACAATTTACAATGCTCCAAGCATAGCCACCTAAAAACAAGCGCTTTAACATTTCCCTTCTAATCTTGAAAAAGTCAGATTGAAAAAAACAAAAAAACATCCTATCCTTTAAGGCATCTTCTTCAAAAGAAGACATTTAAATTCAAAAACACCAGGGGTGCCAAACATTACAGGTTTGGCTGAGAAAAACCCTCAAAACCTGATCCGGGTTGTGCCGGCGTAGGAAGCGTGAATGCAAAAAATATCATCTAGTGTCAACTTTATAACTGCGTGTATTGGAAACATTTTTCAGCACTATGATGCTGCTCTTTTTGGTTTTCTATCTCCTTTTTTAGCCCCTTTGATTTTTCCAGAAAAAGAGCCGGTTACTGCTCTTATTTTAACCTATGCCATGATTCCACTTGGAATGCTTGCAAGACCTCTTGGATCTTTGTTTTTTGGGTATATTGGAGATGCATACGGAAGAAGCAGAGCTCTTTTTTTAGCGCTCTTAGGAATGTCGCTTGTTTCGGGAGCAATTGCCTTTAGTCCAACCTACTTGCAAGTAGGAATCATGGCTCCTGTGATTTTTTGCATGGGAAGAGTTTTGCAAAACTTCTTTTCCTCCGGAGAAACAATGGGTGGAGCCATTTTTCTTCTTGAAAACTCCTCTGAAAAAAAACATGACCTCTTAAGTAGTTTTTACTCTGCTTCAACAATTGGAGGTATTCTTCTTGCATCAGCAGGAGTTTCTTTGCTAAGCCATTATCAAAAAGTAGATTCTCTTTGGAGACTTCTGTATCTATTTGGATGTGTCATGACTCTTTTTGGATGCATGACGCGCCGTAAAACATTTGAAAAGGAAACAAAAAAACCGTTTCCTTTTGCAAACAAATTAAACGATCTTGGAAAGATTTTTTGGACCTACAAAAAACCACTTCTTTCCATTATGATTGTTTCTGGTTTTTCTTATGCAACGTACTCTATTGCTATGATCTTGATGAATGGATTTGTTCCTTTGATTTCCACTCTTACAAAATCGCAAATGATGGGCCTTAACACATCCTTGCTTTTTCTTGACCTTTGCGCTTTACCCTTTTTTGGATGGCTCTCTTCTAAAATCTCAAGAGAAAAACTCATGCTCAGCGCCTCTTTAGGAGCGGCTTTAAGCGCTATCCCTCTTTTCATGTTGATCCAAGAGGGGACTTTGATGAGCGTTTTGATTGCAAGAGTGTGCCTTGTCCTCTTTGGCGTTGCTTTTTCAGCTCCTTTCCATGCATGGGCCCAAACATTGATTCCTAAAGCTCATCGCTATGCAGTCATTTCTTTTGGATATGCGCTTGGATCACAACTACTCGGAGGACCTGCTGCTGCTATTTCCCTATGGCTTTTCAAGCAAACAAACTGGGTCATGAGCGTTTCTTGGTACTGGATCTGTTTAGGCTTAGCAAGTAGTCTTACGATTGCATTTCTTTGGAAAAGCAAAGATAAGGTATCTTTAGAGCTTAGCTAATTTTTGAAGGCTCTTTATGCTTTTTATTTCTTTAGATAAACTCTTAGCTCCAAATGCCATCGATTCTATTGATGGCATAGAGCTGCGCCTTGATCTTTTTCCTTCTCTTGATTTTACCCTTATCGACCTATTCATCAAAAATAGTAAAAAGCCTGTCATGTTGACACTAAGAAGTGTTTTGCACGGGGGGAAATTTGAAGGAGAAAGAGAAAAATTACTCCTTAAACTTCTTGAGCTAAAACCTGCTTTTTTTGATTTAGAATCAGATATCGAAGAAGAGTTTTTAAGCAAAACTCTTCAAAACTATCCTCAAATAAAATTCATCCTTTCACACCACTTTATCAATCAATCTACCGAAAAAGATTGGCAAGACATCTACCTCCATATGAAAAAATATCCAGCTTTTGGATACAAAATAGCTGCCTTTGCTTCTTCAACAAATGAAGCGCTTTCTATGCTTTTGTTTGCTAAGGAAAAATCTGATTTAAGTGTCATTTGTATGGGAAAGCGGGCGAGCTTTACAAGAGTTTTAGGCCCTATCATAGAAAATCTCATCGACTATGCAGCTTTAGATGAAGAGTCAAAAACAGCTCCTGGACAGCTTTGCGTTTCAGAACTTGTGGACATCTATCGCTACCATCATTTAAACAAAGAAACTGTTTTGTATGGGCTGATTGGAGACCCTGTTGATAAAAGCTTAGGACACCTTTATCACAACAAAGTCTTTAAAGAAAAAAACATCAATGCTGTCTATGTAAAAATGGCTGTAAAGCCAGAAGAGCTCTCTTCTTTTCTTCCCCTAGCTAAAAGCTTAGGATTTCGGGGACTTAGCGTTACAATGCCCTTGAAGGAAACGGCATTTCCCTTAACAGATCCGGTTGATTCTAATGTAAAAGCCACCAAGGCAATCAACACTCTTTTAATCACAAAAGAAAAAATCTTAAGCACGAATACCGACGGAAAAGGAGCTCTTGATGCAATTGAAAACAAGCTTCTTGTCAAAGATAAGATCTTAGTTTTGATTGGCGCCGGAGGCGCAGCTAAAGCGATTGCTTTTGAAGCAAAGCTAAGAGGTGCAAAAGTCCAGATTTTGAATAGAACGCTTCAAAGAGCGGTCGATTTGGCTCTTGAGGTCGGATGTGAATTTTTACACAAAACCCCTCAACATTATGATATTGTGATCAATTGCTCGCCAGATCCCGGAGAATTTGATTATTCTGAGGTAAAAAGCTCCACTCTTGTAATGGATGTTGTCTATAATCCAAGGAAGACGCCTTTTTTACAAAAAGCCTTGGAGCTTGGGGCAGAGGTAGTTTATGGAGAAGAAATGTTTTTTAACCAGGCGCGCGCGCAAACAGAATTTTGGATCTAACATGCAACAGACTCTTTCTTATCCTTCTACAAAGATCTACATCGAACAAGATCTTTTACAAAAAAACTCTCTTAAAGATCTTTTGCAGCTAAGAAAAAGAAAAGGTGTGGTCATAGCAGATGAATCGGTCAAAGAGCTCTATGGAGATCCTTTAGCAAAACTTTTAGAAGTAGATCTTTTCACAGTTCCAAGAGGAGAAGAGGCTAAAAGTCATGAAACAAAATATCTCATTGAGCAAAAGCTTTTTGAAAAGGGATATGGCAGAGACACTCTCATCATCGCACTCGGTGGGGGAGCCACAACTGATGTTGTTGGTTTTATCGCTTCTACCTATTTAAGAGGCGTTCCTCTTGTCTTCATTCCTACAACTCTTTTGTCTATGGTTGATGCTTCCATCGGAGGAAAAACAGCCATCAATACTTCTTTTGGCAAAAATCTCTTAGGTACTTTTTATCATCCAGAAAGCATCTTGATCGATACCCAAGTACTAGCTTCCCTTCCTGAAAAGGAACTCAGAAATGGCCTTGCTGAAAGTTTGAAAATGGGTCTTATTTCAGATGCTTTTCTTTGGAACCTACTTGAAAAAAACCACCAAAATGGAAAAGTTTTTCTATCAGATCCTTCCTTGATTGCACGATCTATTGAAGGCAAAATGAACATTGTAGAAAGGGATCCTAAAGAGCTTGGATTAAGACGAATTTTAAACTTCGGCCATACCATTGCACATGGCCTGGAAGCTCTTTCTTTCTACGAAATATCGCATGGAGAAGCTGTTGCTATAGGCTGCGTTACAGAGGCTTTTTTAAGTAAAGAACTTGGATATTTAGGGGAAAAAGACTTTGAAAGAATTTTTTCTGTATACGCAACCCTTCCTCTTTCTCTTCCGAAGAACTACACAAGAGAAGCTCTTTTAAAAGCTCTTACCCATGATAAAAAACGATCTTTAGAAAAGCTTCGTTTTGTCTTAATAGACAAGGTCGGTCATGCTCTGCCTTTTGAGGGGGCTTATTGCAGAGCTGTTTCTAACGAAGAGCTTGAATCAACACTGAACCTGATGGAGATTACGTATGGTTGATTTTGCAATTACTCCTTCAGTAGTTGAAGGAGCCCTTACTCTCCCTTCTTCTAAATCCCATACATTAAGGGCGATTCTTTTTGCCGCTTTAGCAAAAGGAACCTCCCATATTGAGTCGTATTTAGACTCTCCAGACACTCATGCTATGATTGGTGCTGTGCGCCTTTTAGGTGCTAAAGTAGAAGTTCAAAAAGATTCTCTTTTCATTGAAGGGTGCTCTGGAAAACTAAAAACACCTGATGATGTGATTAATTGCGGCAACTCTGGACTAGTCCTTCGTTTAATCGGGGCTCTTTCAGGCCTTATTCCAGAGTACTGTATCTTAACAGGTGACAGCTCAATTCGCCATAATAGACCCATTAAACCTCTTTTAGAGGCCCTTTCGCAATTGGGTTGCTTTGCAGCTTCTAGTAGAGGCGACGATTTTGCTCCTCTTATCATCAAAGGTCCCTTTACAAAAGATTTTGCACAGTTAGATGGACAGGATTCCCAGCCTGTTTCTGGTCTTTTAATTGCTGGAGCCTTTGCTCCTCATCCCATCAAACTCCATGTGACAAATCCAGGAGAAAAACCTTGGATTGATTTGACCTTGGATTGGTTTAAGCGCTTGAACATTCCTTATTATAAGATGCAAGACTATACATACTATGAGATGTATGGATCTGGATCCATTAACAGCTTTTCATACAAGGTTCCTGGAGATTTGAGTACGATTGCTTTCCCTGTTGCTACAGCTCTTTTAAATCAATCTAAACTCGTGCTCCACAATGTCGATTTAAACGACATACAAGGAGACAAAGCTCTTCTTTGTATTTTAGAGGAAATGGGGGCTAGGTTTTCTGTTGACCCTATTGAAAAAACACTTTCCATAGAAAAAACTCCTTCTCTTCAAGGAAAAAAAATAGATCTCAATTGTTGCATTGACGCTCTTCCAATCCTATCTGTCATCGCTTGTTTTGCAAAGGGCTCTACTGAGATCACAAACGCCTCTATTGCCCGGAAAAAAGAATCGGACAGGATCTCTTGCATCACTTCTGAGCTGAGGAAAATGGGCGCTTTAATTGAAGAAAAAGAAGATGGGCTCATCATCCATCCGTCCACTCTTCATGGCGCCCTTGTAAATAGCCATCATGACCATCGGATTGCACTAAGTTTATCAGTAGCTGCTTTATCAGCAAAAGGATCAAGCTGTATTCAAGGCATAGAGTGTATAGCTAAGACATACCCTGGATTTTGCGAAGACTTTTCCAAAATAGGAGCTCAAATAGACATTTCATGAAAACTCTCATCTTATTTGGTTTTAAAAGCTGCGGGAAAACACATTTTGGAAAGTTATTAGCAGATAGACTAGGCCTCCCTTTCATAGACACTGACGATCTTTTAATTGCTCTGTATCAGGAAAAAAATTCTATACGCGAAATCCACAAATCACTAGGAGAGCAAGGATTTAGAGAGTTAGAAAATAAGGTCATTCAAACACTTAGCCCTAAATCTTCTTCTATCATTGCCTTAGGGGGGGGGAGTATTTTAAACGCTGATAACGTCTCTCATCTAAAAAAGATAGGACAGTTTGTTTATTTAAAAACCCCTTTTTCGACCCTTCAAACAAAAATTTTGCAAAACAAAATCCCTTCTTTTGTAGATCAAAATCATCCTATTGATTCACTTCATGCTATCTATGAAAAAAGAAAACCTCTTTATGAATCCATCGATGCTATTTGGGTGGATGTACATAAAGAAAATGTCTTAGAAAAACTGCTTTTCATTGCTACCCAACAGGAACATGTTCACTATGGCTTCTAATTTTTTTGGAGAAATTTTTCGTATCACAACATTTGGAGAATCTCATGGACCTGCTATTGGTGTAGTCATTGATGGTTGTCCAGCAGGCCTTGAAATCTCTAAAGAAGACATAGATAAAGAGCTTGCCCTTCGAAGACCTGGTAATAACCCTCATACAAGTCCTCGCAAAGAAGAAGACTCTATCCAAATCTTATCAGGTATTTTTGAAAGAAAAACAACAGGAGCCCCTATTGCTCTTCTCATCAAAAATCAAGACGCGCAGCCCGATCAATACGAAACCTTTAAAAATCTCTATAGACCAGGTCACGCCAATTTTACCTATTTAGAAAAATATGGAATCTTTGACTACCGAGGAGGGGGCAGATCTTCTGCAAGAGAAACAGCTGCAAGAGTAGCAGCGGGCGCTATTGCAAAAAAATTACTCGCTCACTTTGGCATTGAATGTGTAGCTTTTGTGTCTGAAGTGGGAGGAATCAAAATTCCCCCTCAAGACCTTTCAAACATTAAAGAGCTAAAACAAAAAACGCATAAAAGTCCCATTTTTTGTCCTGATCCGACAACAGAAGTTTTGATCTTAGAAAAAATCGAAAAAGTTAAATTAGAAAATGATTCGCTCGGCGGGATCATTACTTGCATCGCTCATTTACCCGTTGGTCTTGGAGATCCAGTGTATAATAAACTCGAAGCACTTTTAGCTTGCGCCATGCTCTCTATTCCTGCCACGAAAGGTTTTGAAATAGGATCCGGCTTTGAAGCAGCTCGTATGAAAGGATCTGAACATAACGACAGCTTTGATCTAGATATTGATGGAAACGTTCATACAGCTACCAATCATGCAGGGGGAACGCTCGGCGGTATTTCTACAGGATCGCCTCTTATTTTCAACGTAGCTTTCAAACCCACATCTAGCATTAAAAAGCCTCAAGAAACCATTTCTCTTGATAAAGAAAAATCAATCCTTAAGCTCCCAGATTCTGCCAGACACGACCCTTGCGTGGCAATCAGGGGAGCCTCTGTTGTAGAGGCAATGGCAGCACTTGTTTTAGCTGATAGGGTACTTGCGAATCGGCTAGTTAGGCTGTAGATTATTCTTAAAAAAATCTATTTATCCTTGTAAAACAACCAAAAATGTGGTACTTTTGGGCTTTAAAACAACCAAAAACGGATCGTTTTACCCTTGGAAAATAACCATGTTTAAGAGACTTATTGATTTTCACCTAAGAACTTGGAAAGATGATCCGTACCGTAAACCATTGCTAATAAGAGGTGCTAGGCAGGTAGGAAAGACCTATGCGATACGAAAGCTGGGACAAACATTTGAAAACTTTGTTGAGGTGAATTTTGAGCAGCTAAAAAATGCGGCCGCCATCTTCGAAAAAGACCTCATCCCCGAAAAACTACTTCTCGCCCTTTCTCTCCTTCTCAAGACCCCCATAATTCCCGGAAAGACCCTTTTATTTTTTGATGAAGTTCAAGAAGCCCCTCAAGTGATTTTAGCTTTGCGCTATTTTTATGAAGAAATGCCCGCTCTCCATGTCATAGCAGCCGGGTCTCTTTTGGAGTTTGCGATTGAAAAAGTTGGAGTTCCTGTCGGTAGAATTTCCATGCTTTACATGTATCCCATGTCCTTTATAGAGTACCTCGTTGCTATAGGGGATCGACTTATAGCTCAAGAAATCATAACCCACTCTATCGGCGTGGCTATGGAAGATCCTATTCACACAAAAGTTCTGGATAAACTGGGGGAATACCTTTCTATTGGTGGAATGCCAGAATCTGTAGAAAGATGGGTTACAACAAGAGAGCCGTCTCTTTCCTTAAAAGTCTTGCAGCAAATTGCAGCAACTTATCGACAAGACTTTGAAAAATATGCAAGAAAAGCCCAAGTAAAATACCTTGAACAACTCTTCAGACAAATCCCACATCTTGTTGGAAAAGAATTTTCCTATTCAGAAATCCATGGAGAATACAGAAAACGAGAGTTAGCTCCTGCTCTAGAGCTTTTAGAAAGAGCTAACATCATTCATGTTATCCGCAGATCTTCTGGACAAGGAATTCCCATTGGAGCAGAAGTAGACTTTGATGTGTTTAAGGTAGTCTATCTAGATATTGCTCTTTGTCAAACTATTTTAGGCACGGATATTTCTATATGGTTTTTACGTCCTTTAGAAGGGTTTGAAAATCGAGGGGGAATTGCAGAAAGTTTCATTGCACAAGAACTTCTTTGCTATGCAAGTCCAGAAAGTAAAGCTGAAATCCATTTTTGGAAAAGAAAGGAAAAAAGCAGCGCAGCAGAAGTGGATTTTCTTATCCAAAGAAAAGAGCAAATTTTACCTATCGAAGTAAAAAGTGGGCACGGAACTACGCTTCGTAGTCTTCGTCTCTTTTTAGACACTCACCCTAAATCAACTTTTGGGATTCGTTTTTCGGCGCTAGATTATTCTATCATAGAAAAGTTAGATTCCAGACCTCTTTATGCTGCGGTATCGCTAGCTCATGAAAGCCAAAAGGATGCGCTTTATGATCTTTTAAAGTCTTAATGCCTTAGAAAGCTCGCAACAATCTCTACATGATTGGTTCCTGGAAATAAAAGAAAACCCTTAGCATTTTCTAACTTCCATCCTTTTTCTAAGATTTCTGTGCAGTCTCTCATAAAAGATTCATATCCGCAGCTGATGTAGACAAGCTGCGTTGCATTTGAGCTGAAAATATTCTTTTTACATTCTATTGAAAGTCCTTTTCTTGGAGGGTCTACCAAAATGATTTCAGCCTCTTGTAAATCTGCTTCCTCAGCTTTACTACTTAGAAAAAAGCATTTTTCTTGAATGTCTTTAGAAAGACTTTCCACTGTTTTTTCAAAGCAGCTTTTAGCATGAGGGGAAGATTCCACAAGAATCACTTTAGCAGCTTTATAAGCTAAAGAAAGGCCAATACAGCCAACTCCTGAATAGAGCTCAAAGAGGGATTTTTTACTCTCGACCAAAGAGTCGATATAATCAATCATTTCTTCAAAAAAGGAAATATGGGCTTGAGAAAAACAAGACGGATGAAAGGCAAAAGAGATCTCTTTGATCTTTTGAAAAAAGTTTTTTTCTCCCTCTATTAACTCCCAAGATTCGAAATTGAAAATAGAGTTTGTCTTTTCAGGATGGTAGTTGGCCCATATCGAATGAAACCTTCCTGTTTTGTAAAGCTGCTTTACAAAAGCTTTCTCATTTTCTTCGAGAAGCTTTCCATTGAAAACAAGAGCGAGCTGTATTTTAAGAGTCTGATTATCAACCGTCATCTGAAGATACTTTAACCTTCCTAAATGCCCTTTTTCTTGGTAAGGATCCACCTTGCATTCTCTGATTGCTTTTCTTATTTCTCCTAATGCCTCATCCATAACAGGGTAATGTAACGGGCATTTTTTCATGTCTATTACGTTGTGAGATCCCTGCTCAAAAAGACCGATGAGGGGATTTTGAGAAGTTCCTCTAACAGCAAGTTTTGCCCGTGATCTCCACTGCGTGATTTCTTTAGAACTAAGGTCTGGTCTAAAACTGGCTATTTTTTCAAAAAAGGCACAGATTTCTTTCCAAATTTCTGGATTTCTTACGTCTACTTGACGTGTACAACCAGAGCATTTTGGAAAGTAATCACAAGAAATGTTAAATTTATTTTTCAAAACCCACCTAAAAGCTAAAAAACAGATTGTATCAGAAAAAGCTAAAAAAGGGTGTGGAAAACTCAGTTCATAACCTGTTGATAGAGGTTCGATAACTTGTTGACAGAGCTCGAAAAGGGGGGTTATCGACGATTCATCATCAGTCCATGCACAAATTATGAACAGTTTTTTTTATCTATGGAGCACGCACCAGTTATCAACATTTCCACAGACTCTTAATAAGAAGAATCCTATATATATAAGATATATTCTTAAGAAATATAGAGCTTGTATTTCAGGCTTCAAGCAGCTATCTTATTTAGGTTTTTAACCAGAGTTTGCTCATGAGAGATCCAAAATATTATTTTTCAATAGAATCCTTTCCTCTCTTTCAAGGAATAGAGTCTGTTTGGGATGCGCTAGCTGGCCTTTCCTCTTATCTTAAAGGGTTAAAGCTTGGAGTGATAGAAATAGAAATTCCAGAAGGAGTCTATTTAGAAAATCCCCATCTCATTTCTATAGGAAAAGGAACTGTTATTGAACCCGGAGCTTATATCAAAGGTCCTGCTTTGATTGGAAAAAACTGTCAGATCAGACAAGGCGCCTACATCAGAGAAAACGTAATTTTGGAAGATGGAGCAATTGTGGGTCATTGCACAGAGGTCAAGCACAGTATTCTTTTGAAAAAAGCGCATGCAGCCCATTTTAACTATGTGGGAGATAGCATCTTAGGGCAGGAGTGTAATTTAGGATCAGGAACCGCTTGCGCTAATTACCGCTTAGATCAAGGGAAAGTTTCAGTGTGGATCGATGATAAAAAAGTAGAAACAGGACTTCATAAACTTGGAGTTATCTTAGGCGATAGATCTCAAATTGGATGCAATAGCGTAACAAGCCCTGGAACTTTGATTGGAAAGGATGTTCTTTGCTACCCTTGCATGCATATTCAGGGATCGATCCCGTCAAACTCAAAAAGAAAACTGAAGCAACAGTTTACTCAGGATATTTAATAAAATGAAAATTCAAGACGCCCCTACTAATAAAAAAGTACTTCATGCGGGCAATGTAACAGGTTCCCACTTTTTTTCTTATCGAGACAAAGTCGAGCAAGAGATTGCAAAAAGCATTTCCAGTTTTGGTGAAAAAACAAAACTTCGAGATGCTTGCGAATATGCGTTAACCAATGGAGGCAAGCGTTTTAGGCCTTTGATTGTTTTGATGGTTGCAGAAGCTTTATCCAAAGGAAAAGGTCTCAATGTTTCCGATGCTGCTCTTTCTGTAGAATTTTTCCATACAGCCTCTTTAATCGCCGACGATCTTCCTTGCATGGACAACGATGATGAAAGAAGAGACAAACCTTCTCTTCATAAAGTTTATGGTGAAACAATCGCTTTGCTTGCAAGCTACGCACTCATTACAGCAGCCTTTGAAAGAATCCATTGCAATGCAAAGCAGATGCGAGAATCGGGTCTATTTTCCAGTGAAACAAGTGACCTGGTGTGTCGCCTTGCCTTAGAGAGTGCAACGCACTGCTCAGGCATTTTAGGGGCAACAGGAGGACAGTTCCTAGATCTATACCCACCTACACTAAACATCGAAACAGTGAAACAAGTCATTTATAAGAAAACAGTGACCTTGTTTGAGGTGTCTTTTGTTTTTGGCTGGCTCTTTGGCGGTGGCGACATAACTCTTCTTGAAAGAGTAAAAGAAGCTGCATATCACTTAGGCATGGCTTTTCAAGTTGCTGATGATTTAGGAGACATGCTTCAAGATGAGAAAAAAGATCGAGACATTAGCATGGCTCGTTTGATTGGAAAGGAAAAAGCTTTTATGTTTTTTGAAGAAGAGATGTCTTTGTTTGAAAAGCATTTAAAAGAGCTTGGCATTTATACGCCTTCTTTTCAAAAGATGAGCGGCATGCTTCATAGCCAAGCCGCTCAAGCATTAGGATCACTCGCCTAACGTTTCGATTACTTCTGAAACTTCTTCTGATTTTTTAGAAACAGGAAGATCAAATCCTTTTTCAGAACGTTTTTGCAAAATGAGTTTTTCTATTTCATCGACAAGAGATGGGTTTTTCTTAAGCTCGTCTCTTGCAGCTTCTCTTCCTTGACCTAGTCTATGAGTTTTATAGCTAAACCAAGTTCCTTTCTTTTCAATGATTTGGAGATCAACACCCAAATCGATGATAGAGCCAATTCTAGAAATTCCCTCATTGAACAGGATATCAAATTCAGCTACTTGGAAGGGTGGAGCCATCTTATTTTTAACGACTTTGACTTTGACTCTATTTCCAACTTCGCTGTTATCAGGACCTTTAATTCCCCCAATTCTACGAATATCCATTCTGACAGAAGCGTAGAATTTTAGAGCTCTTCCCCCTGTTGTTGTTTCAGGATTGCCGAACATCACGCCGATCTTTTCTCTGATCTGGTTGATGAAAACTGCACATGTATTGCTTTTAGAAAGTGATGCTGTGAGCTTGCGAAGAGCTTGAGACATCATTCTAGCTTGAAGACCCATGAATGAATCACCGATCTCCCCTTCGAGTTCAGCTTTTGGAACTAAAGCAGCAACAGA
Source organism: uncultured Chlamydiae bacterium (assembly GCA_903824495.1). Taxonomy (GTDB): domain Bacteria; phylum Chlamydiota; class Chlamydiia; order Chlamydiales; family Rhabdochlamydiaceae; genus CAIJXB01. The sequence goes on from CAIJXB010000026.1 coordinate 220,859, forward strand.
GTCGATCACAATAAGATCAACAGCGTTGGATCTTGCAAGCATTTCTGCGATGTTTAATGCATCTTCTCCAGAATCTGGTTGAGAAATGAGAAGTTCATCTAAGTTCACACCAATCTTTGTTGCATAAGCAGGATCAAGAGCGTGTTCTGCATCGATGTAAGCGGCAAGGCCTCCATTTTTTTGAACATTAGCTACAATGTGAGTTGCAAGTGTTGATTTACCGGAAGATTCAGGTCCGTAAATTTCAACGATTCTTCCTCTTGGAACTCCTCCGATACCAAGAGCTGCATCAAGAGAGATAGCTCCTGTCTTAATGACACTGATTTCTTTAGAGGCGGAATGTTTTCCGAGGGTCATGATAGAACCGGATCCAAACTGTTTCTCAATTTGAGCAACAGCTAGGTCTAGCGCTTTTTTCTTGGCGAGATCATTTGACATACTATGCACTCCTTGGCATTGGTTTTTTCCTATAGATTGGCCTTGAAAGGTCTTCTCGTCAAGTAGAATGTCATCTACAAAAAATACCTATTTTGTTTGAATGAGAAAATATGCTTTAGAAAAAGGTGCATGATGATTTTAGCAGGTGATGTTGGTGGAACAAAAGTTGTTTTGGCTCTTTTTGAAGATCTAAAAACACGGAAGAAACTTAAAGAGCAAAGGTTTGCGAGTAAAGACTTTTTAAATTTTAACGACATCGTAAACGCCTTTTTACCCAAAGATATAGAGATCTCTTGTGCTTGTTTTGGAATAGCAGGTCCAATTGTAGACAACAAGTGCCACGCTACTAATCTTCCTTGGGTTATTGATGGATCAGAGCTTCAAATAATTTTAAAAACACCTTCTGTTTTTCTGATCAACGACTTACATGCCAATGCGTGGGGCACGTTTGTTTTGGAAGATGAAGAGTTTTTTGTCCTAAATGCAGGAACAGGAAAACTGGGTAACAGAGCTCTTATTTCAGCAGGAACAGGTCTTGGAGAAGCGGGATTTTATTTTGATGGGAAAAACCATCATCCCTTCCCTAGTGAAGGCGGTCATGCAGATTTTGCTCCCAATACAGAAGAAGAAATTGAAATTTGGCGCTATTTTAAGACGAAATTTGAGCATGTGTCTTTTGAAAGGCTTCTTTCTGGAAAAGGAATTGGAAATATCTACCAATTTTTTACCCAAGTGAAAAAAATGTCAGAGCTAGCAGAAGTGAGAGAAAGAATGCAAAAGGAAGATCCAGCTCAAGTGATTTCAGAGTTTGGTGTTTCTAAAAAGTGTCCAACCTGTGTAAAAACCCTAGAGACTTTTGTTTCGATCTATGGAGAAGAAGCGGGGAATTTAGCTCTTAAGTTTTTATCTTTGGGTGGGATTTTCATAGGAGGAGGTATTGCTCCTAAAATACTAGAAGTGCTCAAGAATGGCCTTTTCATGAAAGCCTTCATCGACAAAGGGCGCTTCAAGACACTCCTATCAGGCATAAGAGTACAAGTGATCTTAAATCCTGAAACAGCTCTTTTAGGAGCTGCTCAGTACGCAGTGGTTAAGGGAAAGACTTAAAGATTGCAAGGCAAAAGAAAATCAGAGATAGTAGAGGATGAGAGACACCCGGGGTAAAAAATGAAGAAGTCTATTGTGCTTTTCTGTATTGCTATTTTTTCTATCATCACTTCTTGCCAGCCAAAACCGAAAGAACCAAATCAAAAAGTTCGTGTTAATCTCGTATCAGATCCAAGAACGTTAGATCCTCGTAAAAGTCGGGATCTCAATGAGAGAATCTTAATTAACATGCTTTTTGAAGGTCTTACAAGAGAAGGCAAAACAGGAAAAAGTGAACTTGCTTTAGCAAAACTTGTAGAAGTTCATGAAGCTGGATCTCGCTACATTTTTCATTTAAAAGATGCGTATTGGAGCAATGGAGATAAGATCACTGCCAAGGATTTTGTCTATTCATGGTCTACAGCTTTAACCCCATCATTTCCATCAGAGAATGCGTATCAGCTTTTCTGCATTAAAAATGCAGAAGCGATTAAAAAAGGGGAAAAATCCATTTCTGATCTCGGTGTTTTTGCTATTGATGAATCTACTTTGCAGATTGATTTAGAGCGTCCTATCCCCTATTTCTTAGAACTTCTGTCTTTTTCGATATTCTTTCCTGTGCATGAAGCGATGGATCTTCACGGTTGGGATCTAAACCACAATCCCTTAATTTCTTCAGGACCTTTTTGTTTAAAGCAGTGGAAGCATAGCGACTTCATCGATACGGTCAAAAACCAAAAGTATTGGGATGCTGAGGCTGTTAAGTTAGAAGGTATCCATTTGGTGATGGTGACGGAAGATACAGAGATGAGAATGTTTGAAAAAAAGCAGCTTGATTGGGCAGGCTCTCCCCTATCTATATTTCCATTTGACTTAGTCGAAGGTTTTTTAAATAAAGATCTTATGCATGTACACCCGTCATTTAGTACTTATTTTTTCCGTATCAATGTGGAAAAGCCACCGTTTAACAACGTGAACATTCGCAAGGCTTTTGCTCTTGCGATCAATAGAAAAGACTTAGTTGAGCATGTAGCCAAGGGTGGATACACCCCTGCTCTTCGCTTTGTTCCCGAAACTATGGGAATAGAGGCAGAAGCCTATTTTCCAGATAGTGACGAGATTCAAGCAAAAGCTCTTTTTCAAAAGGGGCTTGAAGAGCTTAATATGAAAGTGGAAGATTTTCCAAGGATTACGTTTCTTTATCCAACACTGCAAAAAAATCATGTGATTTCACAAGCTGTTCAACAAGATTGGAAAAGAGTTCTTGGTGTTGATGTTGATTTAGAGGCGAATGAGCGAAAAGTTTATTTTGAAAGAATTGGAAAGCAAGACTATCAGATTGCATCAAGCTCTTGGTTTGCAGACTTTAATGATCCTGTAAACTTTTTAAGCGTCTTTAAGTATAAGAGAGCGACAACCAACAATACGCAGTGGGAAAACAAAGAGTACACAGATCTTTTAGATACATCAGAAACAGCGTCACAAGAATCTAGAATGGCTATTTTGAAAAAATGTGAATCGATCCTCATGCAAGAAATGCCAATCATTCCTCTTTATCACCAACATATGCGGTATGTAAAACAGCAAAATTTAAAAGATGTCGCACTTTCATCTTTGGGAAATCTGGACTTTAAATGGGCTTATTTAGACAATCCAAATTAGGTGGTGTCTTTTATGATAAAGCAGATTTCTTTAGGCGTTTTATTTTTTTTAGCTGTAGCTTTTTCACTCGAAGCTGCCAGTCTTCAATTGCAAAATGAAACCCATTACACTCTTAGAGCTGTTGTTTTAGGCGCTGATGGTTCTCATTTAGGAGAAGCTACCATCTTGCCGCAAAAGACCATTCGGTGGTATTCCTCAAACCAGGACACGCCGGCACAAGGTCCTTCTCGTTCGATCACTCCCATGACGATACAATGGTTTTGTGAAGATGATGAAGTTTTTTGTGTTTCAGAGGGAGCTCAAAGCGGATCTTTGATCCGAACAAGTCTATGCGATGGAAAAAAAGTGTGTAAACCTAAAAAACAGGATTCCCCATGAGATACATATTATCTTGTCTATTTGTACTTTTCTTTTCTCAAAGTGGGTTTTCTGGTGTATATCTTTATAACAACACTCCTTTCATTTTAAATGCTAAGGTTATGGCTGCCAATGGCACTAACATTGGAGAAAAACAGCTGCAACCGGAAGAAACAAAGTATTTAGAAGATCAACTTGGATCTTCTAATCCTGTAGGAGAAAGAGATCCGAAATCGTTTCAAAATTACAAAGAATCTATGACACCGTATCAAGTGTTTTGGTATTGTACAGAAGGCGATCAGAGCCTCTATGCTATGTGTACAACAGTGTCAGCAGGAGCTACTGTGATGGCTGCAAGTTGCGCAGGTCCCTGCTACTGTCAGCCTCCTAAGAAAGAAAAGAAACAAGCGGAAGATGCTTATAAATCAGATTAGAAAAAAAGCACAGTATCAAGAGCTAGATCGTGATCTTCAACAGGAACTCTTTGCTTCTTTTGCTCCCAAAATCCAATACCCCACTTTAGCTCTTCGGTAAAAGAAGAAAGAAACCGATCGTAATGCCCTTTTCCATGGCCTATTCTATGATGGGTTTCATCAAAACCAAGACCTGGTACTAAAATCAAAGATAGATCTTCAAAAGTGTCTAATTTATGGCATCGAGTAGGACACGGCTCTTGAATATTTCCATAGGAAATCTTGAGGTCGTGGACGCTATTTACTTCATAGACAGAGATTTGGTCTTTTTCTATCTTAGGAAGAAGAAGCCTTTTTTCTTTAGCCAGGAAGCGATTTAAAGGCCAAAGGTTGATTTCAAAAGGCTTACTCGCAAAGGAAAGCACCTTAAAAGAAGAGTTTTCAAGATGTTCGATCAAGAATTGACAAGCCGCTTTTGATGCCGCTTCTTTTCTTTCCGAATTTAGAAAGCAAAGTGTTTCACGAAGAGTTTTCCTAAGAAGGATCTTATCATTTTGTAGAGTCATTTTCTAAAGACGGTGCCCCTTTTTCATAAGAAACTTTTTGTAAAAGATAACCACTCGGATGATACAAGGTGGCAATTCCTTTTCCTTGAAAAACTTTGGAAACAGGTTTTTTGTCCCCTTTTTTATAATAGGTTCCGGTAGAGAGAATATCTTTTTCATATTCTTCTGAAAGCATCAGGTCCCCATTTTCATACCAAGCGTACGCTACACCATTTTTCTTATTTTGATACATCTCTTTTTGACTTTCTTGTTTCCCACTCTGGAACCAAGTCTTGACCATTCCTTGCAAAACATCTTCTTGCCAATGAAGAAGAAGTTTGGGTTTTAAAGGAGCATTTGGGGATTCTTTGGGATAGTATTCCCATTCTTCGCCGTGTTTTTTCCCTTCTTTTTGTGTGAAGCTGATCTTTAAATTTCCCTTGTCATCTAAGCATTCAATGAGCCCATCAGGGACTCCTTTTTCATATTGAACAAGTCTTTTTAAAGATCCAGATTCTGATTCGTAGCGTCTGCCAGATCCTGCTAAAATGGAGCTGATGAGATCCCCTTTTTCTGAATAGTACTGCCCTTCCATTAAACGGCCATCTTCAAAGGTCTCTTGATAGGCGAGCGTTTTATTTGGAAAGAAAGAGGAAGCAATGCCATGACGTACACCTTTGATGTGAGGGATGATTTCAGAAATGTCTCCATTTTCATGATAGCAAATGAGAGAGCCATGCATTTCATCTTGTACATAAGGGATCTGTCTTTTTATTTGACCGCTTGGATAATAATAAAATGAGTCTCCTTGCAAAAAACCTTTTTCGTAAGAGATTTCTGCTACAAGCGCGCCTTGTTCATCCCAAATTTGATTGGTTCCATCAAAAACCCAAGATTTTAAGGCGGCATCTGAAAGCTCTGGGATTCCCTCAATCACATGCAAATCCATCTTTTTATGACCGTTAAAATGCCATTCTTGATAGGTTCCATGAGCTCTACCATTAGAAATTTCTAGATATTGCCAAAGATGACCGTTTGCGTGGTAGCTTGTGATGATAGAAGGTGTCTGACCTTGCTCATCTTTACCAAAGACGCGGAGAACTTTTTGGTAGGGCTGAGCTCCTTTAAAGTCGGCCTTTTGATAACGGCCCAAGCGATCGCTTGAGCTGATTGTTTCAGCAAACCCATTGCGGTCAATGATCTGAATGCTGACCAAGGTAGAATCATCTGCTGTTTTGCTTTTAAAAGAGCAACTGCAAGAAAAGATACAAAGTAGACTTGAGACTAAAAAAAGGGTCCAGCGCATTATTTTACTAAGGCCTCTCTTTTAATAAGTTGCATTTGAACGTGGTAGGTTTTATCTGTGATGCCCGGGATGTTTTTTTTCTCAAGTTCAAACGATTTAAGTAGAATTTGAGGAGCTCTTTCTTTAGGTGAGTAGGGATGGATCTGAGCTCCTTCTATGTAACAGAGAAGGGTTTTGAGATCTTCGTCACTAAGTTCTACGGCATTTTTTTGGTTTTCTTCTGTCTCTTGAAACAGTTCATTTTTACGTATATCTGTTTGCACAAATTCTAGTTTGTTAGTGCCCTGCTGCAAAAAAGACACTCTTTGTTTCATGGGATGAGAAGGTTCTATTTGTTGAGAAAATAGCTGCCATTTTTGCCTTTCAGATCCCAAAAATACCATAGATTCCAAAACTTCTTTTAAATAACCAGATTCTGATTGGCCGATTTGACTTAAGATTCGCTCTTCTGTTTTCATTTGGAATTCTTTGCGCATCTGTTTCTTTTGAAGCAAGAGGATACGCTCATTGAGCTCAGAGAGTTCTCTTTGCTCAAAGACGAAGCAAGTAGCGAAAATGAGGAACGGAAGAATCAAAAGGCAGGCCCCAATCTGAAAGGAAAAAGGAAAAGAAAGGTATTTTTTATAGTAGGATAAAGATTCGATTTTAAAAAGGGAGTTCAAGCTCTACCTCCTTCTAAACGAGGTTTTAGGAAAAAAGAAATAGAGTATGTAGTTCCTTTTGATTGCCAAGAGATCTCTTTTTTTGTATCGACAAAAGAAAGGTCTTTTTGAAGCGATTCTTGAAACTCTTTTGCTAAGGTGCGGCTTGGGATTTCAATTTCTAGTTCTACTTTGGCAATATAGGGAAGGGCTGTAGCTGATATCTTGGGATATTTGACTAGGCTGTATTTTACTTTTTTCATATCGACATCCCCAGCTTCTTCCGAAGGAATTTGCATGTTGAGTACAGGATGGGAGCTGAGCCACGCTAAGAGTTCAGAAACATTAGGGACCGGAAGCATTAAGCTGTAGGGAACCTTTTCTTTGGTTAAAGAAACTTCTAAAGAAGAAAGTTCTTTTTGAAGATCTTCTAAACTGTCTATTTTTTTATTCTGAAGAGAAAAGGAAGACTGAACAATGTCAGCAAACTGTTTGAGCTTATGATCTTTGTACATGCTACTGATTAAAAGTGTGGTCGAAGCTAAAATGGTGCAAGCCAGCGCTAGAGATGAAAAGAGTTTGATTTGCCGTTTTTTCTGTGCTGGAGCTACAAAATCTCCTTGTCGAAATCTTGTTGAATGGCCATCTACAGCAAGAGCATCTAGAGCAAGCCCTATGGGGATAGCATATGCTTCCAAGGTTGTTGCATCATAAGATTCTCCGCAGGTGCATTCATTCAATCGAATGGAGTCTGGCAGATGTTGAGCAATGAAAGCTTTTAGCAGGGGAAATCCTGAAAAGTTCCCAGTTAAAATAATATCATTCCAAGGCTCTTTTTGTTTCTTGAGAAAAAAAGTAAAAACCCTATCGAGTTCTTTTTTAGCGTGCTGCGTTAGTTGGTATAAAGCGGGCTGTTTTTCAGCTGAAAGATCTAAGAGATTTGTTAGATCTTTTCCTTCGACGTCTAAAGCTGTAGAAAAAAGCTCGCTTCCGACTGGAAAGCAGTGGGAAAAACAGGGTCTGTTATCCATTATTCCAACAAGGGTACTTGTTTTTGCTCCTAAATGAAGAATCAGAGTATTGGAAAGTTCAGGGAAAAGGTATTCAGTGAAGCGCCATAGAGCAGCTGGGATGCAAGAAACTTCATCAGGCTCTGCTTTTTTTTCCTTTAAAGCGTCTATATGGTGCTGTAGCGCTGCTTTTTTTGCTGCATAGAAAGAGATTTTTGAACTTTTAGGGGCGTCTCCTGGACTCATTTGAATGGAGACAATTGCATCTTCTGAAGGGCAAGGGAGTTGTGGCTCAATTTGAAAAGGGAGGAGTTTTAAGATTTTTTTTTGATCTTGGAGTTTGACTTGCGTGTTTCTTAAGAGAACTTCTGAGCTATCAAGACCTGAAATGATCTTATAAGGAAGTTCTTCTAAGGCATTTTGAGGAAAGGCAAACGAGTTTTCTTCAGAAAAAGGAAGGGTTCTTAAGAGCTCAATAGATATTTTTTTCTTTTGCCGGTTGATTTTGGCCCATTTGACCATCGATCCGTCTAGATAAAGTCCGATCCAGAACATAGCTTTTCTCAAATTTCTTTAATTTTCTCCCTTATTCTATCTGGAGAAAAGATTTACTTAAAAATAAAAGAAGATTTTATGTCTTTTTGATCGTTTTTAAGCCTAAGAAAGATGGAAAGAAATGCCCTACTTAAGCTATACTTCTCTCAACATTAGATTGAAAGAGAGCCTTATGGGAATCCTTATTTACGTTGTACATCTCCTTTTTTCCACCTATACGATTCTGCTTTTTGTTCGGGTTGTAGGATCTTGGTTTCCTTCTTTGGAAAGATCTAATTTTATGCGATTTGTCAGTCATTATGTGGATCCTTATCTCAACGTATTTAGACGAATCATCCCTCCGCTTGGAGGGGTTCTCGACCTAAGCCCTCTTCTTGCTTTTTTCGCTCTTAGCATTTTAGAAAAAATTATTATCCGTTTGATCCTTCTATGAGTTTTCTTAAAAAACCCTTTAAGCTTGGATCCATTGAGCTCCCTTCTAATGTCCTTTGTGCCCCCTTAGCAGGGTGCTCGGACGTGCCATTCCGTCGTATGACATCTCGCTATAAACCAGGGCTCATTTATACGGAAATGGTTAAAATGGATGCTTTGGTCCGCAATGATCCTCATACATTTCGCATGCTTGATTTTGAAAGATCTATGCATCCGATTGGAGGTCAGATCTGCGGAAGTAAACCTGAAATTGCTGGAGCTTGTGCCAAAATCATCGAAGATCTCGGTTTTGATGTTGTGGATCTCAATTGTGGCTGTCCGGTTGATAAGGTAACAAAAGATGGTAGCGGTTCTGCTATGCTCAAAATGCCTCAGAAAATTGGAGAGATCATCTCTAACATGGTTGCTGCAGTTAAGATTCCAGTAACAGTTAAAATTAGAGCTGGCTGGGATGCTAACTCCATAGTTTCTGCTGAAATTACAGAGATCGCTGAAAAGGCGGGAGCTTCTGCTATCTGCATCCATGGAAGAACAAGAGCGCAAGCGTATAAAGGGCCTGCCAACTGGGACTACATCAGTATGGCTAAAAAAGCAGCAAAGAATATCAAAGTCATCGCCAATGGCGATGTATTTGATCCACTATCGGCCAAGGGGATTTTTGAGACCACAGGCTGCGATGCGATTCTACTCGCTCGTGGAACCATGGGACAGCCTTGGCTCATTGAAGACATTTACCGTTTTTTTGAAGAAGGAACTTTGCCACAGCGCACAAGTTTTGATTATAAAAGCGCGCTTTTAGATCATATTACCCACATCATTTCCTACCAACCCGAGAGAAAAGCTCTTTTAGACATTCGAAGGGTTGGTTGTTTTTATCTTAAGACAGGACGAGGAACAAAGCATCTGAGAGAGGCTTTGAACAAGTCAGCATCCATTGAAGAAGTGTATTTTCATATCAATAACTTCGCTTGGGAAAGTGCCGATTTTACCCCTCTTCCTTCTTCTTCACCAGAAGCTTGCGAGTCTCTGACCTGTTAGTTTCTGATTTTTATTAATTATTTTTTTTATTGGAGTTTGTTTTGAATCGTACTGTAAGTGGAAGGCTGTCCCTTCTTTGGACGGAAAATTATGTGGACCCATTTCAAGAAAGTAGTGTAGTAGCGCCTTCTGAAATTTTTGAACTATCAAGTTCTGTTCAGGGGAAAATAACTCCATCTTCTCGCCTATGCGGAGCTGTGTGTAATCTTGGTGATATAGAGAAAAGTTTGGAAAATTATAGTTCATTGTCCTCAGAAGAGCGTAAAGGATTAGATGCCGGTCTTGGCAAGGTGAGACAAATCATCAAAAAATATGAATTTATATGTATTGAGCCTAGACTCAATAAAGTTGCTAGAGAATTTAATAAAATAAAAGAAGAAGACAAAATAAAAGAAGAAGATTCCTGTCCGTCTCTTTTTCTAGACATCCAATTTTTAGAATTGAATTTTTCTGACCCTCTAAAAAGAATAACTGATGAAGTCCCTGTTGTTTATAAGGAACTATGTGAATATTTCAGCTCCTTAAATCATTCTAGGCTTACTCGAGAAGAAAGATCTCTTATAAAGAGATTCGAGCCAATTTATTTTCAAATTCAGCATTTAATAAAGGAATCTTTGGATGAGTTGGACTTTGTGGAAGAGGGATTATCTAGCGTTGCAGATAAAGAAATGTCTGAAAAACAGATAGCTCTTATGAATCAAGATTGTGAGATTGCTTCTAAAAAGGCTAAGAAATACATTAATTTTATGAGCCCGGAAGATCAGTCAAAGGCAAGAGCTAAATTAGTTGAAATTGACACACATATGTTATTTTTCGCTTCTAGAGTCTCTCCGAAATCGATCGTGGGTGTTTTAGGTTTGTAAAGCGGCTTTACTTCTATAGGGAGTCTATTTTGAGCGTTACTTTAAATCAGGGAAGTTCTCGGCTTTGGGTCGAAGATGGCATCGTTTTGCCACAGCACTGTCAAGGGGGGCCTTGTCGAATGCTAGCCCCACCTACCATCGGTCAGCAGCTTTTGTTTACTCGTTCTTGTAAGATCAAGGGAGTAGAAGAATCTTTGGAAACCTACAGGAATTTATCCCTAAAGGCTTCCGAAAAGTTACAAGAAGACATTCAAGATTTAAATGAAGAAATTCATGAAAAGAAAATAGACCGTTTTTTTGATAAGCTGAACGAAATGAATGAAAAAAATCTATGGCCTCGCATCAGCGTAGATGTTAGCTGTTTGAAAAAGAGTCTTTCAGATTGTGAAAATGGAGAAAGAAGTGGGTTTTTGTTGATCTATCAAAAGCTAAACCAGTTTTTCAATCGACAAGACGTTTCAAGACTTAAGCCTGAGCAGCTAGCACTGATTGCCACGTTCCATCAAATTTCTAATGAATATGCGACGATAGAAAAAAGGAACCAGCAGCAGCTTTGGAAAGATGTTGAGGAAGATTTGAAAAGTTTAGAAGAGAAGTTTTCAGGATGTGAAGGTGAAGAGAAAAATACAGTTTTAACTATCTATGAGAACTTAAACAACTTTTTTAGCCAATTTGACAGCGCTATGCTTGATTCTGAACAGCAAGCGATCTTGGATAGGTTCGAGGCTTTAGGTAAACAAAATCTAAAATTAATCGAAGAATATCATCAAAATGTCCATTTAACAGCAGATGCTCTAGGTGCACTGACAAGTTTTGAATTCTATTTAAATGAAATTTCAAATCAGATCTTGTCCCAAGAGGAGTTGAATGTAATAATCCATGATTATAAGTCTGTCCTAGAAAACATTGAAAAGCAGTCTTTTTTTATTTGCCTCGAAGTTTTGAGCAATGTCAAAGAGCGATTAGGTGTGATTCGGGAACGTCTTAGTTCTTTTAAGATAAGCAAATCTCCAACTTCTGTCACTCACCTGTAAAGCGGCTTTACTCTTCTTTGCGAGGATTTGAGAAGATCTTCAGCAAGCGTTCAATCTCTCTTGGAGAGTCTTGAAAATCCGATTCTCTAAGGGTGGATTTTTTGTGTCTTTTAAACAAGAAATGTAAAAAATCTGAAAGAGAAAGTACTTCCGATCCCAAGGCTTTTGCTTTGGAAGAAAGTCCTTTATCAGAAGAAACAACACAAAGATTAGATCTCCTCCTGCTGAGCTCGACAGCCTCTAAAATGGCATCATCGGCGCTTTTTTTAGAGTGAGTGTAGATGATCTCTAAACAGTCGTAGTGGGACCTGCTATCGTGTTTTTGGGTAGGATCTGAGGCGTCAAAGACAATCGTAGCAATAAGGGATAGGTTTTTTACTTGCTCATTGATCTGAGCAATCAAAACACGTCTTTTTTCTTCAAAAGACCCAGTTGTTTTAGGAAGATAAAAAAGGAGGTTATACCCGTCGATCCAATAATGCATTTTCTTCTAGGGTCTCTAAGTATAAGGAGATTTTGTCAAACGCTTTTCTTCGGTGAGAAATTCGATTTTTGATCGATTCATCAAGCTCTGCAAAGGTCTTGCTGTATTCATGTTTTCTAAAAAGAGTGTCATATCCAAAGCCATGACGTCCTCTTGCTTGCTCAATGATCATTCCTTCGCAAACACCCTTTTCTACTTTTTGAAGCCCTTCAGGAGATGCGATAGCAATCCAGCATTCAAAATAAGCAAAGCGACCACTTTCTTGGAGCGATTGCATTTCAGAAAGAAGTTTTTTGCAGTTTTCAAGGTCAGTTGCATGTTCTCCTGCATATCGAGCAGAGCGTATACCTGGTCTTCCTTGAAGAGCTGGAACGGTAAGTCCTGAATCATCAGCTAAAACCCATTTGCCTAAGGCTTTTGCTGCATGAACGGCCTTGGAGGAGACGATCTCTTCAAACGTAGATCCCGTCTCTTCTAGAGGTGTATAAGAAGGAAAGTCAAGGAGTGACAGCACATCAAAATGTTTTAAGGTCTTTAATAGAGAGCGGAACTCTCTAATCTTATGCACATTTGTGCTTGCTATTACAATCTCCATGACCTTTCCTTATGTAGGGATCTTAGTTAGAGATAACTTGAAATGCCTGTTATTGTAAACACTTCTCCTTGAACTTGAAATTTTTCTCCAACGCTCAGTCCTTTCATAGCTTGCGCTAACTTAGATTGGAAAGCGAGAATATTCTTTTCAGAATCAGCATCCCAAGGTCCTAAAAGCGTATAGGTCTGCTTCTTTTTTTGTTCATTTTCACATTGAACAACACAACCAATTCCAACTTCATCTGTAGAGATGTCATTTGCTGTGATGATTCGTGCTTGACTCAGTTGATCAGAAAGAAGTTTGAGCTCGCTTTGAAGACGGTCTCTTCTTTCTAAGGAAGCCTTGAATTCAGCATTTTCCCTTAAATCTCCATGACCTCTAGCTGTTTCAATCTCTTTGGCATTATGAACGGTGTCCACGGTTCCAATTTGTTGAATTCTTTGCTGTACCTTCAAGTATCCTTCTTCTGTAGTCCAAATAACGTGATCACCTTCAGCTTCGGAAGCTTTGGTTTTTTTCTTTAGTTTTGCAAGTGAAGGATGAGCTACTTCTGCAAGAGAATGGAGGATTTTAATGTCATGGTCAGCAAGAGAATGGCACTTAGTTGCAAGAAGTAAAAACTCTTTCACTTCTTCTATGCTTGCATCCTGCATCATTTGACGTACAATTGCATATCTGCCATCGGATAAAATACCGTAGATTTTCTTCACGAGGTCTTTGAAATCAGGAGCATACTCTACGTAGCTTAAGAGAATCAAAAGAGACTCAAAGAAGCGAAGTTTTCCTTGTTTGTCTGAGAAAGGAAGCTTTTTGTTGCTCATAATTTTTTGGAAGTACCAAATGAATGTATCTGGATAGCGAGAAGGATGAGTAATCAGCTCTTCGATCTTTTCTTTTACTTCTTTTTCACACTCGTTATTAAGAAGCTCTGTTAGCATATAGTCTCTTAAGGTTCCTTGATCAACCGAAAGAAGAAGGCTTAAGAAGAGATTTTTCCAATCAGATTGGATTTTCCTAAGTTCTGCAAGCGCTCTTTTTTTGAATGAAAGAACGTCGATATGATCGATGAGTTCTTTAACAGCCGCCACGGAAGAAAATTGAGAGAGCAAAGACTCTATGAGATGGGAGTCTTGCTGTTTGCCTAAATCTTGAGAAAAGAAATAAAGCTGTAATTTTTGAGGATTTGGGATCTCCGGATATGCAAGCATCTCTTCTAGTTTTGCGCAAAGAGTGCTCTTAAAAGAGGCATTTTTCAATGTTTCAGGGAAGTCTTTTAAGAAAGAGTAGAGCATTTGGATGAGGGTATTTGCATCTGGTTTGCTCTCTAAAGCTTTTTGAAGACGCTCTTCATGAGACACCTCTGATTTTCTTAAAATGAAGGGCTGCTTGATGTTTTCAGGAGACTCGATGAGCGTATTTTTCTTGATTTTGGTTCGAGCACTTTGCCACCATTTTGTCCATTCAGCTGCAGGGATCACGAGGTCACAGAGCTCATCTTTGATTTCTGAAGCAGTTTTAGGCCCTAGATCTCTCAAAAGCAAGCGAATAACAGCTGCAGGATCTTCTTTTGCTTTTTTCTCTAAAGCATCTGGATCTCCAAAGCGCTGCGCTAGAAAGTGGTCATCTGGAATAGGGATCAAGGTTTTAAAAGCAGTTTCAAAAGAGATATCTTTTCTTCCTGCTACGTAGTCGAACTCAAGGCAAAGCTGCTCTCGAACGAGAGAATAGTCTATGATGACGCCAACACCCCATCCAGCATTGTGAAAGACAAACTTGCCTTTATCAATGTGGGAAAGAAGTTCGTAATGGCTGATAGCTCCTTGGAATTTTTCTTTGTTTCTTAGACCGATCAGGCGAATTTTTTCTTGGAAGTATTTCTGCTCCCCGTATTTTTCTTTCAAGTATTCAAATACTTTTTCACCCATTTTAGGATTATTTGTTGTCTCTAAATCTACGATGAGCTTGAAGATTTCATGAGATTCAGCAGGATCTGCGATTTTTTCCCAAAGGGGCAAAACTCTTTCAACGTGCTTTCCAAAAAACTCGCTAAAAGAAGAGGTTTTAGCTGCTTTAAGTATTTCAATCAGTTCTGATCCCTCTAACTCATCGCCGGAGCAATATTCTTCCCAAATCTTTAGGAAGTTGGAGTAGTCGTGGTTTGCAATATGTTTGAGAAAATCCTTAAGATAGCTCATTGGTTCCTTACCTTGATTTGAGATGAGTGTGAAGTGGAAAAGCCCTGTCTGCGTAAGAGAGAAATGCTTAAGCTCGCTGCGCAGGACCCTTCTTTTCTAGGGGAGTATAGAGGGTGATTTAATTATCTTCAATTAAAACATTTAAGAATTAATTAAAGCGCTTTGATCTTTCTTGCAAAAAAGGGGTAAGCTCTTTACCCTTCGCGCTTATCTAGAAAAAGCAACTTTTTTTTAGGTTTTTTAATTAAAACCATTCCTATTAGATCTCAAAGAGAAAACCGCTCTATGAGGAGCGGCTTTCTCTTAAAGGTTACTTGGTATTTTCCCAAATAGTGTAAGTTTTTTGTACGGGATCAGCAGCAACACCCGCGTCGACAAGTTCTTTGATTCGATCCAAGACCCCTGAGTTTTTTTCGAGTTCGAGTAGTCCTGGACTTGCAAGGCCAAGCTCTCGCAGGCGAGAAGCTAGAAGCTCTAAACTTGTAGCTTTAGGATATCTTTGTACCCCGCCTGTCATTTGGATAGATTTAAGCGTAGGCTCCATCGAGTCGTCATCTCTTGGATGGATGAAGTATACGATTGAATAGCGCTCAGTGTCGGGCTTTGCCTCGACTCTATGTACGCTGCTTTTAAAATATCCGTTTGTCAGGTTTTGGAGTTTGTCGCCGCAATTAACGATGAAGGCATTAGCTGGTACCTTTACTTCGATCCAGCGGCCATCGTGTAAGACTTGGAGTCCTTCTTCTGTTGCCATAGGAAGAATAGTAAAGAAGTCGATGTCTGTATGAGCCCCAGCCCAGACAGTTCCAGGAACAGGACCTGCCGGATAATGAAGAGCGCGCAAGAGACACTCCCCAGTTCTTGTCATCTCAGTGAAATAGTCTTCAGATTCACCGATTGCTAAGGCAAATGCTTTTTGGAGGACATAGCCATGCTCATCTAAAGAGGTCATTAGCTTTTCAAGGGGATTTTGTAAATCCATCCAAGAAGGCCACAAATTGTTTGATTTTCCTACATGCAAAAATTCTTTCGTGTCTTTTGCTTTGCCGCCTTGTGGGATTTCACTTGGCACGTAGCCTCTTTGACCGTTTAATGCTGCGTTAAAGATTTGTTCTTTATCCTCCGTACTGTGAGCAAAAAAATCTTGAGATGCTTTATAAGCATTAAGAAGTGTTGTAATCTCAATGTTTGGATTGATGACTGCAAAAAAGCCCACTTCATGCAGAGCTTTTGCTACTTCATCGACAAAAGCTTGTTTCGTTTCTGGATTGTAAAAATCGTTTAGATCAACCACTGGAATTGTCGATTCAAAAGCTTCAGAGGTTTTTTCACAAAACCCCAAACAGGTTCCTAAAGCAAGCGCAGCAGTAAATAGTATGCGAGTTATAGACATAACGTTCTCCTCTCTTTTTGAGAAGAGACACGTTAGCAGTAGAGCTTTTATTTGAACAAGGGTTTTGTGAATTAAAGTATTTAAGAAATCTGATCTAGAATATGAGGCAAGGCGTAGCTTATCATAAAATCTGCTCCCGCTCTTTTAATACTGATCAAAGCTTCTAAAAAAGCTTTCTCAGCTTGCAGATACCCTTTCTCAGCCGCTGCCATGACCATGGCATACTCTCCACTGACATGATAAGCACAAACAGGAAGATGGGTTGCTTCTTTCATTTTTGCTAAGACATCGAGATAAAAAAGAGCCGGCTTGACCATCAAAGCGTCAGCTCCCTCTTCTTCATCAAGCTTAGCTTCTCTTAAAGCTTCTCGAATGTTACGAGGATCCATCTGATACCCTTTTTTATCTCCTATTTTGAGTTGAGACTTCAAAGTGTCGCGAAAAGGGCCATAGAGAGAGGAGGCGTATTTTGCAGTGTAGGAAAGGATTCCTACGTCGTGCATTTTTGAAAGATCAAGGTGTTTTCTGATAGCAGCAACTCTTCCATCCATCATATCGGAGGGAGCAATCATGTCAGCTCCTGATTCTGCAAAAAGAAGAGACATTTGGGTTAAGAGGTCAACTGTTTCATCGTTCAGAACATGTCCTTTACTATCTATAACACCATCATGACCGTGAGAGGTGTACGGATCCAAAGCGACATCACAGATGACATGGAGGGAAGGGATCTCTTTTTTTAAAAGTTTGACAGCTCTTGGCAAGAGCCCTTTTGAGCAAAGGGCTCTACTTCCTGTTTCATCTTTATGCTCTAGGTCTTCAATCGGAAAAAGAAGAACGCCGGGAACTCCAGCTTTATGAAGGTTTTCTGCTTTTTTTATGAGCTTATCAAGGGAGAGTTTATAAAGGCCCGGAAGCGAAGGATCTGTTTCGTCTCTATTTTCCCCTTCTAGCACAAAAAATGGCATGATAAAATCTTGGGGAGAAAGAAGTGTTTCTTGGCAAAGAGAGCGGATAGCTGGCGACTTGCGGTTTCTTCTAGGTCTTTTTAACATGATTTTTCTTTGGTTTGAAGGTAAAGATACCAGATTAAGCGAATGGCAAATTTTTTGCTTATACCATTTTTCACTTGATTGGGCTCAAAGAATGTGCCACCCTAATCCCTATATTAAAAGCACTATTTTGGGAGAGACTAAATGAACGAGGGTCGTGAAGAGTTTTCTGAAGGTCAGATTAAAATTTTAAATCGCTATGTAACAAATACTACGAGTAACATTTTTGTGCTTCGCAATCTTCCTGAAGTTGTCAAGGGAGCTTTGTTTTCTAGATATTCCAGATCGAGCTTAGGTCTTAGGTCTTTACTTTTGAAAGAGTTTGTTTTGAATGAAGAAACTGCTTTTTCATCCATCACAGGAGCGACTCACTCTCAAGATGGAGAGCAAGAGCTAGAAGATCAAATCATGGCGGTAAAAAAAGCGCAAAATTTCTACGATCGCATTTTGGATGGATATGGCGATGACTCCATTGG
This sequence comes from uncultured Chlamydiae bacterium, assembly GCA_903824495.1. GTDB lineage: Bacteria > Chlamydiota > Chlamydiia > Chlamydiales > Rhabdochlamydiaceae > CAIJXB01. Next base: position 238,431 of record CAIJXB010000026.1, read on the forward strand.
AGAACTTGGAGGCGCTCACATTGCTATTGAACATGTTTCAATGCTTGCAGCTAAAATCATCGAAGATTGTAGGATCGGTGGATCTCCACTCGAAAAATCAACAAGATACATCTATTTCGATCAAAAATGTGACGGTGAATATCTGTTCTATCGAGAGTCGATTTTGATGACATCCGCGTATCGAGATCTCTATGTTTCTACATGCAATATGCTCTTTGATACGTACTCTCAAATGATCCCGCCTTTGACAGAACTCATGGAAAAAAAGTTTCCAAAAGAACATGACGTGTCAAAAGTAGCGTACACTGCAGCATTAAGAGCAAAAGTTCTCGACTGTTTAAGAGGCCTTTTACCAGCAAGTGCCCTTACTAATATGGGGCTTTATGCAAATGGACGTTTTTTTGAAACGCTCATTCAAAAACTCAATGCTCACAATCTCTCAGAAATGCAAGACATCGGTAAAAAAGCATATACAGAATTGTCTAAGGTCATTCCTTCTTTCATTCGCAGAGCTGAATCCAATCATAAGTATCAAAAGGTGTTTTCTGATTACGTAGAGCAAATGCAAGGTGATGTGAAGATGCTCTCTGAAAAGTACGCACAGCCTTTGGATGAAATGACTAATGCAGGAGTGCGCCTTGTCAATTATGATTTAGAAGCGCCTTATAAAGTAGCTGCAGCGCTTCTTTTTTCTCATTCAAAGTCAGGATTGCATGAAATCCAAGAGATGTGTCGAGATCTTTCTCAAGAAGAACTTGGACGGATTTTAGATGCAGGATGCTCTTTTAGAGAAAGTAGAAGACATAAATCTCCAAGAGCTTTGGAGCACGCCTTTTTTACCTTTGAAATTGTGGCTGATTTTGGAATCTATCGTGACTTACATCGCCACCGTATGCTCACACAAGATAGACAGCTGCTTAGCTGCGATTATGGCTATTTCATTCCTCATGAAATTAAAGGGACTGAAATGGAAGCTCGCTATCGCGGTGCAATGGATGAGGCAAAAAAAGCGTATGAAACAATTGCTGCGGAACTTCCTGAAGAGGCGGAATACGTGGTTCCGATGTCCTATAACGTACATTGGTATTTCCATGTGAACCTAAGACAGCTTCAGTGGCTTTGCGAGCTTCGCTCTTCTCCAGCAGGACATCCAGCTTACCGCTATATTGCTCAAGAAATGGCAAAGCAAGTGGTTCGAGTGTTCCCGAGTTTTGATCGCTTTTTCCGTTTTGTAGATTACGATGGATATGAGCTTGGAAGACTTGGACAAGAAATACGAATTGTTGAAAAGGCTCAAAGTAGAGGATCCCGTCATGAGTAAAAAACCAGGTAGTTTACTTGGAGGAGTTCTTCTCATTACGGGAAGCTGTGTGGGAGCTGGCATGCTCGGACTTCCCATCATAACAGGTCTTGCCGGATTTGGACCTTCTCTTGTGATGTTTGTCCTTGTGTGGTTGTTTATGACAGCGACAGCGCTACTTTTAGTAGAGGCCAATGGTTGGTTCACTCGCAAAGTCAATTTCATGTCGATTGTTGAGCATTCTTTGGGAAGAGGAGGAAAAATCCTTTGCCTTGTAACTTGTCTCTTTCTTTTTTATGCGCTACTTGTTGCCTATATTTCAGGAAGTGGAAGCTTGTTTTCTTCCTTGCTGCAAAATTGGCTCGGATGGACTTCTCCATCTTGGGTGGGGAGCCTTCTTTTTGTCTCTTTATTTGGCTTAGTTGTCTATATGGGAACAAGACAGGTCGATCTTTGGAACCGAGTACTCATGGCCTTTAAGATTGCATTTTTTTTAGGACTAGTTCTCATAGGAATTCGTTTTGTCGATACGAATCTACTGTCTTATTCCCGCCCGGCTGTTGCGATTTTTTCGCTTCCTATTTTAGTGATTTCGTTTGGATTTCATAATATGATTCCGACTCTAACGTCTTATATGCAAGGAGATTTAAAAAGGGTTCGCATGGCGATTTTAGGCGGTAGCCTTTTTGCCTTTTTCATTTATGTGATTTGGGAGGTTTTGGTTCTTGGAGCGGTACCTATCGAGGGGCTCATTCGCACGTTTCAGCTTGATCAAGAGGGCTCTCAGGCTCTTGTCTCTGTTTTACATTCCCCTTGGATAGCTCTTTTTGCTCAAGGACTTGCCTTTTTTGCTATTTTAACTTCTTTCTTAGCTCAAGCTTTGAGTTTAGTGCATTTTCTTGCGGATGGAGTAAAAGTGAAATCCACTTCAGATAAAAAAGAGAGCCCACTTTTGTGTTCTGTAGTATTGATCCCCCCTCTTATTTTGTCGTTAGCGTGCCCACTTCTATTTTTCAAAGCACTTAACTTTGCTGGGGGCTTTTGTGCCGTTCTTCTTTTTGGAATTTTGCCGGCTTTGATTGTATGGATCGGACGGTATCGAAAATCGGCAAATGCCTCCTATGTAGTTCCGGGAGGAAAGCTGCTTCTTTTATTGGTATTTGGGGTTGCATGTTTCATTTTCATATTCCAACTCTTAAGCACAATGGGCATAATAGGATTAACAAAGGACAGTTTTGGTGGATAAGAAAGACAAAGACAATAGATTGATTGGAGGGATTCTTCTAGTTGCAGGAACTGCCATAGGAGCTGGAATGCTTGCTCTTCCTGTCTCTACATCATTTGGAGGATTCATTCCATCGATTGCAATTTTCTTTGTTTGTTGGCTACTTATGCTAGTTACGGCCTTCTTTTTTCTAGATGTTAATCTATCGATTCGTGGGGAGCCGAACCTTGTTTCTATGGCCGGAAAAACTTTAGGCATCTATGGAAAGATCTTGAGTTGGGTTTTTTACCTACTTCTTTTGTACTCCCTTTTAGCAGCCTATATTGCAGGGTGTTCACCGCTGTTTCAGATGACTTTTACAAATGTGTTTCACATTACATTTCCTAAATGGTTTTATCATTTTATCTTACCTATGCTCTTTGGGGGATTTGTCTACCTAGGAACGAAGGGCGTGGACTATCTGAATCGCTTTTTAATGTTTGGACTCATTGTCTCTTATTTCTTGTTAGTGGGATATTGCCCAAGCTTCATAGAAGCTCCACGTCTTTTACATCAAGATTACATGGCAAGTCTTTTATCCATTCCGATTGTAATCACTTCTTTTGGATACCACATCATCATTCCAACGCTAACTACCTACATGGATCATGATGTCAAAAGGCTACGAAAGATCTTGATCATAGGGAGTTCTGTCCCTTTTGTGATCTACATGTTATGGCAGTGGATCATTTTAGGATCCGTTCCATTGCCTCAGCTCGCGGGAGCCTGGGGGCAGGGCCTGCCAGCAACGGTTCCTCTATCGAAAGTGGCTACTTCTAATTGGGTAGGAATTGGTGCTAGATTTTTTTCCTTCTTTGCCATTGTCACATCGTTTTTAGGGGTTTCTTTAAGTCTTTCAGACTTTTTGACAGATGGACTTAAGATTAAAAAAAGTTGGGAAGGGAGACTTCTTGCGATCGGTCTAACATTCATCCCTCCTTTAATTTTCATTTTTACCTATCAAAAAAGTTTCTATCTGGCTTTAGAGTACGCAGGAATCTTTGTTGCGGTCTTACTTGGTATTTTGCCCTCTTTAATGGTTTTAAGATTGAAAAACCATCCCTTCTATCGAAGAAAGCGTGTAAAGTGTCTTGTATTTTTTGTTATTCTTTTGAGTTTGGGAGTGATTGCGATCAATTGCCTGGAAAAAATGGGATATTTAGAGCACCTCATCACCCCTTACTTGTCGTAACCCGATGTTTGAGCTTAAAACAGAATTTCAACCTAAAGGAGACCAGCCGAAAGCCATCGCAAGGCTTGCGGAAGGGATCCAGCAAGGACGTAATTCTCAAGTTCTTTTAGGAATTACCGGTTCTGGTAAGACTTTTACAATGGCGAGTGTCATTGAAAAGGTGCAAAAACCGACCTTGATCCTGGCCCACAATAAAACGCTTGCAGCGCAGCTGTATCAAGAATTTAAGAGTTTTTTCCCAAACAATGCGGTCGAATATTTTGTTTCTTACTACGACTACTACCAACCAGAAGCGTACATTGCAAGAACGGATACGTATATTGAAAAGGATCTAGCGATCAATGACCAGATCGATCGGATGCGCCTTTCTGCGACCCGCTCTCTTCTAGAGCGGCAAGATGTCATCATTGTTTCTTCTGTTTCTTGCATCTATGGCCTTGGAACACCTGAGTATTACAAAGAGATGCAGCTCAAGGTAAAAGTTGGAACAGAAAGAAAAAGAGATGATATTCTCTTTCATCTTGTAGAGATGCAGTACAAACGAAATGACTATGAGCTCGTGAGATCTACATTCAGGTGTCGAGGAGACTCCCTTGACATCATGCCAGCTTATGAAGAAGACCTTGCGTATCGCATTGAGTTTTTTGGAGACGAGATCGATCGGATTACCGAGATCGATCCGTTAACTGGAAAAACAAGAGCAACTTTAGAAGAATTTACGCTATTTCCAAGCTCTCACCACGTCACTCCAGAAGAAGTTCGTTTAGGGGCGATTCAGACGATCCAAGAAGAGCTGCAAGAAAGAACCCTTTTTTTTGAAGAAGGAAACCGACTCATTGAGAGACAAAGAATTGGGGAAAGAACCAAGCACGATCTAGAGATGATCCGAGAAATTGGCTTTTGTAAGGGGATCGAAAACTATTCTAGGCACTTTAGTAAACGGCATGCAGGAGAGTCTCCACCATGTCTTCTCGACTATTTTCCAAGCGATTTCCTTCTTTTTGTCGATGAGTCTCATCAAACTCTTCCTCAGGTCCACGCGATGTATAACGGTGATAGAGCTCGTAAGCAGTCCCTTGTGGAGTTTGGATTCCGTCTTCCTTCCGCCTTTGACAATCGTCCTTTAAAATTTGAAGAGTTTTATAAAAAAATCAATCAAGTGGTCTACGTATCGGCAACACCATCTGCTTGGGAGATCACAGAATCAGGCGGCGATATCGTAGAACAGATCATCCGTCCTACAGGTTTGTTAGACCCTAAGATCGAGCTTCGACCTGCTACAAACCAATTGGATGATTGTTTGGAAGAGATCCGCCTTGAAAAGGAAAAAGGAGGAAGAATCCTTTTGACCACTTTGACAAAAAAGATGGCAGAGGATGTTTCCAAATATCTTAATGAAATCGGAGTAAAGGCAAAGTATCTACACTCCGACATCGATACCTTGGAAAGAGTTCAAATCATCAACGATTTAAGAAGAGGTCTTTTCGACGTTCTTGTGGGGATCAATCTTTTAAGAGAAGGTCTTGATATTCCAGAAGTATCCCTTGTGGCCATTTTAGATGCCGATAAAGAAGGCTTTTTGCGTAGTGAGACAGCTCTGATCCAAACGTGTGGAAGGGCGGCTCGTAATGTCTCTGGTCGCGTTATTATGTATAGAGACAAGCTCACCACAGCTATTCGTAATACCGTAGAGATCACGCTCAAAAGAAGAGAAATACAAGAAAAATACAATGCCGAGCACGGGATTATCCCGCAAACGACAAAAAGAAATAAAATAGAAGAGCTGCAGCAGACCTTTGGAGAAGAGCTTACTCTTCCTGAGCAAGACAAATCCCTTCCTAATAACAAGCATTTAACGGCTAAAGAAATAGATGCTGAAGTTAAACGTTGCGATAAAGAGATGAAAAAAGCTGCTAAAGAGATGCGCTTTGAAGACGCGGCTCACTTTAGGGATCTCTTGCGCCACTATCAAAATCTTCAACTGTTAGAAGAAAATCCATTTTAATTTTTAGTAATATATTGACACTAAAATCAGTTTTTTGCGATTTCTTAAATTAAAAAGAGGTGATCCATTTAAATTGTCTTTTCGCGGAGGCTAATGCAATCCATTTTACCCGTTAATAGGTTTTTTGGTTTTTTTGTTGTTTTGTCTAGAGGCCAAGTCTTCAAGGCCTTCTATTTTATCTGGAGTATCCTCTCAATAATTCTATGCCTTCCCTTAGATGAACTGTGCGGTAATATCTTTTTTCTAGCAGACCTTGCCGGGTTCAATGACACTTTGTATATCCTCGTCGAAGGCTTCTTTTCCTTTATTTTCAACGAATGGCGAGATGATGTCGTCTTGCTCTGCTTAATCTAAAGTATCGCTCGGAAGGCCGCTTTAAAGCGGCCTATCTAGTCATCAAGGATACTTAGGCTGGTTGGTTCCATTGATTTAAGGGGATGCTTGTATGATTTGCCCAGTAGTCCCTTATGAATGCTTGATTATCGGGAGGGAGCTGTTGAAAAATATCAGGACGCTGAGCTATACCGATCGCCATGGTTGTCATGGCCGCGAATTTTATTTGATCCGCCCGTAGTTGCTCCTGCTGCAGTGTTAAAGCTTCTCTTTCTCTTCGATTCGCTTGAGAAGTTCTTAGAAGCTCTTCTTTTACTTCATTAAGGGTCTGCATGACATCAGCGAGGATCTTGTCCTTAATATGTGAGGAAAGGTCTTGTACCTGACTTAAAAGGTTTTTTGCTTGATTGATTAAACCTGTAACAGCGGGTAATTGTTGGATTCCGGGGGTAGTTTCCAAGTTTGTTACGCTGGTATTAATCCGCGTTACCAATTCTGTCAGGCTTGTTGAATTGCTTGCATAGACACCGGCTAGAGATTCAAGTTCTGTGGTGCGCGCTTGGATCCTTTGGTTGAGCCCATCCAATGTTTCTAGTTGAGTCGCGAGTGTTCTATACTGTTTAAGATCTTCAATTAACTGAGCCCCACTCAAACAGGCGATGCAGGTAGCTCCTGTGGTCACAGCAGGAAGACGTTCATCTTTTGCAATGTGCTGCACCGTGAAGATCCCATTTGCGACACCGGCAACAAGCAATCCTACTTGCACTACGACTGCGGCGCCATCTCTGATCCTTTCTATGCTCAAAAAACCTGGCATAAAAGACGAAAGATCTGGGATCCGAAACCAAGATTGACTTCCTTGAATGGACATATGTTACCTACCTTTTTCCTTTGAAGGATAGGGGAAGTGTTTGATTGCTGTAAAGATTTTGTTTGTTTTTTTATGGGATGACATAAAAAAAAGAGACCGGAGAGGTTACCTCTCCGATCTCTTTGGCTTTTAGTACAATCTTAGGATTTTTATGCGAGTTGATTACTGATCATAGTCGCCTGCTGATCCTTAATAGACTGGATATCGTCTTCTTCGTAGGATTGGAACTGTTGATACAGAGCCATACCTTCAGACTCATAGTTCTGAAGAGTTGATGTTGTTGTTGTCAACTGGTCATCGATAGAGTTCATATCTTGTTCGATATCCGAGTTTTGAGTGTATGATCCATACACCCCCGTATTCGTTACGTTCCCCTTATCATCCGTAGTAGTATACGGTTTAGGCTCTGACCAGGTAATGACGTCAGTCATCATAGCTGTGTAGTTAGTCGATCCAGTTGTAGAATCAACCCAATCCTTACCAAAGGTACCTTCAATACCTTCAATCGAAGTTGTAATGAGGTCCGCTGTCTGAGTTCCCATAGGAGCTTTGCCTCCAGGCCAGTAGCTTTCTGTTGAAAGAAGATTTATAAGCCCATCAACAGATGTTGTTGATCCATCAGCATTCGTTATTGTGAATGTTGTAGATAAAAACACGTTGATAGATGAGTCAAAAGTTTCAAGGTCTGTTTCTGCATCACCTGATGTGTAGTAAGTCGATTTTTCCGCATCGGTAACAGTAGTATATTCTGAAAAACCGTCGGCAAGGTTTGTATAAGAGTTCATAGCCGTTGACATGAGGTTTGTAGTATCAGAAATAACGTTCATCACGTCATTTATAATCACAAGGGCACCAGAAATACTGTTACACTCGACAGTAAGTACTCCAATGATGTCAACAAGACCCTTTAAGGACTCTGTACCAGAGTCTCCAACCATTACGCCAATTGCGGCATCAAGGTCAGCTTGAGAAAGGCCAAGCTTATACGCATCTGCATAGATCTGGTTGATATCTGCAACAAGATCATCTGTCGCATCAATTGTATCTTGTGTCATACCTGTATCGTCATAACTGACAGTTGCATAGTTTGACATTTGATTTCCCTTGGTTAGGTTAATATTATTATAATACTAAGTATATCATATTATTATTTAATTTTCAATAAATTTCTTTACAATGGCGATTTGGATGAGGCGCGATGTATGTTGCTTATTTTAAGAGAATTACGCTGCTTTTAGCAGCGTAATGTCATTAGATGTATTACTGGGCAAGTAAGCTAGCGAGAGAGTTAAGTCCTGACATGATCGAAGCGACCGTACTATTATAACTGTTTACAGAGTCAGCTCTGTTAGAGTTCTCTGAGTTAAAGGTACTCTCTTCACTCGTATACTGCTGGTCAGCAGCAGAAGCCTGTGAAGACATCAAGTTATATGTCGCTGTGTACTGTTGTATGGTATTAGAGTCACTTGTACCATTGATCTTGTCGATCTGATCTTGTAATTCTGCGTTGTTCAAGTCATCGGTCGTACTCTGAACTTGTGTTAAAAGAGAGATGAAGTCGGAAGTGAAGGCGATAGATTCATCCATGGCCTCAGCGTTGATTGCAGCTGAGTTACAAACTGAAAGTCCCAAGTTAAAAGCCGATGAAGACTCTAACTCTACTGTTGCTGTATTGGTTGTTGTGTCAGTAGTAGTTGCCACTGTGGCCCCCTTTTGTTGATTATATTGTTTTTAATATTAATAAAGTGTTCCAATAATTATTTTATCAAATATCTATTAAAATAGCAATTAATAATTGAATTTGAGTGTAATGTGCTTTTTATGAGCGTATTACGCTAGTTAATTCAAGTGTATAATGAATGTTTGAGGGGTGGGAATTTCGCAACCCATTAATGATTAATAGGTTGCTGCTGTAGCTAGCCAATGTGCTTATTTAATACACCGGATAATTTCATCATGTCGATAGGATCTTTCGAGCCAAAGACCTTCTCTAGAAGGGCGTCAGGACGAATAAGGCGCTTATTTTTAGAATCTTGGCAGTTGTGCTCTTTAATATACTCCCAGGTCTTTTTTATGACCTCAGGACGCGAAAGAGAGTCACTTCCTACCACAGCTGCAAGGGCCGGGGATAGGGTATGGGCTGGTTGATTAGAAGTTGCTTTAGTCTTTTTACTAGTCTTTTTCGCTTTAGAAGAAGCCTTAGTAGTTTTTCCCTTAGCTTTAGTGGTAGCTTTTGGAGCTGCCTCTTTTTTGCCTTTTTTCTTGGAGACATAAGGCGTTTTGGGATGATTTTCATACTTTTCCGCTACGTGATCTAAATCGTTTGCAATTACATCGCAATCCGGGTAGTTGCTGCAAGAGAAGAAGATTTTTCCAAAGCGGGATCTTCGAGGAGAAAGTTTTCCATCACATCCAAGGGCTGGACATGTGGGCATATCCTCTTGAGGGAGCTCCCCTTTTTTGGGGATATTGACGATGCCTCGGCATTCTGGATAGTTAGAGCATCCTAAAAACGCGCCAAATTTCCCGAATCGGAGCTTCATTTCATTTGTGCATTTAGGGCATTTTTGATCCCAGTCGAAATTAGGATCATAATCCTCTTTATTGAACTCTAAAGCTTCCAAAGGAGTTGTATAATTGCATTCTGGATAGTTTGAGCATCCGTAGAAGTATTTTTTCTTTGCCCAGATTTTTTGTAGCTTATGACCGCAGTCAGGGCAATCGATGTCTGTAGCAATTTTGGGAACAAAAGCTTCTTTTTCGGCGATTTCAACAAGAGGAAAAAAGTCCTTCCAAAAGTCTTTAAGCAGAGTCTTCCATTCTTTTTTGTCTTCAGCAACCGATTCTAGCTCATCTTCCATGGACGCTGTAAATCCAATGTCCATGATGATCTTAAAACTGTTTTCTAGCATCTGAGCAATGACGATCCCAAGCTCAGTAGGTTTTAACGTTCCTTTTTCTTTAACTGTATAGTCACGACTTTGAATCTTGTTCATGATCGCAGCGTAAGTAGAAGGCCGACCAATCCCTGACTTTTCAAGTTCTTTGACTAAAGAGGCTTCTGTAAAGCGAGGAGGGGGTCTTGTAAAGGACTGCTGAGAATCTACGGATACAAGACGAAGCGGCTCATTTTCTTCTAAAGGAGGGAGCAGCTTGTCATTTTCATTGCCCTTATCCTCGGAAGATTCTTTGTCTTCTCGCTCTTCATAAACAATTAAAAATCCTTGAAACTTTAGAATAGATCCCGTAGCTCTCAAAAGCAGACCTTCAGAAGCTTCTATATCGCAGGAGATCGTGTCGTAGATAGCTTGGGTCATTTGGCAGGCAACAGTTCTTTTCCAAATGAGAGAGTAGAGTTTGTTTTGATCATCGGAAAGGTACGGTTTTACAATCTCTGGTGTATGATGAATGGTTGTTGGCCTGATCGCTTCGTGGGCATCTTGCGCACTTTTTTTAGTCATAAATTGCCGACCTTCAGCCGGTAGAAACTCTTTTCCGTACGTTTTGGCGATAAACTTTCTTGTGTTTTCTATTGCTTCAGGAGAAAGGCGAACGGAGTCGGTTCTCATATAGGAAATCAAACCCTCGGTTCCCTCGTTGCCGAGGTCTATACCTTCATAGAGTCCTTGCGCGATGTTCATCGTCCTTGCCGCTGAGAAACCAAAGTGGCGGCTGGCTTCTTGTTGTAGAGTAGAAGTAATGAACGGAGCTACGGGGTTTCTTCTCTTTTCTTTTTTCTCAACAGACGTGACTTTGTAAAGAGAGTCTTGCAAGAGTTTAACGACTTCACCTGCAGATTTTTCATTGGGAATGAGAGCGACGTCTTTTCCAGGAATTGCTTCTTTTTCTACCTTTTTTCCTTGGATCGAGTGGAGTGTCGCAGGGAAAGGTTTTTCGTGTTTTTCCGTTTGGAGTAAAAGATCGACGTTCCAATATTCTATTGGAATAAAAGCCTCAATTTCCTTTTCTCGATCCACAACCATTTTGAGAGCAACAGACTGTACTCTACCGGCTGATAGTCCTCCATCTCGGGCGCCTTGAACCCTTCTCATTAAGATAGGAGAGATCTTGTATCCTACAATACGATCGAGCAAGCGCCTTGCTTGTTGAGCGTTGACAAGGGGCATGTCGATAGTTCTAGGATGCTTTAGAGCTTCAAGAACGGCATCTTTCGTAATTTCGTTGAACGTAACCCGTGTAACCTTGGTTCCTTTCGGCAGTATGGCAGCAATGTGCCAAGCGATTGCTTCTCCTTCTCTATCGGGGTCGGGAGCTAAGTAGACGATGTCAGCTTCTTTTGCGGCTTTTTTCAAGCGATCGATGACTTCCTTTTTATCCGGCATCGTGGCATAGGCAGGCTCGAAGTCGTTGTCGACGTCAATTCCAAAGCCTTTTTGAGGCAAGTCTCTTACGTGGCCGACAGAAGACTCGATCTGAAAATTATCCCCAAGAAATTTCTTGAGAGTCTTAATTTTCGTCGGAGACTCTACGATGACCAGTGCCTTTTCCATGGTTTAATGCCCTTAATAAATACGTGTGCGTATGGTTATTTTATGATAAAAAGAAAAAGTTTTCCTCAAAAGGGATACCATCTTCTTTAGATTTTCCACAAGAATCTCTTTTGATCTCTTTGAAAATAAAGGAAAAAAAGCAGAAAACCCCTCAATGTCTATTTATGATTTTTTCAAATTTGAGTCAACCAGGGTTTTTACTTAAGTAAGATGTCAAGCCGCTTTACATAGCTCACAATCTTAGGTATATTAGCTGAAAAAAGGAAGGCCCATGGTTAGTAAATTACCCAAAAAGATCTCTTTATCCTCCAAAGTTCTTTTTTGGCTGTGTCTTGTCTTTCTTCCCCTTGTTTTTTTTATTTTGATCGTTGGATCGAGGCCTTAAATTGAAATTCCAAGTGTTTTTAGCTCCTCAAGAAACGGCAGATGCTTTTTTAGAAAGACAAAAGCTGCTCGGTCAAATCGATCTCCCCAAAGAAAGAAATCTGGCCGTTCCCCTTTACAATCTCCACGGATTAGAGGCGTTTGTCATCCATAGTAACGAAGACCTCCTTCCTTGGCAGGGAGCTGTTTTATGGGAGTATACTGGGGAAAATGGAGAAAAATACCCGGTGATTCAGTTAAGAAAGAATTTCTCAAAGCTTTATTTGAAGATGTATCAAAAAGAGGAGCTCTTAGCTCACGAACTTGTCCATGCTGTTAGGTTTGCCTTTAAGGAACCTATTTTTGAAGAGATGTTTGCTTATCAAACATCATCTAATAGGTTTCGTAGGTTCTTCGGTCCTCTATTTATGTATCCTTTTGAATCTGCCGTTTTTGCGACCGTTTGCCTTTTAGCCCCTTTGATTTCCATCATCACAGATTCCTTTTGGGGATTAAGCGTCTTGCTTTCAACCCTTTTCTTGTTTACAAGTAGACTCCTAGTTCTCCACCTTCTTTTCTCTTTATGTAGACAAAACCTGGAAAAAGCGGGAGTTCTATCGAAGAACTCTTTAGCTGTTATGGTCAGACTTTCAGATAGGGAAATTGTAGAAATAGCGCTTCGATCTACTCAAAAGACTTTGAAGTATTTTGTTTCTCAAGGAGAGAAGGATCCTAGGTTAAAAGAGATCGCAATGGCTTACTTCAATAAAAGCAGTATTTACTTTTGAAGAAGGAAAGTTTAAGATGGAATCCAAAATAGAAAAAACGTTTTATTTTTTAATGTTTAAGCTGAGGAGAATCGAGGTTAAAAACCCGTTTTTATAGATGTTATGAGACGTATAAACAAGAAATTTCTGATTGGTGCAGCGCTTTTTTGCACCGGCGTTATCTTATTTGCCTGCCGATTTGGACAAGAGACCCCTGTTTTATTTACGAATAGTGGAGGATTGTGCCCAAGTCTTCGAGAAATTGCTTATGCAGAGGACTCAGGACTTGTCAAAAAAGTAACCAGGATCAATATCGAAGGGATTCGCTCTCCTTATAACCCAGGTCTTGTAGAAAATGAAGAGGGCTTCTTTCTTGTTTTTAGACACGATGCCAAGGATAGAAAGAAATTTTTAGGCATTAAAACCCCTTTTAGACAGAAGATCTACCTAGGCAACTTAAAAATGCCTTTCCGGACATTTATTAGCTCTGTACAGCTAGATTCTAATTTTAAAGCGGTGTCTTCTCCGGTCCGCCTTGATACGGGCAGTGATTTTTCAGAAGATCCAAGGCTCTTTAAAATCGAAGATCAGACCTACATTACTTATAATGACATAGAAGACAACGACATCGAAAGCCGGACAATACGGATCGCTAAGGTGAATACAGAAACCTTAAAACTTCAAGACCAGGTCAATTTAGAGCTGAATTTAAGAAGGATTGAAAAGAACTGGGTGCCTTTTGTTTATGAAGAGGAAGGGATTAAGAAATTGCATTTTGGGTACTATTTCAACCCTCATGTGATTTTAAAGATGGAAGATCCCACAAAGAACGAACTTGTTCATCTTACAAAACCAAACCATATTGCCGTACAGAATATGCCTTGGCATAAATCTTGGGGAATTGTTCGAGGCGGCACTCCTCCCATTCTCGTCGATGGCCAGTATTTAGCGTTCTTTCATAGCTTTTTTAAAGAAAGCGGGAAGATATGGTATGTAATGGGTGCTTATACATTTGAGCCTACTCCTCCCTTTCGCATCACAGCCTGTTCGCCGGAGCCGATTTTGTTTAAGGGCATTTATAACACAAAAACAAAAAACACAGCGTTTTCTAGAAAACCAAGTATCTTTCCTTCGGGTCTAGTGCTTGGAAAAGAAGATGGAAAAGATGTGGTCCATGTAGCTTGTGGAGAGAATGATTGCTCTATTAAAGTGGTTACTTTTGATAAGCAGGCTCTTTTAAAGAGCTTGACCCCAGTTCCGGAATATAAGAAGAAATAGGTCTTCAAGTACTTCCCAGTTTTCTTCGGAATCGTCTGGGAGGTATATTGAGATCTTTTCGGTATTTTGTTACCGTTCTTCGAGCGCAAGGAACACCTATCTTTTGCATCTTCTCCAAGATCTCGCGATCGGAAAGAGGATGCTTTTTATTTTCTTCACTGATGAGCTTTTGTAAGAGCTTATGCGCTTGGTCTGAAGAAATATCCTCTGCAGATTTATTCAACTGTTTAGAAAGAAGGCTTTTTAAGGGAATAATGCCCCATTTGCATTCTAGGTATTTATTGTTGATCGCTCTTGCAATTGTTGACTCATGTAGCTCAAGATCTGATGCAACTTCTGCGATGCTCAAGGGAAGAAGAGATGAAGAGTCTTCCTTCAAATAGTCAATCTGTTTTTTCACAAGATGATAGGCTACTCTCTTGAGGGTATGTCTTCTTTTTTCGATCATGGACTCCATTGATTTTGCTTGAGAGATGTGTTTTTTGCAAAAAAGCTTATCATCAAGGCTTAAAGCTGAGGTGTTTTGGGCAAAGGACCTGAGAGTATACTGAGGCAGTTTTTCTTCATTGATCTCTATACTCCAAGAGCCTTCTGCCTCATAAAAAAATACATCAGGTGTAATGAACGCTGTATGCTTTTTTTGGAAGCGCAGCCCTGGAAAAGGATCCAAAGAGGCGATCTCGCAGTAGATCGCCTCGTGAAGGGTTTTCTCATCAACGTGGCACTTCTTTTGAATAAAAGGCATTTTACCTTGTAGGATATCATCTAAATGCTCTTTAACGAGTAAATAGCTTAAGCTTTGTTCTTTTCCAAGGGCTTTAAGTTGTAGAAGAAGGCTTTCTTGTACATTGAAGGCCCCAATACCTATGGGGTCAAATTGTTTTAACTGATCTAAAAGAGACAAAAGGCATTGGGGATCCCAGAAGCAAGGAACGGACTCAAAAGATCCAGTAAAAAATCCAGTAGGCTCTAGATTTCCGATGATCCATTCCATTTGTTCTAAAGCGAGAGGGTCAGAGATTTGGATCCTTGCTTGCTGCATAAGGTATTCAAATAAAGAAGGCTGATAAGCGATCTCTATTTCAAGAGGTTTGTTTTTTTTGGAGGGGGTATCTTTCCAGTCTAGAAGAGGGTTTTGCTGGATCTGCTCTTCGATCCAATTAGAAAGCTCTTCGATAGGCATTTGGAGGACATCTAAGGATTGTCTCATAGAGAGGGAGAGCTGAAGCTTTTGTAGGGGTTGCATTCCTAAAAAATGGCTGTGTTCGGGGAAATCGCCCATGTATTACTCTTTATTTTTATTTGCCTATAATTAATTTAAATAAGTTATTAACTCTAATTTGTCTATTTATTATTTTATGTTTGATTTGTTTGTTTTGTGATTGTATTATTTTGGTGTTAATTAATTTTTTTGGTGGACTATGAATGGACTTATGCAAGTGAATCAAGCGATAGAAAACATAGAAAGAGGGTTCAATATGGTGAATAGTATCCCTGGCCTTGCCATTTTGGGATCTTCCGCTCGTATGGTAGCTGCAAAAGCTCAAGTTGTTGCTGGGGGAATTCTGTTTCTAACAGGCAATGTAGGGCAATTGACCCAAAGAAACCTTAGTACATGGAAGTGTGTGAAAGGATTAGGGTCTTTAGTGGTCCTCGCAGTTTTAGCCTTTAAAGTGTATGGAGTTGCCAAAAGTCTGATTGTAATGGGTTCCTTACCCATGAGTCTCCCTGCTGCAGTTGGAGTCATTGCATTCATTGGTGTGATTGGTGTGATGAGTCAAAGAGATGCCCCAGAGTGGGACTACATAGTCAATACGGGCTGGGATCATGTGATCCATGGGGCTTTAAACACTATAAGAGGTTTCGGAGAATGGTGCCTAGCTTGTACTGTAGTTGGAAGCCTTCTACCCCTAGCTGTTCAAGCCTTACGAGAAGATGGATTTGCTCCTGTAATTGGCTATAATAGACCGGCTCATGGAGTACTTTTTGAGCCCCCAGTTCAAGAATTCGATGAGGATGTAGTAGATCATCTCTAGGCCTTGCCAATTAAGTCCCTCACGTCTAGAAAGCGGGGCTTTTTTCTAATAAAAATTTCACCCCTCCCTATCTCATTCTTAAATTTAAATATTTACTTGTCATTCTGTGCTCCTCTATCATAATCATTTAAATTTTACTTATTTTGTTTGCTTGTTAAGTAATTCATTTTCATTGTTTCGCTTTTTATTTAACTGTATAATTGTGCTTAGTAAATAGAATTAAATTAACATTAAACAAATTGAGGTTTTATGGCTCAACCTATTAATGGTAGCACTGCTAGCTACATTAGCAAGATCAATAGCAGAGCGGAGTGGGTCGATACCCAGGCGAACCGTGTGAATACGATCCCTATTGTAGGGGTTTTTACAAGCACTATCTATGCAACGGCTTCAGTTGTGCATTTTTTCGTAGCGGGACTTGTTTCCATGGTTGGATTTGTAGGGCAACTGCGCTACGGTAAGGACTCTAGCTTTAAACTTATCGCCGATGCGGGCAGTGAGCATATGCAACATGCTGTTTTGAACTATGCATGTGCAGTAGCTACAGGTAGTTTAGCTGGATCGTTTTTTGGCTGGGCACCGCTTATTGGTTATCAAATTTCTCAGCATGAAGATATATTTAAGCTAAAACCGAAGGAAAACGGGTTTAAGCCAATTGTTAATTATGGCACGCCTGTTAGCGCGCAAATGAATGGGATCAAAGCACGAGCTCAAAAAGCTGTGGAGCCTATTAAGGCTTTTGCTACTTACGTTCGTAGATTTATCTACTAAGACACACAAAGACTTTTACAAAGCAAAAAAGCCCTCTTATCAAAAGAGGGCTTTTTTTTTATCCTTGTTTTAGCTTGGCATATTTCGCTGCTAGGGTCCGGACCGTTTTAGTTTTAAAAAAGAAGACATCGTAGGTAAGACCTAAAGAAGTCTGGTACGCCTTATGGACAGAGCCTGTTCCAAAGTCATTATGAAAGACGGTATCCCCTGGTGCAAAAGAATCGGGCTCTTCAGGCGTTTCAGCTTCTTCAAAGGAAGACTGGCTCCGACTCCCATACAAAGAGAGCTTTTGCACAAACTGAGAAGGGATTTCTTTTAAAAAGCGGCTAGGCCTCATCATACGGGAAGCTCCCCATAAAAACCTTGCTCTACTCGCTGTTAAAAAGAGGAAGTCTTTAGCTCTTGTAACGCCCACATAGCAAAGCCTTCTTTCTTCTTCTACCTTTTCAGGAGAGTCTTTGGAGTTGATGTGAGGGAAGAGGTCTTCTTCCATTCCGACAAGGAACACAAGGGGGAATTCTAGCCCTTTTCCGTTATGCAGCGTCATGAGTCTTACGGATTCTACGACTTTATCTGAACTTTCTGTAGAGGATTTTAAAGCAAGCTCTTCTAAAAAGAGAACTAAAGAGGGATCTGTGGCTTCTTGCTCCCATTCGGCAGCTTTAGCAACAAGCTCTTCAATGTTTTCTTTTCTCTCTGCATACGTTTCAGAATCTTCTTGTATATAGGTCATGTAACGGGAGCGTTCGATGGCACTAGAGATGAGTTCACTTAAAGGTCGTTTTACTTTCAGCATTTCTCTTAAAGCTAGGATGCATTTGACGTATTCTTCAAGACCTTGAAGCTGTTTGGCGCTGAGCCCTACATTGATCTTTCTATCGACTGCAAGCTCACATAAGGTGAAGATTTCAAGTCCTTGTGCATGGGCTGTTTCTTGGATTTTTTCAAGGGCGCTTTGTCCAAGTCCTCTACGAGGAAGATTGACAGTTCTAGAAAAAGCGAGGAAGTCGGAGTTTGAGAGGATCATGCGCATTAAAGAGAGGATGTCTTTAATTTCTCTGCGTTGATAGAAGGACAGGCCTCCAACGACAACATAGGGGATCTTTTCTCGAAGTAGAGCATCTTCAAAGGTTCTAGATTGGAAATTGGTGCGGTAGAAGATGACACAATCTTGGTAGGAAATGCCTTTTTTATCATGAAAGTGGTGGATTTGACGTGAAACGAAATCTGCTTCTTGTCTTTCACTCTCAGCAATAAAAAGGCCTATTTTTTCACCCGATTCTCTTTTGCTCCATAGATTTTTTTCATAGCGGCCTTCATTGTGTTTAATAAGAGCATTAGCAGCTTCTAAGATCGTATTGCAGCTACGGTAGTTTTGCTCGAGTCTCACAACTTCAGCGCCTTGATAGTCGGATTCAAAATTCAAGATGTTTTGAATATTGGCCCCTCTCCAAGAGTAGATAGACTGATCGGGATCGCCGACGGCAAAGACGTTGTGGTGAAGGTCGGATAGGAGCTTGATTAAAAGGTACTGAGCTTGGTTTGTGTCTTGATATTCGTCGATCAGGATAAATCGCCATCTTTTTTGATAAAGAGCTAAAACATCTGGAAAATCTCTAAACAGCTTTACAGTAAGGAAAAGGAGATCATCAAAATCAAGGGCATTATATTGCTTAAGTTTGTTTTGATAGCAGCTATAGATCTCTTGTATGCCCATCTCTTCTTTAGATAGCTCACTTGGCATGAGAAGGCGGTTTTTAGCTTGAGAAATTTGACTTCTTGTCGTTTTTAAAAGGCTTTTGTCTTCTTTGATCCCAAGGGAAGCAAAGCACTGCTTTAACGATTTTTC
Organism: uncultured Chlamydiae bacterium; assembly: GCA_903824495.1. Taxonomy (GTDB): domain Bacteria; phylum Chlamydiota; class Chlamydiia; order Chlamydiales; family Rhabdochlamydiaceae; genus CAIJXB01. The sequence goes on from CAIJXB010000026.1 coordinate 256,971, forward strand.
AGCGTCATCTTCATCTAAGATTAAAAAATCCCTCGTATACCCTAAAGCTGTAATGGATTCTCTTAAAACTCGAGCACATAAGCTATGAAATGTACAGGTCAGAACATGAGCTTTTGCTAGATGAAGCACGCGGTGCTTCATCTCTTCTGCCGCTTTATTGGTAAAAGTAACGGCTAAGATTTCAGAAGCAGGAACTCCAACTTCTATAAGATGCAAAATTCGATGAGTGACAATTCTTGTTTTACCAGAGCCTGCTCCAGCTAAAACAAGCATAGGCCCTTCAATGTGTTTAGAAGCTCTAGTTTGTTCGAAATTCAGCTGAAGTGAAGATTTTTCCATAGTTTGGTCCACAGTAGGATTCCCTCAATTAAATGAAAGAGAAGGATAGTCCATTATGGTTTTTTCCCCTAGGAGAATTCTCTACTCGTTTGCAAACTGTTTTAGCCACGCATCAGGGGTCAACGGTTTCCCAACCACATGCTCAATAAGCTCAGACCAGTTTTTGCTATTTCCTGGAGAAAAGAGCTTTTCTTGCAAAAATTTACCAGCAGCTTGTGAATCGAGATCTTTGGATCCTGTGATTTCTAAAATAGACTCTTCCATAGAGGATGCAAAAACCTCTCCTAGCAAATAACTGTAGTAGTAAACAGGAGCGAGTCCGATATGATATTTCGAAGCCCAATCATTTTTTCCTTCACGGTTTTTAGGAGGAGTGATCTTTTGGTATTTTGCAACAAGGCTCCACCATAATTTGTTGAGGTCTTGCGTTGGATTTGTATAAAGCTCTCTTTCAAAATACGTCATTACAAGAACCCAGCGACTGAAGATGAGCTGTCTTCTTTGCAGGCTCTCTTCTGCTTTAACAATGAGGGAATCTTGAGACTTTGAGTAGGTGGGGAGTTTTGATAAGGAAGACGCAAGGTACGCTCTTCTTCCTGCCATAAGAGCCATTGCTTCTGTTGTGATCATATGAGGAGGCTCTCTTAGCTTCCACGGAAGATCTTGGTGATATCCAAGCTCATAGATCGCATGCCCAAGTTCATGTAAGACTGTTTCAAACCATTTAAGGGTTGGCTTGATGTTATTCAACGTGCGTACATCAGAGCCTCTATCCATGTTGATGCAAAAGGCGTGCTGATTTTTGCCAGGTCTTTCTAATAAATCACTTTGTTTTAAGATGGGCTCTACATCAATGCCCATGTTTTTATAAAAAAGACGGCTTGATTCAGCTAAATCAGTCTCAGATACTAAAGAATCAAGCTCTGATCGATTGACAGGGTCTTCTTGAGCGAATGGATCGCTCCAGGCCCAAGGGCCCAATTGATCTGTAGGAGTAGAAAACTGCTCTGATTGAGAGGCTTCAATATGAGCTAAAGCTTTTTGATAGGCGCTATCAGACTTGGTAGCAATTTGTTCAAGCAGCTCAAAAAGAGCCTTTTCATCCACTTCTTGAAGATCGAGCTGCATCTGAAAGTAGTTGTTATATCCAAGGCTTTTTGCAGCTTGATTGCGAAGGTTTACGAGCTCTAAGATTTTTGGAGCAAGTGCCATCCCGATTTCTTTGGAAGCTTCCCATGCCTTTGCACGTAGTGAGGGATTTTTTTCTATTTTTAAAACTTCTAATAAATCGTTTTCAGAAACGGTTTTCCCATCCAGCTTTGCTCTAAAATTTGCGTAAGCGTAAGAAAGAGCAGCTTCTTTTTCTGCAAGCTCCTTTAAAAGAGCTTCAGGGATCGATTTTTCTTTAAAAGAGTAGATGAGAAGCTTTAATTCTCTTTTCAAAAAAGGATCTGTTAAAGAAGAGTCCTTTTCCCATTTAAGCAAATCTTGATACGTTTTTGAGTCGTTAAAAAGCATCGAGAGTTCAGTACTTAAAGAGGCAACAAGATCAGCTGCATCAGAGCTTCCTGTTGTTTCCAGGAGCCAAAATGCTTTATTGAGCTGATTGCTTTTACTAGCAACTTTGGGGATGAACGAATTTAAAAAAGAAGCAAATGGATGCTGATCAGAGTCTTTTGCAGAAGCTGGCAAGATTCCAAGACTTAAAAGAAGGGGAAGAAGGATCCGTTTGACCATAGAAAACTCCAAAGCTTTATATCGTTAAAAACCAATAGTTCCTCAAAAAGCTTTTTCGTTCAATGGATTTAAAAGGTCTTTTTATGTAGAGTTCTTCGAGAAATCAGGGGGGCTTTATGAACAGACGACTATTTACTGCTTTTTGCGCTTTAACTCTTTTTATTGCTACACAAGGACATGCGCACGTTGAAAAGTTCAATTGGCATGGAGAAGCTGTTCATTTAGAAACGCCAAGCCCTCTTAAAACTTCTCAAGAGGGATCTTTGGTATCATTTGTTAGTAGCGATCGAACGGGGAGATATACTCTTTGGACTACTACGGATTCGATAGAGGGCCTAACAATCGATCAAGTCATCGACATAGCGACAAGCATGATCGAGAAAAATGGAGGGATTGTCACAAAGGTGACAAAAGGTTTTATGGATGATCGAGAAATAGTAGATATTGAAGGTGGCAACCCGTCTCATGGTATTTGGCTTTTCAAAGGCAGGATCATCCTCACCCCTAAAAATGCCTTTTACTTAGAGACAATGTACAAAAATAATACAGAAAGACACTCCCACTTTATTTCAAAATTTAAAGTGGTTAGTGGATAACCTTTTTACAAAATAGGCTTTCTCTCTTCTTTTTCTCTAAGGCCAAGGTTCCCGTAGCGGTGATAGTCAGCGCTAACCGCTACCTCTCTCACGTAGTGCAGAAGCTCAAAGCGTCCGCTTGCTAAGACTTCATCGTGATCCAGGAAGCAAGCAGCTTCTGCAGCTACTTTCCTTAAAGCTTTATCTGGGGAAGAAGCGAGACGAAGTCTTTCAAAATGGCCAGTTTTGACCCGTTCTAGAAAATCCTCGTAAGATTCTTCTACAAAAGAGAACTTAGGAAGCTTGCTTTTCCACTCTTTTGTAATCGACACAGGACCCATCTCTGATGAAAAGCTGATTTCTAGATGAACCTTTGAAACGAGCGCTGCAGCAAAGATTCTAAAAAGATCAAGCACGGAGTCTGTTTTTTGTATACGTAGACCCATGCGGGTGCGTGGCACATAATAGAGCCCGTTATCTTGCCCGACAACAAGTTCAGATAGCCCTTCTGGTTTTTCTGGGTTATAATGAGAAGGAAGCTTTTTATGCTCGTGGGTATAGTCAGAAACGCTAGCGTACCACGTTCCAAGCTCTTCAGCTGACAGAGGATTTTTCTGCAGTAAAGTAAGTAAATGATTCACTTCTTCACAAGGGGGAGTGATAAGACTTGGTAATTTGACTTGAGTCGCATTTGCTAGATGGTAGATGTAATTAGGTCCACCAGCTTTGGATCCATATCCAAAACAGCTAGCTTTACATCCTCCAAATGCTTGTCTTTTAACAATAGCACCTGTAATGCTTCGGTTAAGGTAAAGGTTCCCGGCTTCGATCTTTTCTAGCCATTTTTTTTGCTCTCTTTCATCTAAAGAACTGATTCCCGATGTAAGACCATAAGCAGTTCTATTGGCAAGTTCTATGGCATGGTCTAGGTTATCTGCACGCATGAGCGCTAAAACAGGACCAAAAAGTTCTGTAAGGTGCATGAAGCTGTTTGGCTTCACACCAAGTTTAACGCCAGGAGACCAAAGATTTGGATTTTTGGGATCACGCTTAGGTTCTACAAGCCATTTTTCACCAGGCTCTAAGGTGGTCAGACCTTTTAATAGGGCATCGTGGGGAGCTAAAATCAAAGGCGTGACTTTCGATTTTAGATTCCAAGGGGATCCTACTGAAAGGCTTTCTACGGCGTCTTTTAATTGTTGCAAGAAGTGGGGATCGTCATAGACTTCAGCTTCTAAAATTCCTAAACTCGCAGCGCTGCACTTTTGTCCGGAATGTCCAAAGGCTGACTGAGTAAGGTCTTTGATCGCCAAATCTCGATCAGACATAGCGGTCACGATCAAGGCATTCTTTCCGCCTGTTTCAGCATGAAGATCTAAATCTGGACGCATTTTCATGAAAAGGCGCGCTGTAGCGGTTGCCCCGGTCAAAATAACAGCATTGATGCGAGGATCTGTAATGAGCTTGCTTCCAACAGGATCATCAGAGCAGTTGATGAACTGAAGAACGTTTTTGGAAATACCAGCTTCCCAAAGAGCATTTACAAGGATCCATCCACTTAAAACAGCTTCGGGGGCAGGTTTAAAAAGAACGCAGTTACCAGCAGCAAGAGCTGCAAAGATCCCGCCTGTTGGAATGGAAACGGGGAAGTTCCAAGGAGGGGTAATAAGAACGGTTCCCTTAGGAGTCCATTTTACTTCATCGTTAGATTGCATTTCAAGCATGCTGCGAAGGTAATATTCTATAAAGTCGATGGCTTCAGACACTTCTGGATCGCCCTCTAAAATGGTTTTCCCTCCATCGAGCATCATTACGCCGATCAGATTACCTCTATGGTGTCTTAAGTTTTGAGCTGCCTTTGCAAAAAGCTCTGCTTTTGTTTTTACGGGAACTTTTTGCCAAGAAGCCTCTTCTTGTTTTGCCACTTCAATGGCACTATTTACCTCCTGCCAGCTTGCAAGTGTATAGGTATAGAGCACATGATCAGGAGCTGAAGGACTAAACCCTTTTCCTTCGGGATTTGCTTGTTCTATTTTTTTGCCGCCAATGACGCATGGAATTGAATCTATTTTTTTGTGCTGCCAATGCTCTTTGATTTCAAGAGCCCATCTGCGATTGATCGCTAGAGAAAAATCTGTATCGGCATCATTTTCAAAGGGAGAGTCTATGCTGTGAAGAGGTGCTGGATCAAAGCGGTTTTGATGTCTTCTTGGACCTACAGGAGCTGTTTCCATTTCATAGCAAGACTTGGAAAATTTAAGAACCTGATCTTCCCATTCATCAGATCCGGGCAAGAGCCCGAACGTATAGCGAAGAAAGTTATCGGGTCCTGTGTTTTCATCCAAACGTCTAATGAGGTATGCAATAGCGCTTTGAAAGTCTTCTTTTGTGGCAACGGGGCAGTAGAGCAAAATGTCTTTAGTAAGAGTTTGAACAACGCGTCTGATATGGTCAGCCATTCCCTCTAACATTTCAAAAGAGACAAAAGGTTCGACACCCTCTTCTACTCTCAGAAGCATCGCGTAGGCGATATCAAATAGATTATGGCTCCCGATCCCTAAATGGACTGCTTTGGCATGTTCTTTGATACATCCATAGGCAACCATTCTCTTGTAATTGGAGTCGACATGGCTTTTACTTGTATAAGGGGCTTGGGCCCAACCTCGGAGGCTGGCTTCGAATTGTTCCATTGCAAGGTTGGCACCTTTTACAATACGAATTTTAATAGGAGCGCCGCCTCGTTTCATTCTCTCCATGGACCACTCGGTGAGCTCTTTTTGTATAAGAAAGCAGTCGGGAAGATAAGCTTGTAGTACGATCCCTGCAGAAAATGTTAAAAACTCAGGTTCGTTTAAGACTTTTTTAAAGAGCTCTTTTGTTAAATGAAGATCTCGATATTCTTCCATATCGAGATTGACGAATTTTTGAGCTTGAGTTCCATCGGCTTTTGTAAAGGGGTGTTTCATTGCTGCGCGGTAGAGTTGCTTGAGTCTATCAGCCAAGATCTCAAGGGTCTCTTCCCAAGCAATAAGGTGGATTTGACTAAAGATGGTGGAGATTTTAACAGAAACATATTCGACATCAGGACGAGAAAGGTCATCGAGATAGACTTGCAGTCTTTTTTTCGCCTCACTTTCTCCTAAAATAGCTTCGCCCAAATGGTTTAAATTAATGCGAACGCCTTGCTTTCTGCGCATTTTCATGTGTTTTGAAAGAGCGGAGCGCTCTCCTGGCAAGATTACAGAGGAGGTTTCTTTTCGTAACATGAAGGTTACAAGAGGTACGAGAATGGGAGCTAGAAACGGAGAAAGGATTTGAAAAGCGAGCAATTGACATCTTTTCAAGAAATCTAGATATTTGGGGATACCAAGAAGACATAATAGGTAAGAGAGCTGATTTGCAACGCGAGAAGAAGTTTTACTTCTGAAGCATTGGTCGGTCATGCTTGTTGTAAAGGCTTTGCCTTTAGCATCGTTCATCATTCGAGAAAGTTGCTTTTGGACTTGTTTCTCTTTGTGAGTTTGAGTGCGGGCTGCCTCTTGCAGCATGAGGGATGCGAGGGCTACAGCTTCTTTTTCGCGGGACTCTAGGGTGTGTTTTTTGCCTTTAGCTTGTTCCAGGTGCTCTATGGCTTTTTGCATGTGTTTTGATAAGGAGTGACGTTTAGGCATGGGTTTTTCCTTCAAAGGTATATAACTATTTAATATCATATTAATTACTTTAATATAAAGGTTTGTTTTGAAAACTCGTCTTTTTAATTTATTTATTTCGCTTTTTGTTTGCTTAGTTTCAGCCTCTTCTGAGGCGGCGGTTCAACTAGGGGTGGATGTCTTTTTCTCTGATGGTGTGGCAGAAAGCTTGAAGGGCAAGAAAGTGGGGCTTATCACAAACCATACGGGCGTGGATCGAGACCTTACTTTGACCTATGAGCTTTTTTTGCAAAATCAAAGTGGGATTCGGTTAGCCGCCATTTTTTCTCCAGAACACGGACTGTTTGGGCAGGAGCTGGCAGATAATACTTGTAAAGACCATACGTTAAGGTACAAAGTGCCAGTTCTCAGCTTGTATGGGGATACAAGAAGGCCAACGGATAAAATGCTGCAAGGAATAGATGTGCTGATCTACGACATCCAAGATGTAGGAAGCAGGCCTTATACTTATGCGACCACTCTTTATTATGTAATGGAAGAGGCGGCTAAAAAAGGGATTGAAGTGATCGTTCTTGATCGCCCTAATCCGTTAAGCGGTGCCGTGGTCGATGGGCCTATGCTTGAAGAGAGCTATCGTTCTTTTACGGGCTATATCAATGTTCCTTATTGTCATGGGATGACAATTGGGGAGCTTGCTAGGTTTTTCAATGGGGAATATGGAGTGGGCTGCAATCTCAAAGTTGTGTCAATGAAAGGATGGAGACGTTCTATGTTTTTTAAAGACACAGGTCTTTCTTGGATCCCCACAAGTCCATACATTCCAGAGTCGGATACGCCTCTTTTCTATGCGACAACAGGTCTCATTGGGCAGTTAAGTCTTTTAAGTATAGGGATTGGTTATACTCTGCCATTCAAAGTGATAGGAGCTCCTTGGATCCGTGGCTCCGAGCTTTCTAAGAGACTGAACGAACAAAAACTTCCTGGTGTTCATTTTGTTCCTTTCCACTTCAAGCCTTTGTACGGTCTTTATAAGGGAGAGGAGTGTCAGGGATTTTTGATCGTTATTTTAGATCCACTTCTTTATAAGCCTATTAAGGTTCAAAACTTTATTTTGGGCGTCGTAAAAGCTATGTATCCTCAGATTGTAGAGGAAAAGCTAGCTTCGATGACCAAGCTCAAGAAAAAGCTCTTTTGTCAAGCAGCTGGGGGGGAGGAAGTTTTATCCATTTTTTCTCAAGAAAAGTACCCTGCTTGGAAAATGGTTCAGCATCAAAGCGATAAGCGGCAAGCTTTTATGGAGAAGAGAAAAAAGTATCTTCTCTATAATTAGCACTCGAAGCTTTCTTTTGCTAGAAAAAGGCGACCTTCCCATTGACAAAAAGCTAAAGAAGTCATAAGATCTTGTTTCCAAACTTTAAGCAAAGAAAAGGAATCAGAATTATGGCAAAGAACATTAGACCTCTAGGAAATCGCATCCTTGTAAAGCGCTCTCAACAGCAAACCTCTAAAGGTGGCATTCTCTTGCCAGGTTCCGCGCAAGAAAAACCGAAGCAAGGCGAAGTCTTAGCTGTTGGTCCTGGGAAATCAAACGAAGAAGGCATTACTTTACCGATGCATGTGAAAGTGGGAGACTGCGTTCTTTTTTCTTCCTATGCAGGACTTGAAGTGAAAACAGATGAGCCACTCGAAGAGTGTTTGATCCTTTCTGAAGAAGAAGTTCTCGGCATTCTTGTTTAGTAGGCCTACCACAATCATATAACTGGAGTTGAAGTCATGGCAAAATTGCTACAATTTAATGAAGAAGCCCTTAAGTCGATTTTGAAAGGTGTAAAAACGCTTGCAAAAGCTGTTATCGTTACACTTGGTCCTAAGGGAAGAAATGTTGTGATCCATCGAGGCTTTGGAGCCCCCCTATCTACGAAAGATGGTGTCACAGTTGCTAAAGAGATAGCTCTAAAGGATAAGTTTGAAAACATGGGAGCGCAACTTGTTAAAGAAGCCTCTTCTAAAACTTCAGACGTAGCAGGAGATGGAACAACGACAGCGATTGTACTCGCTGAAAGTATTTTCTCTTTGGGTGTAAAAAATGTAATAGCAGGAGCAAGCCCATTAGTTGTGAAAAAGGGAATTGATAAAGCGGTCGATGCGTTAATTGCAGCTTTAGACGAACTAGCCATCCAAGTAACAACTCCAGAAGAGATTCGTCAAGTGGCAACCATTTCTGCAAACAATGATCCAGAGATTGGAGCGATCATTGCTGAAGCTATGGAAAAGGTTGGAAAAGATGGAACGATTACGATAGCAGAGGCCAAAGGCATCGATACAACACTTGATGTTGTAGAAGGTATGCAATTTGATAAAGGGTATCTGTCTCCTTATTTTATCACAAATCCAGAAAAAATGACTGTTGAGCTTGATGATCCTTATATTCTTATCACAGACAAAAGGATCTCTTCTGCAAAAGAACTTATTCCTATTTTGGAGCAAGTTATGGAAAAGGGAAGAAGACCGTTGCTTATTATCGCAGAAGATGTCGATGGTGAAGCTCTCACTACTCTTGTTCTTAACAAGGTGCAAGTGGGTCTTTCTCTTTGCGCAGTTAAGGCTCCAGCGTTTGGTGGCATGAGAAAATCAATTCTTGAAGACATCGCTGTTTTGACAGGTGCTACAGTTGTGACAGAAGAAGTAGGTTTAAAATTAGAAGAAGTGGGGCTTGAAGTTTTAGGAAGAGTTAAAAAGGTAAAAGTTGGCAAAGAAGAAACAACTCTTATTGATGGGATTGGCAAGTCTTCTGACGTGCAAAAAAGAGCGGCTCACATTCGAGCAGAGATTTCTTTAGTTACTTCTGATTACGAAAAAGAAAAGCTTGAAGAGCGCCTTGCAAAACTTCTCGGCGGCGTTGCTGTCATTCATATTGGCGCTGCAACAGAATCAGAGCTCAAAGAAAAAAAGGCAAGAGTGGATGACGCTTTGCATGCGACATTTGCAGCGGCCTCTGAAGGGATTGTTCCAGGTGGCGGCGTTGCACTCTTGCGCGCTGTAAAAGCTCTAGACAAATTAAAAGTCGAAGGGGATGAAAAAATCGGTGTAGAGATCATTAGGCAAGCTGCCTACGCTCCAGCTACTGCTATTGCGAATAACTGTGGAAAGCAAGGAAGTTTGATTGCTGAGAAGATCTTTGAGAAAGAAGGGGCCTTTGGCTATAACGGTCTCACAGATGAGTTTTGCGATCTAATCAAAGCGGGTGTCATAGATCCAGTTCTTGTGACAAAAAGCGCTTTAAAACACGCTGCATCCATTTCAGGAATGCTCATTACCATTGCAGCCATGATCACCGATAAACCAGTTCCTAAATCTCAAGCTTCTTCCATGCCAATGGATGATGGTATGGGCGGAATGGGAGGTATGATGGGTGGAATGGGCGGCATGATGTAATATATCTAGTCTTTTTCTCTGTTAAGTAAAAAGCTCTACTTTTAAAGTGGAGCTTTTTTTTATGGCCATTTTTTTTAACATAAGGACCGACCTGTGAAGTTTCTATTGCTAAAAGTTGTTTTTTTTGTCAGCCTTTTCTGCTGCCCTTATCTCGCATCTCAAACTCCCGATCCTGTGTATGCTGCAAAAAATAAAATGTTTTTAAACAAACGATTGTCCTTTAGAGATAAGAGAGCTTCCTCATTTCTGTTAGCTTTAGAGTTATTGCAAAAACGTAATGCTAAAGTTTTGGTGGAAACCGGAACGTCGCGCTGCGGCAAGGAAAATTTTAAAGGAGACGGCGGATCTACGGTTATATTTGGACATTTTGCAAGTCAGATGGGATTACATCTGTATTCTGTTGATATTGATCCGGGCGCTGTTGCTAAAGCTCAAAAGGCCATAAAACCATATGCTAAAAATGTCACAGTCGTTTGCTCAGATTCTATAGAGTTTCTAGAAAATTTTGATCAGCCGATCGATTTTTTATATCTCGATAGTTATGACTTTGAGCCTAGCGATCCATTTCCATCACAGTGGCATCATTTGAATGAGCTAGAAGCGGCGCTCCCGATGCTTCATAAAAATAGCATCATTATGATCGATGATTGCGATCTGCCTCAGGGGGGTAAAGGAAAGCTCGTCATTTCTTATTTGTTGGAAAGAGGATGGAGAATTGCCTTTCAAGGATATCAAGTCATTCTTGTGCGGAATTAGTGATGTCATAGAGATGAGCTTCTGGATCGTTTATAGGAACTTGAGTGTATGCCGGTGATCCGGTCGTTGTTTCTTGGATTCGTCTCCGGCAGTATCTATTCAGCGCTAGACAGGCGACTTGAGTCGTTCTGTACCAATCCAAGCTCTCTCTGGTCACTCCGCCTCTGCTTTCGAGGTGGAAGCAGCAAAAAAAATGGTATAGTAGGATTGTCGATCCTGCCCAAGGGCCTATTGGAGGCGGGAGGAGGTACCCTCCCATCGTTAAAGAGCCTCCTATGAGGATGCTGCAGATTCGCTCTGCCAGATTTGGTAGAGGAGTTTCGTTGTTGATCTCTTGGTGAATGGAAGAAAAACGGTTCGTTTCTGCTTTCCAGTCGTGATGATAGATAGAGGACGTAATGTTAAAGCAAATTGCAGACATGGTTTTACTGGGCCTTTTGTGTCTTTATAAAGATGCAAGCAATCCATCCGTCTTGGGCAAGATAGGACTGAAGCTTTAACCCTCGCTCTTCAGCCCAATCTAAGTAGGCTTCTTTCTGCTCTTCTAAGATTCCAGAAATGACCCAAACATCGGGAGAAAAAGAAAGAGATTTTAGCGCTTGCTTTTGATCACCAAATGTCATGTTCATGACTAGAAGAGTTGGAATGTTTTCTAGGAGCGTTGGTAAGGAAGTAGAGAGGAAAATTCGATCTTGCAAATCGTTTTCAATGGCATTTTCTAATGTGTGCTTAAGAGCTTCGGGATCAATATCCAGACTGTAGACGAAATGAGCTCCCCACTTTAAGGCTGCGAGCCCTAAAATGCCGCTTCCGCAACCAAGATCAATTAGGGTTTGATTGGGAGCCATTTCAGCTAGTAATTTCAAACTAAGAGTTGTTGTCGGGTGGGAAAGATCTCCAAATCCAGGGCCTGGAAGAAGAGTTAGTGTCTCTTTTGAATCTGGCAAAAAGTCAGAGAGGGGTATCTTGGCAACGCCATCTTTGAAGTAAGGACTGAACGTATCCCACTGCTGTCTCCAACTAATCTCAGTCTGTTCAATAGGAGTGTAGGAAACTATGTGTTTCCATGAGCTTGGAAATAAGGAGGGATCCGCTACGGCGCAAAGAGTCTTTTCTCCCGTTTCTGCATCTTCAAGAAGACTTGGGTACAGGAGTCCATAGGAGGCTAGCTCTTCAAGAGCTTCCTCTTCTGTGCTTTCAGGGGTTAAAAGAAAATAAAACCATAAATCCATAAGTGCCCCCAGTATACCTTGTGGGGCCAATAAACGGTATCAGTAAAAACCTTTGATAAAAATGGGGCGTCTCTGGCATGATGATGTGCCTTCATGCACTGGTAGCTCAGCTGGATAGAGCACTCGGCTACGAACCGAGAGGTCAGAGGTTCGAATCCTCTCCGGTGCATTTATTTTTTTAGTAGGTGTTTTATGATTCTAGAGATGTTCGCATCTGGACCTATTGAAACAAATACTTACATTCTAGGATGCTCCAAAACAGGCAAAGCCTGTGTCATCGACGCTCCTCAAGGCTGCTTAAAACAGATCGAAAAAGTTTTAGAAAAGCACAACCTTACCCTATCAAAGATTTTATTTACCCATTCTCATTGGGATCATACAGCGGAAGCTTTCTTGCTTAAAGAGCATTTTAAAGTTCCTTTGCTCATCCATGAGCTGGATGCCAAGAATTTGATCGAACCCGGAAGTGATGAGCTTCCATTGTTTTTTCCCATACAAGGAGTTAAACCAGATCTCTTATTCCAAGAGGGCGATGTTATTTCTGTTGGTGAATTAGAGCTTGAGGTGATTGCTACGCCGGGACATACTCCCGGAGGTGTGTGTTTTTATTTAGCGAAAGAAGGGGTCCTCTTTTCTGGAGATACGTTATTTAAAAACTCAATGGGTCGTGTTGATTTTCCCCAATCTAATCCAGCTAGTATGTGGAAATCTTTGAAAAGACTAGCGACTCTTCCTCCTCAGACGAAAGTGTTTCCAGGGCACGGTCCTTCGACGACGATAGGGGCGGAATCGTGGATGGAAACAGCTGAAAAGAAATGGGGCTGATTTTTTTATTTATTTAATTAAGGAAGGTTTTTCATGAGTGGACTGCTAATGGGTCGTAAAGCCCCGGAGTTTTCAGCAAGCGCGGTAGTAAAAGGAAAAATTGTAGAGAAGTTTTCTTTGAAGGACTCTTTGGGCAAATATGTGGTTCTTTTTTTCTATCCCTTGGATTTTACGTTTGTCTGTCCAACAGAATTGCATGCTTTTCAGGAAAAATTAGCTGAGTTTGAAAAGAGAAACGCAGCGCTGATTGCCTGCTCTATCGATAGCTGCTATTCCCACTGCGCTTGGCTTAATACTCCTAAAGCAAAGGGTGGAATTGAAGGAATTGAATATCCTCTTATTTCTGATATAAATAAAACAATTGCTCGTGATTTTCAGGTGCTAGAGGAAGAAAGTGGTGTTGCTTATCGAGGTCTTTTTGTTTTAGACAAGCAAGGGATTGTTCGTAATCAGCTCATCAATGATTTGCCAATCGGCCGCTCTGTTGAAGAAACTCTTCGAGTTTTAGACGCTTTAATTTTTCATGAAAAAAATGGGGAAGTATGCCCTGCAAATTGGCATGCAGGACAAAAAGCGATGAAAGCAAATTCGGAAGGGTTAGAGCAGTATTTTAAAGGTTAGTCAGATAGTCGTATAGATCTTGCTCTGTAACAACAAGTAGACTTTTATAGAGGTCACAAACATCCAATGTGGCCTCGATGATCGCTTGATTCCCAACCCCAGGAAGAAAGATGGCTTTTACGTTGCGGTCTAGATGCTCATTTCTGATGAGCGTCAACCCTTTCGTGTAGTCTCTTACACTAAACCCTTCTTCCTTCACTCTACAAAAGATGATTTCTTGATTATAGAGAAGCGCTTGTATTGCGTAGTGGATGCCTAAAGTTTCTTCGGGGGGATTTCCGAGAGTTTGTAAGAGCTGTGGAAGTGATCTACAGATGAGAGGGGTTCCCAACTCTCCTTTTTCAGCTTCTCCAAATAAGAAAACGGTTGATTTCATAAATAACATCCCCTTAATTTATGAGTCGCTCTTTATTTCTCTCTTTATTTACATATAAAAAGCATTTGTTACTAAATGTAAAGATTTTTTATTTTCGCTCTGTAGTATTTATTTTCTCTCGAGTTCTTGAAAAGATTGAATAGAATGGAAGACTTTTTTAAAGTAGGTACTCAAATCTTTAGATGACGGAGATGTTTATGTTGAAAAAACTGATGAGCTTTTTGTTGTTGCCTATGTTGTGGATTTCTTCCCAAGGGAGCGCTTTAGAATGGAATCATTTTCAGTGGGGGAAATCGAAGAGCGAATGCAGCTCTTCTAACCAGCTAAGAGATCGTTGGACCAGCTTTTTGCTCGAGGAGTGCGTACGCAGCAAATTGGAAAAAGAGTTCGTGAGTTTAGGTATTGAATATGAAATCAATGCAGAAGAGGGGCTTTTCCCTTGCCGTCTATCAGGTAGCTATCTTGCAGATGCGAACCGTAAACTTCCAAATCTTGAAGATGTAATACATGGAAATCTTCTTGATTTTTCTCTAGAGTTTGATGTAGCGCAAGAGTTTTGGATGACTTGGCTTCATGCTCAAAACAAAGAAGAACTTCCATCGTATTGGCTGAGAGAGCCTCCTTTCGAGCCTTCATTTTCCTATTTTGACTTTTTGGAGCAGTCTGAAAAGATTTTGCAAGATCTATCCTTAATGGATGTAGTGATTGCATTCAACTCTTTAGATAGCAATGAAATGAAAACTAGATATGCTTCTGCAAAGGAAAATTCTGGACCTCAAAAAGCTTATCTTCCTGCTAAAAAAGGATGGGAGCCAGCTCCTGGTATCGCAAGAGGTGGAGAGCCTAAAAGTGAAGAAGCTCAGCTTTTTTTCGATCTCCCCCTTACGGATGAAGATAAAAGGAATATTCGCTACATCATCACAACGATGGCAGAGAAGAATGTGATTCAACTTTTACTAGAAAAGAAAACGATGGAGAAAAAAGGGGAGCAAATTCAACCTGTTCATCCTTTAAGATTTGCTGGGTATGTATTAACAGACCCACTACTTAAGCGCTCGATGAAGTCCTTTTCTAAGAACTCTTTTAAGTGGAATGGTTTTTTAGATGGATATGAGAAGCGCTTAAGAGAAGAAAAGCGTGCCGGAACGCTAGATTGTTATGTTCCAGGTCTTGCAGATCTTTTAGAAGTAGATCGAAGCGTTATTCAACGTTATATCAATCAAGAAAATTACGGTGGGTTAATTAAGCATTTTCTTTAAGTAGTTTTCAATATCCTTGACCAGATTCCTTAAGGCTGCTAAAGCTTAGAAAAGAGGCAGCTTTAAGGAATATGTGTATGCACGAAAAAGAAAATGGATTTCCTGTGAATTATATTTATTTCGGATTGCTTTTTTTTGCCTTAGCAACGCTTCAGGTTTATCATGTCGTATTAATCGGTTCTACATCTCTGTTTATTTTAGGGATGTATAGCGCTCTTGCAGTTTTAGAATCCTTTATCGAGATCGCAGCTCTTGCCTTTATTTCGATGTTTCTACTTTCTCGAGGAAAGACCCTTTTACATCGGATCTATCTTTGCGCAGTAATTCTCCTGTTTTTCCTTCAAGTGATCGATTTTGCTATTGTTCGTCTTATGGACGTCTCCGCATGGCGTTGGATTGAGCTTGTTTTTCAAGAGACCTTAGCCAATTTCATCGAGATGATTTATGCTGCAAATGTAGATCTTTTTGTTTGTCTAGCGGCTGTTTTAGCTACTATTGGGCTTATAGCCGTGAATCAGCTTTTCTTCTCTGTTTTAAACAAAATTTGTAAAAAAAGACCTTGGAATTTTTCCTCTAAAAAAGCGATGAGCTTTTGTTTGTTAAGTCTTGTGACCATTGGAATTGCAGATGTGTCTCTTTATGTAACACAAGAGTCTGAGGCGTCTTTTATTTATGCTAAAGCCCTTCCTTGGAAAAGATCTTTACTCGATCCAAAGCAAGATGTCATCGAAATGAAGTCGTATTTAAAAGATCCTAAAAGCTGCATGGTAGGACTTAATCAGATGGATTCTAATCTGTTTTCTTTAGAGAGAAAACCAGATCTTTTTCTTTTTATAACAGAGAGCATGAGGGCTGATTTTCTAACGCAAGAAGTAACGCCGACCCTAGCGCAGTTTAGGAGTGAACATCACGAGTTCCCAAAGGCTCTTTCTATCACAAACGGGACCCATAAAACATGGTTTTCCCTTTTCTACTCCCTTTACCCCTTTTATTGGACAAAGTATCAACCGAGCGGTTGGTCTCAAGGTGGGGCTCCTTTGAATCTCTTGAAAAAGATGGGATATCAAATCAACGTGTACGCTTCAAGCCGTCTTTCCTATTATGCAATGGATGAAGTCCTATTTGGTAAAAAGGGAAGTTTTGTCGACAACTTACACGAGTTTAGACTCGAGCAGTCTTTGACTGCGAGTGAAACGGATGCCTTGGCTTTTCAAAAGCTATGTGATGATGTTGAAAGTTCAGAGCAGAAAGGTGGAAGAGTTTTTATTGTATTCATTGAATCCACTCACTTTAATTACAGCTGGCCTCAAGACAAAGAGCCGTTATTTCAGCCAGTACAGGGCAAGATTGACTATCTAGAGCTCATCTGCGCTCGAAAATCTCTAGATGCAGTGAAAAATCGTTATAAAAATGCTCTTAACTATGTAGATAATCTCTTTGCCTCTTTTCAAAAGACCCTTAAAGCTAAAGGTCTTTGGGAAGACTCTGTTGTTGTTTTCACAGCAGATCATGGAGAGGAGTTTAATGAGAATGGATGCATGTTCCATGCATCCGGTCTTTCATTGCCTCAGCTACAAGTTCCTTTATATATAAAGCTTGCTCAAGATCGTTTAGCAGTACCTTTAGACTGCTCAAGAGGAGCCTCCCAAATGGACATTTTTCCAACCCTTTTTCATTATCTTGTAGGAGAAGATGTATTAGCTTCTCTTTTCCATGGAGAAAGCTTATTTGGTTTTGGAAAAAGAAATTATCAAATCGGAGCTCGTTACAATGCCAGTCAAGCTCCCTCTGAATTTTATATTAAAAAGGATGAATATCGGATGACGGTAGAGTTTTCTAATCCTCGCGATATTTTTCATTCTAGATCGCTCAACGTAAAATCGATTTTAGACGAATCAGGACAAAAGATTCCTTTTTCTCCTTCCTTTGTTCAAAGTCAATTTGGAGAAGCCCTAGACCAACTGTTTTCTCTACCATGAATAGATTTGCCATCCTATTTAGTTTCATTTGCTGTTTCTTGCACGTAGAAGGAATAGCTTCTCCATGCACACCTCAAGGGGAAGAAAGGCAAAAGTCTCTTCTTCAATGGGAAGAGGCAATGAATTGGGTTCTTCCGTTTTCCTCAAGAACATTTTCACTTGTCATCGGTTCAAGACCTCAAGTATTTGAAGAGACGATCCTCGACTTAGATGAATTTACAGCTCTTTATGGCTATTTTACCTGTAATAAACCTCTAGTTGGAATTGTTACAGAATCAGATGCCGATCTACAGCCCCTACAAAATGTATTTGATGCTTTAAATAAACACTCGAAGCCTAGTTGGGCAGAACTTGTTGCTGATGAGCTTTTATGTAAAGCAATGGCTTATAGAACTCTGCAAAAGGGCATGAAGATCTCGATCCCTGTTGCTGCTGGCAAAAAAACAAAACTAGTCGAATACAAAGTAGATGAAGTTTTAGATTTGTGGCAAGGGATGCCAGCTTTTGGTTTGATCCCTTCAAAAAAAGGAGCTTCTCCTATTCTACTCTTTCGAGGCACCGATTTTTCATTCACTTCTAAAAGCAGCTGGGCTTCGATCTTAAGCGACTTCGACCTTTCAGGAGCGGGTCTCACTACCTTTCGCTCCTCTCAGAAAAAAATTCACGCTTGGCTTGAAAAAGCCTCTTCTTCTGGTAAAACAAAAGTGATGGGATTTAGCCTTGGTGGTATTTTGGCTATCTACACAGCCATTTTTGAAAATGTTCTGATCGATCAATGTGTTGCCTTCAATGCTCCAGGAGTTTCCAAAGCTATTTTTAGTGAATGGAAGCAACTTGCAGATTCTCCTCCTATTCATCTTTATGCAACACAAGGAGATCTTGTTTCCAGATTTGGCAACATGGTAGGAAATGCTTTTGAGCTTTCAAGTAAGGTTCCCTTAGGCCCCATCGAAGCTCACACAAAGATCATGACAGCCAAGTCTCCCGTTCTTCTTTATCAGATCGATGTTGAGAAAGAAAATCTCACTCGTTTTAGAGCCAGTGGATACTAATTAGCTATTTTGAAATCCTATTAAACATCGCACTTTGTCCTAGCTCATCTTCTATCTCTAAAAGGCGATTGTATTTTGCAACACGATCGGTCCTAGAAAGGGATCCTGTTTTGATTTGGCCGGCAGAGGTTGCGACAGCTACATCTGCAAGAGTTGTGTCTTCGGTTTCTCCGGATCTGTGAGAGATAATAAGACCATATCCATGCTTTTTCGCCAGCTCTATCGTTTGAAAGGTTTCGGACAAAGTTCCAATTTGATTGAATTTGATCAAAATGGAATTAGCTACTTTTTGATCAATTCCTTTTTGAAGGAATTTTGGATTTGTGACAAAGATGTCATCTCCGACAAGTTGGATGTGAGGGAGCTTCCCAGTGAGCAGTTTCCAGCCTTCCCAATCATTTTGATCCATCCCATCTTCAATGGAATCGATCGGATAGTTTTTACAAAGGGATGCTAAATACTCTACTTGCTCTTCTTTGGAGTGGGAGCGGAAAGAGTTGCCTAGGCGTTGTTTTTTTTTCTCTACATAGAGATCTGCTTCAGCATCGTAAAATTCAGAAGCTGCGCAATCAAGGGCGATGGTGATCTCTTTTCCTGGAGAAAAGCCGGCGAGCTGAATGGCTTCTACGATGAGATCTAATGCAGATTCGTGGGAAGGAAGCCCAGGAGCAAATCCTCCTTCATCGCCAACGGATGTTGTGTATCCGTGTTTTTTTAGCAGGGTTTTCAGAGAGTGAAATACTTCCACTCCCATGCGAAGAGCTTCTTTAAAAGAAGGAGCTCCTACAGGTCTAATCATGAATTCCTGAAAATCTAAACCATTGTCGCCATGAGCCCCGCCATTGATGATATTCATCATGGGGCAAGGAAGAAGGCGAGCTTCAGATCCTCCTAAATATTTATAAAGGGGAAGACCCAGCTCTAAAGCTGCAGCTCTAGCGCAGGCTAAAGACGCTCCCAAAATAGCATTAGCTCCAAGTTTGGATTTATTAGGCGTTCCATCGAGCTCAATCATTTGGCTGTCTAAAAAGAGCTGATCTTGTACTTCTTTCCCAGTGAGAAGAACATTTAGAGGCCCATTTACATTCGCTACGGCTTTCAAAACCCCTTTTCCATGGTAGCGTCTTGCATCTCCATCTCTGAGCTCGAGTGCTTCATGCTCACCTGTTGAAGCACCTGATGGGACAAGGGCTTTACTGATGATGCCGGTTTCTGTTTCTACAAAAACTTCGACTGTAGGATTGCCTCTGGAGTCAAGAACTTCTAGGGCGCGAACACGTTTGATTTTAGACATGGAAGATCCTTTTTTACCTGTTGCGATGCTTTTTTTGAGCCGTTTCCATTAAAGCGCAGTAGGAAGCGAACCTAACGGATGAGATCTTTTCTGATTCTACGGCTTCTTGAACGGCGCATCCGGCTTCTGTTTGATGAGAGCAGTCGGGAAATTTGCAGTGGAGAGAAGCTTCTGCGATTTCAGAAAAGTAGTGCTGGATCTCTGACTCTTCGAGATCCCAAACACCAAAACTCTTAATACCTGGCGTATCAATACAAAAGCCACCTTGCGAGAGCCTGATCAGCTGTGTTGTCGTTGTTGTGTGGGAACCTTTGAGGGTCTTGTATACAATGCCGCCTGTTTTTATATCCAAGCCTGTGACTGCATTGATCAAAGAAGATTTGCCAACACCTGATTGCCCAGAGAAAACAGACGATTTGTTTTGCATGAGTTTTTTAAGGTCTTCGATTCCTTCTCCGGTAAAGGTGCTGACCTTAAGAAAAGGGATGGAGAGCGCTTTATAGGCTGATTCGCACTCTTTAAGGATCTCTTCTTCTTCAGTTCCTTCTTGCAAAGAGTCTATTTTATTGATCACGATGATGGGAGTCATATTCCCTTTTTGAGCGGCAATGATGTATCTGTCGATCAAAAAAGGTTTAAGAGGGGGGAAGTGAATAGAGGCTGTGATGATCACTTGATCGATGTTGACTGCGATCAGCTGCTCTTTGCGCCTATGGAGATTGTCGGCCCGAGATAGAATGGATCTGCGAGGCTCTACGCTTACGATGATCCCTTCTTCTTGCTCTCTTATTTCAAATCGAACAAAATCTCCAACAGCAACTAAGTTCTTTGCTTTATTTTTTTCTTTTTTTAAGGCGCCTTTAAGCCCACATCGATAGAGTGTTCCTTCGTATTCAACTTGAATTCCTTCCGGATGGATCGCAAGAACCCTTCCGCAAGGACCTTCTAGGACTACATCGGCCTGGCTGTTTTTTTTGAGCTGATCTTGATCAGATTTTTTATATTTGGAGCGATCGTTTTCTGTAGCTCGTTTTCTTTGCTTTTTTGAGAGTTTTTTGTCATCCGTATGAAACTCTTCTTCGTGCTTGAGGTGATCGTCATATTCGGAGTTCATTTTACAGCCCCTCTAAGTTCGTAGAGTAAAATGGCACCGGCAGAAGCAACATTTAAAGATTCCATCTGACCGCTCATGGGAATTGTAATTTTCTCAAAGAGCTCGGTTGCTTCTTTTCTTGCACCTTGAGATTCGCGACTTAAGATCAAAGCTAAAGAAGAAGGGGCATTGCATTTTTTTACATCGATACCGACAGTATCGGCTACAAAGACAGTTAAAGATTTTTTTGTAACCATAGAAAGAAAATCACTCCAAGTCCCCTCGGCTAAGGGAAGTCTAAAAGTAGCTCCTTTTGCAGCTCTTAATGCCTTTTCGTTGAAGGGATCGCAGGTATTTTCTAGTAAATAGACGCCATCCCATCCGAGGGCAAGGGCTGTTCGGATCACGGTACCAACATTCCCAGGATCAGAAACGCCATCGAGTACAAGCAAGCGAGATGCACTAGAAAGATTTTTAAAGAGAGGCAGGGAGACAACTGCAGCGATGGGCTCGGGCTGCTTTAGTCCCGTCATTTTTTTCATAATCTCTTCAGTCACTAAAAATGTTTCTTCAGCTGCGGGAGAGATATCGGGGCCTTCTTCTGCAATCAGGGCGTGAATAGGTGTTTTTGAGCGTATTAGCTCTTCCACCATTTTGGTTCCCATCACAAAAATCTTTCCTTCCTCTCTGCGAAATTCCCTTTCTTTACGAAGAGAAACAATGTATTTAACAAAAGGATGTTGCAGGCTGGTGATGTTTTTTGGTACCATTTTTCCTAAGTTTTCTAAAAGTAAGAATCACTTTAAATGATCGCATAACCGAGCTTTCTTCACAAGCAGTGCTAAAGGGAGGGATTTAGGTGGTTGATAAAAAGAAAAAACAGCAAAAAAAAAAGAGGGACTGGGGGATTTTTTCCCTACTCGTAGCTCCTTTTTCTCTTTGTGTTGTAGGGCTTTTTTGTTTCAAAAGTACCCTTCCATTTTCGGTAGAGGAGATCCGCCCCGTGCGAGATTTTTCTTTTCAAGCGGCGCAAACCTCTTCTCAAGAAGAGCTTGAGAAATTTCGCTCCGTTTTTTCTAAGCCGTTTGTTTATTCAAAAGAAACGGACCTATGCTATATTTTTGTCTCTCAAAACAATGAATACATCATTAAATTTTTTAAAATGAGAAAGCTCACGCCTAAATATTGGCTTAATTATGTCCCCTTTCCTTGGCTAGAGCAGGAGCGTTTGAATAAAATCGGCCACAGGGAAAGGACGAGACAGGAACTTTTTGGAAATTTTAAAACAGCATTTGAAGAATTTCGTCATCAAACGACCCTTGTATTCATTCATTTTTTTAGTACGAACTGGCTCAAAACAAAAGTTCAGCTCATAGATCAACAAAATTCCCTCCACGTAGTTTCTTTAGATACAGTCCCTTTTGTGTTACAAAGAAATCCCAAGCCTCTTTTTGAGTATGTCGAGGAGTTGATCCAAAAAGAGAAAACAAAAGAGGCTATCAGCTCTTTGCTTTTAGTATTAGATCTTGTTAAAGACCGTTGTCAAAGAGGCCTTGCAGATCAAGACAGTGAACTCGAATTTGATTATGGTTTCATCGGTAATCGAGCTGTTTTTACTCAAATAGGAAGAATGCAACAAGACGACTCTTTAAAAACACCTTTAAGCACACTAAGAGAAGTGTTTAAGGTAAATCAAAAGATCACAGATTGGCTTAAGAAAAATCACCCATCGCTTGCTGTAGAGTTTCAAAAAGAAGCTCAAGATCTTCTTTCGTTGCTTGAAGAGCTATAGCATCTACCTTATGTAAACCTGCTTTACATAAGGTGCAATTTCATGGTGTAATTTGTTTTTAGAGTGTTTGTTAAGCGACTGTTTATCGGTAAATATTTTCAATTTCAATTTTGTCGAGCAATTTGCTACTGTTTAGATCAGAAACTTTTAATGTGAGAAATCTCTATGTTCAGATCAAAACAGCAGTATCGTACTTTTCTAACAGTGCTCATGACCTATACTTTGGATTTGGTAGGCTTTTCTATCGTTTTTCCAGTGCTAGCCCCTCTTCTTTTAAATCCGCAGCTTCACTTTTTTGCTGCAGATACTCCCGAGGTTGCTAGAACAACAGTTCTTGGGTTTCTTTTTGCTGTATTTGGTATCGTGCAATTTATAGGAGCGCCGCTTGCTGGCGCACTAGCCGATCATTATGGAAGGTATAAGATTTTCCTATGGACAATTGCTTTAAGTGTCTTTGGATATATTTTGATGGCGATGAGTATTTATATGCAGAGCCTTCCCTATTTATTTTTAGGGCGTATCGTGACAGGTCTTTGTTCGGGTAATTATTCTCTTGCGCAATCAACTACTGCTGATTTGACAGATGTCCATCATCGCAGTAAGGCATTTGGAATCTTGCTAGGTGTGGGAGGTCTTGGATTCGTAGCGGGACCTTGGATCGGAGGCAAGCTTGCCAATCCTGATTGGCTTCATGGATCCGGTGCCTTTATTTTTGCAGCAATCGCTGCCCTTATTAACTTCTTTATCGTTCTTTGCTTTTTTGTCGAAACATGGCAGAGGAAAGCTGAGCAAGCTAAAATCAGTGTTTTTAATATTGTAAAAGACATCCATATCGTCATTCGTCAAAAGAACCTGCGCATCATTTTGATTGCGTATTTATTTTTTGCAATTGGCTGGGGATTCTTTTTGATTTTCTCTCCAACGTTCCTTGTTCAGAAGTTTTCTTTGGGCTCTGATAAGATCGGAGACATTTTTGCCTATATGGCAATCATCTGGTTTTTTGTTTCTATGTTTTTAAACAAAGAACTCTCTGGGAAGTTTTCTTTGCGCGCGCTTATTTTAGCGGGGTCTTTGATTGCATCTGTTGGAGTGGCTCTTTTTGTGTTCCCTGAAACTCTTTGGCTCTATTGGATCATCATTCCTGTTGCTCTTTTAGGCGGAGCTCTTGGATGGGTTAATTTGGGAGCGATCTTATCAGTGAAGGCTTCAGAAAACATGCAAGGAAGAGCGATGGGAGCCGGAGGCGCCATGTGGTCGATGGGACAGATTGTAGCACCCTTAGCAGCTGGTCCTATGGCTGGATGGAATATTTATTCGCCGATGCTTGCGGGATCTTTTTTTCTATTGCTTTCGTTTGTCTATTTTATCTGGAGCTATAGGGAAAACTGACTCTTTAGTTTTTCTAGAACCACTTCTTTGTCGTTAAGGTCTCCATTGATGGAGATCTTTTCGGCTTCTTTCAAAAGCTTACCCATTTGTACACCTGGAGCGATCCCAATTTTTTGAAGATCCTCGGATTTGATAAGGGGATTTTTCGTTTGAATGCGAAGTATGTGAAGAGAGAGGGAGTCTTTTTTTCCTGCGTGAAAGTGTAGGAATGCAGAGAGATCTTTTTGTGAAAGAGCGTGGATTCTAAGAGCGAGATCACTGGAGGGGTGAGCATAAAAATGGGCCCACTCAAAAGGTTCTAAAGAGATTTGCCAATCAAGCGGCATGAGTAAAAGGCTTTTGGCTTGATTTAAGAACTTAACAAGGTCTTTGTCTTGACGGCTTAACTTCAAATAGTCACATAAAGCAAATTCTTCTTGTAGAGAAGCGTTGGGAAAGAGAAATAAAAGCTTTGCGATAAGAGGGCAATGAGAAATTTTTGAAAGAGGTTCAAGCCTTGACTGAATTTGTTTGAGAGAAACTCCCTTTAAAGAAGGAAAGATCACAGGAAGTAGTTCTAGTTTATGAAGAGACACAAGACCTTCTGCAAAATGCCTTGATGAAGACATCTTTTGAAACTCTTGCCATACCCTTTCTATTGCAACTGATGGAAAAAGACTTAACGCATGAGATAAGATCGCTTGTTCTGTAGAGCTTTCTATCGGGAACTGGAACCTGGTAGAATATCTGACAGCGCGGATCATTCGAAGGCGATCTTCTAAAAAACGCTGATGAGGATCTCCAATTGCCTTGATGACTCCTTGTTTAAGATCATGCTGACCTCCCACAAAATCAAAAAGAGTTTCTGTGATTGGATCGAAAAACAAGCCATTGATCGTAAAATCTCTTCTAAGGGCATCCTCTTCAGGCGTGGCCGGTTCAATCTGAGTAGGCCGCCTTCCATCGACATAATCTTTTTCTTTTCGAAAGGTTGCCACTTCAAAGGAATGATTTTTCTCTACAACGACGATGATCCCAAAAGCAATCCCCACGGGGATTGTTTTGGGGAAAAGTCCTTGTATCTCTTCAACAGAGGCACTTGTCGCAATGTCAATATCATCTGAGGGGAGATTTAAAAGAAAATCCCTGACCCAGCCTCCTGCGAAATAGGCAATGTGTCCGGCTTTTTGAAGAGTGGAAACAATGTGTGTGGCAATCGGCTTGGTTGGCATGGTAGATCCTTTTTAAAACAGAATATCGAAAATATTTGAGATGAGCAATTCTTTCTTTTTCTATATGCTGAGGAAAAAAGGATTTTTTTATGAGCGGTAGCATTCGCCTTCTTTCAGAGCATACGATCAATCAGATTGCAGCAGGAGAGGTTATTGAAAATCCAGCCTCTGTTGTTAAAGAACTTGTAGAGAATGCTATAGATGCAGGCGCTACCAAGGTGATCATTGAAATTTCAGGAGGGGGACTCCAAAAGATCCGCATTTCAGATGATGGCGTGGGTATGGGGCCTGAAGATGCTCTTCTTTGTTTGGAGAGGCATGCGACCTCAAAAATTACACGGGCAGAGGATTTATCGTCTGTTTCTACGATGGGATTTAGAGGAGAGGCTCTAGCATCGATTGCCTCTATTTCTAAAATGACCCTTCAAACTTGCAGGGAATCGGGAGTCGGATCTCAAGTGGATGTGGAGGCTGGAATCATTGGGATCATAAAGCCATGCGCAAGAAATCGAGGAACAACGATTGAAGTGCGTCAGCTTTTTTACAACGTTCCCGCCAGACGCAAATTTCAAAAATCAGAAGCTCTTTGCGCGCTTGATGTTTTAAAGACAATTACGCATTTAAGCCTTGCAAATCCCATGATCGGATTTGAGTTTTATGAACAAGAAGTAGAAAAGCTTAAAGCTCCACGAGGGGAAGGCTCTTTTTTAGAAGCTCTAAAAAAGAGATCTCATCAAGTCTTGGGGGATTCTTTTTTAGAAGATGCAGTTTCTATTGAGGGTAGCTTTGATTCATTTTCGTTCAAAGGAATTATTGGAGGGATACAAAATACGCGCCCTAATAAGGTTCTTCAATACTCGTTCATCAATCAGAGAGCTGTTCTTTGCCCCGCTTTATCCTATGCTGTAAAGGATGCCTTTGGCACTCGAATCAATCACGACAGATTTCCTATCTACGCTTTGCATTTAAACATCCCTAGCGCTTTTTTAGATGTGAATGTTCACCCACAGAAAAAAGAAGTGAGGCTTAGAGAGGAAAAATGGATCAAAGAGCAACTCAAACAAAAAATCCAAGAAGAGCTGTTTATCCAAGAAAAGTCACTAGCTTCCGCTTCTCTTTCAAGCTCTCCCCTTTCTTACAATCTATTTTCTGCAGAGAGTTTCTTTGCAAAACCAAAAGTTGAAACAGAGCTTTTGTTTGAAAGTAGAGCCCCTTTAGATCCGATACAGACACCTTTATTTGTAGAAAAAAATATAATGCCGATTGGGCTCTACCGCCAATTTTTATGGGTAGATGCAGCTTCGACCCAGCATTTAAATCTAGGCCTTGAGCAAACGGGCGTTTTACTCATCGATCTAAAAGCTGCTAGCTCTCGTCTTTTATTTGATTCTCTGCAAGAGGAAGACAAGGTGCTTCAGCAAACACTCCTGCTTCCTTTAAGTTTTTCATGTTCTTTTGCGGAAGCTGAGCAAATGCTTCTCAATGAAAAAGAGTTGCAAAAGATGGGGTTTTCTTTAAGAAGTGTCGGCAAACAATCGTTTTTGATAGAAGCAATTCCATCTTGTTTGCCAGAAGAAGAGGCGATTGATTTTTTAAAGATCGCTTTTATGGAAGAAAAAGGGGAATCTTGGGTCTTGAGAAAAGAAAGAATTATGGCTAGTGCTTGCACAAAACTCATTTCTCAGCGCAGAGAAAACTATAGCATGCATCAAGCTCTTCAAATCTTTCATGCGTTAAGCGAGTCAAAATTTTCTCTTTTTTGTCCCTTAGGAAATAAGACAATTATTCAAATGAGTGATCAGGGACTTGAAAGACTTTTTAGTAAAGGGCGATAGAAGTATGGACAGGATCTTAAGTTTACAAAAAAAAATAGAAGAGCTTTCTTTAGATGCATTTCTTTTGGAAGATCCGCTTGATCTCTATTACTTAACGGGTGGTAGTTTTTCTGTAGGTCAGCTTTGGATGACTTCGAAAAAGGTGTTACTTCTTGTAGATGAAAGATATATCCAGCAGGCGCAAGAGTCTTTATCAGTACCGTCTTGTTTAAAATCCTGGGAGGCATCATCAAAATTCGTTCAAGAAAACCAGATTAAAAGCGTAGGATTTGATTCCTCTAAGACGTCATTTGAAAGAGTTTTAGAGCTTCAAAAAAAATTAGATTCAGCGCTTTCTTGGAAGCCAGTTCCTAGGATTACGCAGGAGATGAGAAAAATAAAGGATGCAAATGAGCTTTCTCTTATCAAGAAAAGCAGCGAAATCTTATGGCAAGGATATCTCTATATCAAAACTCTTTTAAAAGAAGGGATCAAAGAGAAAGAAGTGGCTAAGAAATTTGAGATTTTTTGTTTAGAAAAAGGAGCTGAGGGACTTTCCTTCGAGCCCATTATTGCCTTTGGAGAAAATAGCGCCTTGCCCCACTATCGCGCAGGAGAAAAAGCTTTAAAAAAAGGAGACATTGTTCTCATAGACATCGGAGTCATTTTTAATCGATATGCATCGGATATGACAAGGGTTGTGTTTTTCGGACCGCCAGATCCGCTCCTCAGTTCCTGGCTTGATTTTACAATTTTAGCACAGCAGGCTGCAATAGAGCTGTGCCGGCCCGGTACTCTAGTGAAGGATTTGGATGTTAAGGCTAGGAGCATTTTCAAAAAATTTGAAGTGGAAGCATACTTTGTCCATGGTCTAGGACATGGCGTGGGACTAGAAGTGCATGAAGCTCCCCGTATTCGATTTGATAGCGAAGGTGGCATTTTAAAACCTGGTATGGTGATTACGATAGAGCCCGGTTTATATTTGCCAGGAAAAGGGGGCGTGAGGTATGAAGACATGATTGTCATCACCGAGACAGGGTTTGAAAATTTGTTTCCCTTTGATAAGGCTGTTTTATGAGCATTCGATACCGTCTTTTATTGATTGTAGGGTTAGTCGCAACCCTTCTTTTTTCTACGGCTTTTATACTTAACAACCAATTGTTAAGTAGAAAGATTCTTGTGATAAAGTCTGAAATTCAGATATTTATGGAAAACAATATAGAAAAAAGAAGGGAGAACGTTGAGAAATTTGTTTTCGACAGTATGGCAAGAAAACTGGCTCAGATCAATGCTATTTTAGAAACAATTTCTCAATTTTCGTCCCTTTCCGATTGGTTTGCTCCAAGCGCTGAAAATCTTCGTCTTGGAACATGGTCTCATGCAGCTCATTTTTTACAAGATGAGGATTGGATCCAATTTTTACAAAACACATCAGATTCTCAATTGCTCTCTTTAATTGTTCCAGAAGAAGGTCCATTTTTTCAAACAAAGACGATGCCATTTGAAGAGGGACTTGCATGGATTTTTGTTTCAAAAGCCGCGGCTTATCCAGATCCTTATGTGGGCGTTCAGCTTCCTTTTAAAGCTAAAGAAGAGCCGTTAACTGAAGATTCTTCATTAGTTGTTTCAGATAATTTACCGACTGTCTATGCTCTTTACACAGTCGAACATCTTCAATCAATATCGATTTCTCCAGAGTTTTTACAAAATAAAGGGCAGACGATCCAAGAACCTTCTGTTCAAGGATATGAAATAGATGAGGACAAGTTTTATGATTTTTTGATGAAAGCAAGAGATTTAGCTAAAAAACCTTCTTTTGCCCCTCCAAGGCACGAACAAGTAGAATTCCCAAAAGAACCGGAAGCATCTTCCCGCACTCAAACCTATTTGAAACAAATTCTAGATTATTCTTATGAGCTTTTTTTGGTAGGAGAGATCACAGCCTTGCAAAGAGTTCACTTTTTTGGATCGCCCGGAGGAGTTATTGATTGGCCGAATGCGCTATCTTTTTCTAAGCAAGGGAAAGATGAGGGAAATGTTTTTTTCTTAGACTCTATTGTTGGATTCTCTAAACCATTTTTTGATGATCAGGCCTTTTTTAAAAAACATCCTCCTAAGCCTGGATCTTTTGTGTCTTCCGGAAGCGTTGTGATCAAAAGCCCTCATCCGAATCAAGCATTTTTTGTAAATACAGCGGCCTTTTATTCACAAGTAGGAGATCAGAAAAAACAAAGCCTTTTGACAGTGGGCTTTGATATGACCGATTTTCTGCAAGATCTTGTGACAATTTCTGGACTCTATGGATGCATGGTCAGTGATGGTAAGGTATTAACACAGATTGTACCCAAAGGATCTCCTCCTGTTCATTTTGAGTTGATACCAGGGCTTGTTGCAGGAGAAAATCCAAAAGGGTTTTTTCAGTTAGGAGATACCGAATACTTTTTTTTAAGATCTACACCAGATCCAGATATAGATTTTTATATCTGCTTTTTCCTTCCTAAGGAGGAGTATTTTAGTGTTTTCTTAAGAGTGCAAGAGAATGTACGAACGATTTTACATAATGTATGGATCCAAAGATTTGCTTTGGGCCTCTGTAGCGTGATCGTTCTTTGGATTTTTCTCTTAGATATTTCTAAAAAAATCACACAACCTATTGTTGCACTTTCTAATTCTCTGCGTTATGTGAAAAGTGGAGAGTGGGATCTTATTAAGATCCCTTCGATCTCATCTCAAAATAACAAAGAGATCAAACAACTTCTTTCCTCCTTTCAAGACATGATAGAAGGCATGAAAGAAAAAGAGAAGATGAGTGGGGTTTTAAATAAAGTGGTATCAAAGGAGATCGCGCAGGAGATTTTGAAAGGGGATGTGCATTTAGGTGGGGAAGAAAGAGAAGTTACGATGCTTTTTGTTGACATTCGAGGTTTTACAAAGCTCACCCAAAATATGGAGCCTCAAGATATCATTCAGCTTCTTAACATGTGCATGACAAAACTTTCTCAGGTCATCGAAGAGAATAAAGGCGTTATTGATAAATACTTAGGAGATGGTATCATGGCTCTTTACGGAGCTCCGATCTCTTATAAAGAAAGTGCTTTATCTGCCGTTGTTTCTGGTATGGAAATGATTTCTATTATTCAAAAGTGGGATGAGGAAAGAATCAAAGCTGGACTGCCTCCATTGAATATAGGGATAGGGATTCACACGGGAACTGTATGTGCTGGAAATATGGGAGCCTTGAATCGGCTTAATTATACGGTAATTGGAAGCCATGTGAATATGGCTTCGAGACTTTGTTATGCAGCAGGCCCCGGAGAGCTTTTGATCACGGCTGATACGTATTTACAGCCAAGTATTCAGCAAAATGTGGAAGTGGAAGATAAAGGGTTTATGGCATTCAAAGGTTTTGATGAGAAAAAACAAGTGTATAAAGTTCTAGGCCTTAAAAACCCTGACATTGGAAAATTTTTGCTTTTGGAAGGGACCGAGTAAAATAATGGATGTGAAAACGTTGATTTTCCTGGGCCTTTTATTTTCTGTATCCTTTTTTGCAATGTTTGTTTTTTACGCCTCTCGTAAAAAACAAAAGGAAATGCAAAGGCGCCTTATCCGCGAAAGAGACCTAGTCCTCGGTTCTCTTATGGAAGGAGTTCTTTTATTAGATGAAAAGGGCCTCGTTCAATACGCAAACTTTGCTGCTAGTCGAATACTTAGCTCTTCTAAAAAACTTTTAGAAGGGAAAATGCTTCCTGAAAAAAAAGAATCCCTGCTTCTAGAAAAGACAAGGCAGATTCTAGAATCTTGCAGGCGACTTCGCACCCCTGTAACAGATTCGATTGTCATGGAAAGCGATAAGAAGCTTCATTTAGATGTGATTGTCATGCCGCAAGTGGACCTTTTAGGATTCATTGTGATTTTTCAAGACAAATCAAGCGATCATAAGGTTTTAGAGGTGGGGAAAGATTTTGTATCCAGCGCTTCTCATGAATTAAAGACCCCCCTTACGATCATTAAAGGTTTTGCAGAGACATTGCAGGACATGAAGGATCTTCCTAAAGAAATTGTGGAAGATATTTTAGAGAAGATCGTAAGGAACTGTCATCGTATGGACACTCTTGTCAAAAACTTACTGACCTTGGCAGACATTGAAAGCCTTCCACTTACAAATCCTCAATACTGTGATTTAGAATGTTTGGTCGAAGAGTGTAAACGGGTTGTTCTTTCTGTTTACCCGGAAGCTTCCATTGAAATTGTGAAAAACTCAGAGGCCATTACGGCGGAAGTAGAGCCGAGCCTTTTAGAGCTTGCGATCTTAAATTTGATTGGAAATGCGGTTAAATACTCCTCTTCTCCTGCCAAGGTTTTGATCCACCTGAACCAAAATCCAGATGAGGTCCAAATTGAAGTGAGCGATGAAGGGATGGGTATTCCACAAGATGATCTAGAGCATATCTTCGAGCGTTTTTACACAGTTAATAAAGCTCACTCAAGGAAACTTGGGGGTGCAGGTCTAGGGCTTTCTCTTGTTCAAACAATCGTAGAAAAACATGAAGGCACCATTCAGGTGGCTTCTACTTTAGGAAAGGGCTCTAAATTCACAGTTCTACTTCCTTGTCATCAACACTAATTAGATGGCTTAGAAATAGGAAGCTCTAAATAGACATGTGTCTTCTCATCTTTACAGATCAGCTTTTCAAGAACTGCTGTCTTATGAGAAAATTTTAACAGCGGCTCGATGTCTTGGAATCGTTTTCCACTGGCTCTCAAAGAGTTTTCTTTGCAAATGGATTTGAGCTGCTCTTTGGTAAGACTGTGAAGATAGTGATCTTTTTCCCATTTGTCATGCTCAAGAGATAAAATCGTCTCTACTATTTTATCTTGAAAGAGAGCTTTTAAGATAGCGTGAGAAGCGTGAGGAAAACTTGTAAGGCTTTTATCTTTTGCAGAAAAGGTAAAAAACTCTTCAAAAGGAGGATAGCCTTTTTTGCTTTCAAGGTTGTAAGATCCGGACCCTTGTAGCATTTTATAGAACACCTTTTGTAAGGGCTCACTTCGGGGGAACAGATCGGAAAGCGTTTCGATTTTCTTTTTTTTAAAAGAGAATTCTGCTACGAGCTCTTCAGCAAGTCTTGGGATTTCTTTCTCTGCTTCTTTCCAAAACGGAGCGTGGCTATAAAGCTCGGTGATAAGGTTTGCGGTGAGCTCTCCAAGAAAAAAAGAAGAGTAGGGATCTGCAGATAAAAAAGGTGCTAGATTCCATTTTCCTAAAGACGAGGTGTTGTTTTTTTTGCGATGGGAATGAAAAGAGCTTACCGTTTTAGAAACTTTTTGTTCTTTCTTTTGAGAAGGAGAGGCTGGTTTTTTTGATTTTTTCTGGTACGTCTGATACTTGTATCTTTCCCATTTGTTTTGGAGCTTAATTTTAGAAGAGAGGTAGCTACAAGCAGATGCATTTTGAAATGTTGAAAACTGCGCGTTTTTTAAGACAGAAGCGTTCAAGAACATAAAAATAATGAGAAAGTTCATTACGAGAAATAAAATATTCATTTTTCCCCCACGTATAAAATAGGTTCAAAAGAGTGATCAAGCCGAAAGAGGAGTTCTAGTTTTTGATCTGCTTGCACAATTAAACGCATCCACAAGGGAAGGTGCTTAAAATCTTCAGGCCAATCTTCTCTCCATAAGTTGGTTTGGGGATCAAAGTAAGAGAGGCTAAAAGATGAGACCCCTTGCAAGAGGAGATCGATCCTCTCTTCTTTTTCTTGAGACCAGGTAGCAAGGCAGAGCTCTTTGATAGAATTAAGATAGAGCAGGCTGGAAACTTGTCCATTGAAGGAAGGGACGGGATCCGGCTGGTTATAATAGGAAAAGCACACAGTAGGAAGCCCTTCTACTCTTTCCCTTGGAGTAAAAAGGTAATTTGCCTCCCCTTCTTGAGAAGAAGCGACAAGTAGCGCTATTTTATCAAGTCTCTCTTTGACAAAAAGCATTTTATGGATCTGAACCTGCGCATTTTGATTTTTTTCAGAGGTCACAAGCCAGCTACGGTAGAGCCCCCAAAGGGTGGCAAGTAAAATGCCTAGCAAGGAAAAGGCGACCATCATTTCCAAGAGAGTCAAGGGATGTCTTTTCTTGCGATTAGGTCTCTTCATGATCGACTACCGTTTGTTTTTTGAGTAAGAAGAGAGTGAGAGAAGCTGGCTTTTTTTTAGGTGTTTTTTCAGGAGTTTGATAGATCTTTACAGCCGCTTTTACAGTCCCGAAGCTCAAGTCTCCTTGGGTTTCAAACTTCCCCTGCAGCAGAAATAATTTAGCTGTATATTTATGTTTGTCGTTTGGGAGGGTAAAGTCCTTTGTGTCTAAGAGAAATGGCTTATCTTGGGTTTTAAGCAAAGTATCCCAAGAGGTTTTTCCTGTTCTTAGGTCTTCTTCTATCAAGGCTAAATATTTTTCTTCCTCTAGGCTTAAGTACACGGAAGTCATATCCCTCACCTGCTTTCTTACGAAGGCGAAGGGAGAGCTCAGCATAGGGGCTAAAAAGAGGGAAAGCAGAAAGAAAGCAACTAAAAGCTCTAAAAGGAGGTAAGAGTGTTTTTTTGCTTTTTTAACTTTGCGCATATTGAATAGTATGGACAATCACCCCCATTCTATGCAATCATTTGGGTAAAATTTCAATCTTTATCATCTGGTAGTTACATGCAATTTAAAGGACGCTCTCTTTATAACCTTTTAAAAATTAGTTTAAAGGAAGATCCGACGATCCGGGTAGAGTCTTGGCAGATCGAAAACTATCGAGCCCTTTCTTTGGAAGACCTTTTAGATCGCCTTCAAAAGTTTGGGATTTCTTTGACCACAGAGAGCTTTCTTCTCTATGCCGAAAATTGCGATACTCCAGAAGAACTTTTAGAGTGCCTTTGGGTCGATGAGTCCGATGTTGAAGGGCAAGATAAAGTGTATCTTCCTCTTTTTGAGCTCTGGAGACGTCTAGTCCCTGAGAAACAAAGCCTTTCTATTTTCTGTGATGAGCTTGATGAGCTTATCCAAATGTATGATGACGAGCTTTTAGAAAGCGAAGAGCCTTTGCAAAAAGCACTTGAGGAGCTAGAAGACATTTTAGATCAAAGTATCGATCAAGGCGCCGATCCTCAGGACGTTTTTGAGTCGGTCATGGGCTACATGGCGCATGATGTAGAGCAGTTTTTATATGATTATATTTTGGACCTAATGGAATCTAGTAATGAGCTCTACGCTTCAGAGCTCATCGATGGAATGAGTCCTTACGTCTCTGAAAGAAAATGGTTCGATCTTTTAAAAGCTCGCCTTTTTTCCCTTTCTAATTCTCCAGAAACCTTTGTGCTGCTTTCAAGAATTTTGGAGCAGGAAGAAGAGTCTCCTGATTTAGAATTTTTGATTGAACTCGGACAGTTTGTGATCCAACTTGAAGATGTCGCTCTCTTTTTAAAGTCTAGCAAGATGATGCTTCCTCTTATTCAAACAGAAGAAGATTTACTTGAAGTATTAGAGCTTCTTGTTTCTTGCTGTCGCTATCTCGACAAGGAATCCCTTACTGAAAAAGTAGAGCAGTATATGGAAAAAAGAGGGAAAGAGTCTATTCAAGAAGGCGTAACCATGACCCTTAAGTTTTTATCAGAGCTTCGATGAGACGTTTTGGATTAGCAGCGATTTTTTTCACTTCTACTGTGCTCATTGCAAATCCTCCGCCTATCGGCAATTTTGCCTTGCCGATCTCTCAACAGGTAGGGCCCCTTGTTAGCTTTGGGGAAAACATTCTTGATAAAGGGCAGGTTATAACATACCTATTTGCGGATGCATTTATAGGAAATGATTCATATGAAGTGGATGTGATTCCAAGCGTTGTGTATGGGATTCGAGATGATCTTTCACTATTTTTACAAGTTCCCGTTTCTCCCGGAATTAAAGAGGGCAAGGATTATTCTGCTGGATTTGAAGACATGTCACTTCAACTTGAGTATGTATTTGTAAATACTGCAAATTCCTATTCTACAATACAAGCAACGCTTGTTGGAAATGTTACATTTCCAACAGGCTCTTCCACGAAAAATCCCCCGACAGGGTATGGATCGACAAGTTTTCTTCTAGGTTCAACGTTTTGTTATACAACCCAGGACTGGGTTGCGTTTACATCTCCTGGAGCGATCCTTACCACATCAAGTGGGGGAACAGAGTTCGGGGATTCTGTCCTCTATCAATTTGGTTTCGCTCGAAATATCCCAAGTCCTTGCGGCTGGATCTTTGCTGGAATGGTAGAATTTGATGGTCAGTATTCGTGGAAAAATACCATCAAGGGAAAAACAGATCCAAATTCTGGTGGGAATATCATTTATCTCACTCCGTCGATTTGGGTTTCTTCTGAGAGGATCATTTTGCAGTTTGGTGTAGGCTATCCGATTGTTCAACGCCTATTTGGAAATCAATCCAAACAGTGGCTCTCGTTCGATTTTAATTTAGGTGTAACGTTTTAATCTAGTTTCTTTTTTTATTTTAAATTGTTTTTTTGTATTATAACTAAAAATTAATTGTGTTGGATGGGTGAATTATGACGACTTCTTTACAAGTAGAACGTCCACGGGTAGTAGACCAAACTCCTCGGATAGTGAACGACCGAAGAAGAGGTATTGCAATGGTTGCGCTTGTGGTTTTGGGAAGTCTAGGGCTTCTCATGACTCGCCACAAAATCCCTATAAATATTTCTTGGGGATTAGGGAATAAGCTCGGTGAACAAGACGATATCTATGCTGAACTTTGTAAAAGGGCGGCAAAAAACGTCTACCTACCACAAGTTGGCAATGTTTTTGACGAAGTGATATATGCAGAAGTCGATCCTAAAAATCCTTCTTTATGTAAAGTACAAGATGCAGATGGTTCTTATCCTTTAGAGCTATCGTTGGGATTCCAATTACCAGGTTGCACTGCCCCTATTTCTGATGATGAAAAACGCTCTCTTTCTCAGCAAGTGAACGTAACAGCAAATCCATTTAAACAAGTTGGACAAGAGTTAAAAGCTTGCTTTGAAATTGGCGCTATTGATTTTTAAAAAAATCTAAATTCAAAAATGTGAACGTTTGACAAGCCGATCTTTCCCTGATAGATTCAGGAAAAGATCGGCATGGAAAAAACAAATGAAACGTTCCCTATCCAAAAAACATTTTCTTGAAGTCATACATGCGTTAGCGCCTTCAAAAAAGCTAACGATTCCGACCTTTAAAGGAAGATGGGCAGATCTATTTATTTTTATCCTTTTGACTTTTTTGGGGTTTGGTTTTTTTGTATATGCAAAACAGTTTACAGCTCCTTTACAAACAAAAGTAGTCATTGATCTATCCCTTACTCATTTGCCAAAATATGCCTTTTTTTCTCTTTCAAGGGTCTGCTTGGCCTATATCGTTTCTTTTGTTTTTAGTTTGGTATGGGGTTATTGGTCAGCAAAAGATCACAGAGCTGAAAAAATTTTGATCCCTCTATTAGATGTTTTTCAAAGCATTCCAATTTTGGGCTTTATGCCCGGACTTGTTCTAGCCCTTGTTGCTTTTTTCCCGGTTACGAATGAAGGTCTTGAGCTCGCAGCGATCTTGATGATTTTCACAAGCCAAGCTTGGAACATGGCATTTGGAGTGTATCACTCCATACGTACGATACCTCAAGAGCAAGTACAATGCGCAACATTTTATAGATTTACAGGATTTCAAAGATTTAGATGGTTAGAGCTTCCGTGTAGCGCGATCAGCTTAATTTGGAATAGCATTATGAGTGTAGCTGGTGGTTGGTTTTTCCTCATGCTGAGTGAAGCCTTCAGACTCGGAAATAAAGACTTTCGATTGCCGGGGCTTGGATCTTATATGAGCGTTGCAGCAGATCAGGGGAACATTTCGGCAATGTGCTATGCAATTGCCACGATGATTCTACTCATCATCCTTTTAGATCAGCTCGTTTGGAGACCTTTGATTGTTTGGTCTCAGAAATTTCGTTTTGAATCGATCTCTTCTACTTCTCCTGCAGAATCTTGGTTCTTGAATGTTCTTAAAAGCTCTTTTTTAATTTCCAAAGTTCACACTTTTTTTCGCTCTTTCAAAATGCAACTTAAAATTCCTGAGTTCAAAGAGGCCCTTGCGCTTTGGATCAGTCGCGTAGGACTTTTTTTTTTATTGCTTCTCTTGGGAACTGCCTGTTTTCATCTTGCCTATCAACTCAAAGGTGTGACTTTTGATCAGTGGGTTCTTTTATTTCAAAGACTGGGGCTGACCTTTGGCCGTGTGATGCTTTGTCTTATCATTAGTACACTTATTGCTGTTCCATTAGGTCTCATGATCGGACTTTCTAAAACATTATCAAGTAAGTTAGAGCCGATTCTTCAGGTCGCAGCATCCTTCCCCGGGAGTTTGTTATTTCCAGCTCTATTATGGTTTTTTAGTTTAATCAAGATCTCTTTGGGATTTGGCAGTGTGATCTTGATGCTTGCAGGCACCGGTTGGTATGTTCTTTTCAATGTGATTGCAGGGGTGAATGCCATACCTTCAGACCTTAAAGAAGTGGCTAAAAGTTTTCATTATAGCAGACTTCAAAGATTTAGATGGTTGCATGTACCTGGGATATTTCCTTATCTGATGACAGGTATTGTGACAGCCTCAGGTGGAGCTTGGAACGTAAGCATTGTTGCAGAGTATATCTCTTATAAGGGTCAGGTTAGAATGACACCAGGGATTGGATCTTCCATCAACTTAGCAGCTCAAGAAGGAGACATCCCTCTTTTGATTGCAAGCGTTTTGGTGATGGTCTTTGTTGTGGCACTTTGGAACTATCAAGTGTGGCTTAGGCTGTATCACTATTCGGAAAAGCGATTTTCTCTGAACTATTAATGAGGCATTAAAAAATGAAACCATTATGTGAAGCTAAAAATATTGGGAAAGATTTTCTGCTTCCCCACGGGCAAACGCTTCATGTACTAGATAAGGTGAATATAGAAGTATATCCAGAGGAAGTCGTTGCAATCATTGGTCCTTCAGGATGTGGAAAATCCACATTCTTACGAATCTTGGCAGGACTTGAGACCCCAACTCAGGGAGAGATTCTTTATAACGGACAAGTAGAAACAGGTCTTTTGCCTTCGAGCGCACTTGTTTTTCAGTCGTTTGCGCTGTATCCATGGATGACAGTGCAAGAGAATGTAGAAGTTGTACTCAAAGCGATGGGACAGGAAAATACAGAAAAAGAAGTCAAAGAAACACTTGCGATGGTAGGGCTCTTAGGTTTTGAGCAGTCATATCCAAGAGAGATTTCAGGAGGAATGAAACAAAGAGTTGGACTTGCAAGAGCCTTGGTACGCAATCCAAAAATCTTACTCATGGACGAGCCTTTTAGTGCAGTGGATGCCTTTACAGCAGAGGGACTTCGCAGCGAAGTTTTGAATATCTGGGCGCAAAAAGGAAAAAATCTCAGCTCGATTGTTCTCATTTCTCACGATATTGAAGAAGTTGCATATATGGCAGATCGAATCATTGTTCTAAAACCAAATCCCGGACATGTGCATCTTGTCATAGAAAACAAAATGGCTAGACCGCGAGATCATCATAGCCCTGAATTTTTAAGCCTTGTAGATAAACTGCATAGCACTTATGCCGCGGTAGTTGAACAAAAAGATGAACTAACTCCTTTAGAGCAAATGACAACAGCTCTTCTTCCTGTAAGCAGTGATGAGATCATTGGGTTACTTAGGTATGTTAGTAGAAGTGGAGGAGTAGAAGAACTTTACAAGGTTGGGGTTGATAGTAATCAACACTTTGATCGAGTGGTTCTTGTCGCTCAAGCTGCTGAGCTTTTAAATTTTGTAGGGATCCATCACAAATCTGTAAAGCTCACAGAAATAGGTAAATCGTATCTTTCTATTAAAGATCACGAGCGCCGGTTGCTTTGGAATGAGCAACTTTTAACGATTCCTCTTTTTGCCAAAGTTTGTGAGAAAATAAAACAGATGCCAAAGCATTGCATGGATAGGTTACAGCTTATTGCTTTTCTAACAAAGGAGCTTCCTCAAGAAGACGCGGAGACTCAGCTCAAGGTTTTAACTCGTTGGGCTCGTTACGGAAATCTATTTACCTATCATAGACAAGATCAAGCGTATAGGTTGTCCTCTGAAAAGAACTGATTAAACCTCATATCGTACATCTTTAGAAATCATAGAACATGTAGATGGACAGCATTTTGCTTTAGTATATTCTTTCAATGTCAGTCCTGCCACTTTAGCTGTCCTACAACATTCTGATTTTTTAAATCCTACAGGCGGGAGATCGATATCCGATAGCACAGGACCCAGCACACAGCTCGATAGAAGATCTAGAGGATTGTGCTCCTGATCCAACAAAAATATAGGTATGTAGCAAACGTTGCACAGCGCCATTTCCCCACACATGAATTGGCTGCAGGCATAAGCTTCTAAAGCAGATACTGCTATACATCCGATCCGTTTTTCAAGGGAGCTTGAGGCTGGAACTTCTTTTTCTATCTTTTGGTGGAGTGCGTTGATATGGGAGATTTCTGTATTGAAGCAAGTGAACATAGGCGTTTTCTCAAATTGGAATGAATAATGAGGATTATAGAGCGCTGCTTTATTGGTTTCAATTTTAAAAACTTAGGTGCGTACCTAGCAAAATTTCATCAAAACATTGCATTGAATCTAAGAAGAAAATAATCTCTTACACTTTCGACGTGCGCAACTGAATCTGTAAAAAAATTAATTGAGGCCTTCTTATGTTCATGCGTTATTTTTTGGGATTTTGCAGTCTATATGGTTGTCTTGAAGCTGATGAAGGTAAACTTACCTTTTTGTCTATGAATTGGCAGGTACCTCAAACCTATGATGAAGGTATGAAGCTTACGAGCTTATCGCTTCTTTCTATGGGTTCATATTTCACGGATCCTGCTTGTGCCATCGATCAGTACATGACGAGTTTTGCAGCCATTAATGATCTTCCTCCGTCTCCTTACTTAAAAGGATCTTTAGATAGCTTTGTTACAGCTACAAAAAATTGGACATCTCTTGATTTGAATGGCTATTTGAATACAGGATCTTTTGCAAAAGGGTTGCATAAGGCATATCTTGCTATGGGCATTGCTTTTGCGACTCCTTTGACTCCGCTTGGTCTTGTGGGGATTGCATGTCGCCATGCAGCAAGATGGATTGATCCGGAGCTTTTGACGATTTTAAAAGGAGAGCTTTTTCCTGTAGACCTTCTTTCTCCTTACCAGTTCACAATTTCTACAGAAAATTGGTGCGGGATTGAAGGTGGGTATGCAATTAAAGAGGGAGGCGTGATCCCAATTGTCGAGTGGCCTATTTCAAATCGCCTCGAAGCTCTTATTGAAAATATTAGAGATAGAAGACCTGATGTTCTTTGTCTACAAGAGATCTTCAATGTAAACCATGCGAGGTACATTGCTTATAGGCTCAAAGACCTTTATGCGAATTTTGTCTTTGGTTGCGGTAGCAAAGATGTAGGCCCCGGTTCTGGACTCTTTTTTGCTACGGTATTTGATATAGATAAGGCCGTCTTCCAACCATTCACGCAAGAAGAATTGGCGGGAGCTGCCGTTCACTGCGGAAAAGGGATTTTAGAAGTTGATCTTAAAGATTCTAAAGGAGCGATTGCAACAATTTATGCACTACATTTGAATCACTCTGAAAAGCCAGAAAAAGCAAATGAAGAGCCTGATGCTCAAAGAGCTCGAAAAGCTGAAATGGACGCTGTCTTAGAAAAAATAGAAAAAGGTGGAGATCGTAACGTGATAGTTCTTGGTGATTTGAATATGGACAATCAAGAAATTCAAGATCAAAATCTTTTAGAAAAATTTCAAAAGGACATGCAGTATATAAATCTCGAGGGAGAGGTAGAGCAATCTTGGGGAGGTGATGAGTGGTACGTCAAATTCTCTAATAGACCTGCTTTTTTTGAGCGATTTATCACTGCGACAGGCCTTATTGAAAAAGAGGTAAGTGTAGAACAAAGAACCCCTTCTTCAGCACTTGATTTGGATCACATCATGGTCCTTCTCAGAGATGAGTATACTCCAGAATTACAAGGTGTGCATCTTGAAGAAACAGGCTACGACCCAAGACAAATCTCTTGGGAGGCTCTTTCAGATCATAGACCATTATCTGGTATTGTAACGATTAGAGATAGGTAATGGATTACCTTCTAAATTCATCGATAAGGTTGGCGACAATGCCTGACCATCCTGTTTGGTGGGAAGATCCAAGCCCTTGTCCTGTGTCCCCATGATAAAACTCATAAAAGAGAATGTGGTCTTTGAAATGGGGATCGGAAGCAAAAGGAAAGTGAGGTCCCAGGAAGGGGCGAACTCCTGTAGGGCCTGTAGTAAAAAGAGAGATCATCTTAGTTGCAAATCCAGGAGCAATCTCTTCTAAAAGAATCGGAGGCTCATTTTCTACATAGATAGGAAGAGTATGACCGAAGACTTCAGAAAACTTTTTAAGAGATTGGATGAGCAGGTACGTTGTTGGAAACCAAATGGGACCTCTCCAGTTGGAGTTTCCTCCTTTAATTCTTTCAATGGAATCCCCTGGCTCATACCTTACTTGGGTATTTTTATAGGAAAAGGGATTTTGCTCATGAAATTTGGAAAGGCTTCGAAGTCCAAAATCGGAGCGGAACTCCTTAGGATCCCATACATAATGAAGGATTTTCTGTAGGGAGTGTTCATTTACAAGAGATAGGATATAGACTTTTTGATCATTTTTAATGATGGAAGTAAGGCAGTCTTTGGTCAATGTTTTGCGGTTATTTAAAAACCATAGAAAATCTTTTTTCATTTGAGGGAACTGGTTCAACTCTTCTTCAGAAATCATTTCCACCGCATAAAGGGGGATGAGTCCCACTAAAGACCTTACATGGAACCTAGAGAAGCTTCCGTCGCGATGAAGAAGGACGTCGTAAAAAAAGCCGTCATCTTCACTCCACATAGAGTACTGTTTATTTCCTAAATTTTTCATCGCATCGGCAATGTAGACAAAGTGCTGAAAGAACTTTGTCGCCATGCTTTCATAAGAAGCATTGATTTTGGCAAGCTCAAGAGCCACTCTCATGAGGTTGAGACAAAACATGGCCATCCAGCCTGTTCCATCCGATTGTTTCAATACTCCTCCCTTTTCAGATTCCTTAGAGCGATCGATGAGCGAAATGTTATCGAGCCCTAAAAAACCTCCTTCAAAAACGTTACAGCCGGAGCTGTCGACCTTATTCACCCAAAAGGCAAAATTTAAGAGGAGCTTTAAAAAGCATTTCTCCAAAAAGATGGGATCATACTTCCCTGTTTGTTCTTTTTGCATTTGATAAAGACGGTAAGCTGCCCAGGCTTGTACTGGAGGGTTCAAGTCAGAAAACTCCCATTCAT
Organism: uncultured Chlamydiae bacterium; assembly: GCA_903824495.1. Classification (GTDB taxonomy): domain Bacteria; phylum Chlamydiota; class Chlamydiia; order Chlamydiales; family Rhabdochlamydiaceae; genus CAIJXB01. The sequence continues at coordinate 298,844 of CAIJXB010000026.1, forward strand.
AAGCAGGGATCGCTCCGTTGGGGTGTTGGAACTGATCAAAGAGCAGAAGCCATATCTGTTCTTTTGCGAACTCGATATCGATAAGAGCAAGGCTTAAGCAGTGGAATGCTGTGTCCCAAGCGGCAAACCAGGGGTATTCCCACTTGTCTGGCATGGACAAAATACGCATAGAGTTCAAATGGCGCCAGTGGACGTTGCGTATGCGCTCATGATTTTCCGGAGGGGGGACCTTGTCGCCTTTGAGCCATAAATTGACATCGAAAAGGTAAAACTGCTTATTCCAAATCATCCCGGATAAAGCGCGTCTTTGGATCGTTTTCTCATCAGAGGATGCTTTTGGAGGATGGATAGATTCGTAAAAGGCGTCAGCTTCTTTTTTGCGTTTTAAAATGATGGATTCGACATCTTTTAAGGGATTTTCTAAAGGGGTATCTGTAAATCTTAAGTATAAGGTGGCAGATCCTCCTGCCGGGATCGCATCAAAAAAGTAATGTAGACATGCTTTGGTTCCATACTTCTCAGGGTTAGTGGCAGGTTGTTTGTGGACGATTGCCTCATGAAAGGCATTTTTACCATATTTGTTAGCTGCATCTATCATGTCGTTGTTTGTGAAAAGAGGGTTGCCGCCTTCCATTCCGTAAAGATAGCGCTTACCCAAATGGTAGTTGAAAAATAGGTTCGAAGGGGAAAGAAGCTGGTTGTCATCGGCAATAAGGCAGAGATTGCCATTCGTAATCTGAGGTTTGGGTAAGGGGGTATCGCTCCAGGCCCATTGGTTGCGAAACCAAAGCTGTGGGATAATATGTAAACAGGCTGCTTCAGGGCCTCGATTGAAGGCCTCAATGCGTATACATAAGTCCTCAGAAGAGGCTTTGGCATATTCGATCACAATGTCAAAGTAGCGGTTTTCAGAGAAAGCGCCGGTATCTGTGATTTCGTATTCTGGATCTTTTGTCCCTCTTTCTCGATTTACCCTTTTTAATTCTTCGTAGGGGAATTCTCTTTGAGGGTATTTATAGAGATACTTCATGTAGGAATGGGTAGGAGTTGCATCTAAATGATAATAGCACTCTTTTACGTCCTCTCCATGATTGCCTTCCCCGGATGAAAGTCCAAAAAGGCGCTCTTTTAAAAGGGGGTCTTTTCCATTCCAAAAAGCGGGAGCAAAGGCAAGGACTTGATACCGATCACACCATCCTGCAATTCCATCCTCGCCCCACCTGTAAACTTTTTGATGAGCCTGTTCAAAAGGAAAATAGCTCCAAGCATCTCCATTTTCGCTGTAATCTTCCCTGACGGTACCCCAAGATCTTTCAGCAATATAAGGGCCCCATTTATACCATTTAGGGACGGGAGACTGCTTGTTATCGGATAATCTGATCTGTTCTTCTGTTTTTTCTCGGCTCAAATTCTTCTCTTTTTGTGCATCCCTTCCATATAGTAAGAATATAATTGTATGTCAATTTTGATTTGCATTTTTAGAAATCCAGTGTAATCTGGTTTTTATAAAAAAGAGGTGACCTTTGAAATATTTGAGTAGATATTCCATTTTTGTAATAGCAACAGCAGTTTTAAGCGGTTTTTTGTTCGGTTATTACATGGCAATCATTTCAGGAGCATTGCTTTTCATCTCTTCTGCTTTTCATTTTTCCCTAAATCAAGAGAGCATTTTTGTAAGCACCCTTCTTTTGGGGGCGATTTTGGGAGGTAGTATCGGAGGATGCTTGACGGATCGATTTGGGAGGAAAAAGGTATTTATGCTAACGGCTATCCTTCTCATCTTAGGATGCCTTATTTTAATTGGAGCAACTTCTTATTCTATTTTGATTGCTGGTAGGGTTCTTCAAGGGTTTGCTATCGGAATCATTTCAGTGGCGGTTCCTCTTTACTTAGGAGAGATTTCACCTACAGCTCAAAGAGGGGGGATCGTGGCGACCTATCAGATGACCATGAGTGTTGGCATACTTGTAGCTTATCTTGTGAATTATGGGTTTACTGCCAGTAGTAACTGGAAGATGATGTTTCTTTTGGGGCTTATTCCTGCTTTTTTACAGATTGTCTTTCTTTGGTTCATTCCGGAATCTCCTTTTTGGCTTTTTACAAAAGGTAAAAAGGCTTTAGCAAGTAAGGCCTTAAAAGAGCTTAGTCTTCCCTCTTCTTTTGAACAGACAGAACCTAAAGAAGTTAAGGTTAGTCATAAGACTCTTTCGTTTATATTGATTGTAGGGATTTTACTCAGTGCCTTTCAGCAGCTTTCAGGCGTTAACGTTATGATCTACTACGCCCCAAAGATCTTTCATGAGGCCGGTTATACATCCGCGTTAAGTGCCATGCTTGCAACGCTTTCCTTAGGTCTTGCTAACTTAATAGGATGCCTTATTTCTGTTTGTATATTGGATCGAGTTGGCCGAAGAAAGCTTTTATTGATTGGTATTTTCGGGATGCTTGTGAGTTTACTTTGTCTTTGCATTTTTTCTTTTTACAACATCCCTTCTATAGACAAGGTGTCTGTTGCGGTATTGATTGCTTACATGCTCTTTTTTGCTGTGGGACCAGGTCCTGTTACCTGGGTTCTTCTTTCAGAAATTTATCCACCCCAGATAAGGGATAAGGCCATGACTTTTTCCTTGGTTGCCAACTGGGTATGTGTCTATATCGTTTTACTCACGTTTCCTTACCTTTTTACCTGGATAAAAAGCGTTGGAGCTTTTGGGATCTATGCAGCTTTGAACCTCTTAGGTTTTTTGTTTGTTTTTAAATATATTCCGGAAACAAAAAGAAAAACAATGGGTGAAATTTCTAATCTTTTCAAATAGTTGTTAATTTAATAGTTTGATTTATTTATTGGTAAGTGTTAATTGTTAAATTATACATCACTTATTAAGCGGAATTCTAATGCCAAATTGCGCAGATCTTAAACTAAATGAGAAAGTCATGAGCATTGTTCTCGCAGGAGGACAAGGCACAAGACTGCATCCTTTAACGCTTCATAGATGTAAACCTGCAGTGTCTTTTGGAGGGAAGTATCGTTTGATCGATATCCCTATTTCTAACTCTCTTAATTCCAAAATCCATAAGATTCGTGTCATCTCCCAGTACTTTGCTTCAGGGCTCCAGCAGCACTTAAGCGCAACGTACACTCACGATTCATTTTCAGATGGTAATTTGGAGATGCTTTGTCCAGAGGAAACCCCTACAGGAATCCGTTGGTTTAAAGGAACGGCGGATGCCGTTCGTCAGAATTTAGAGCACTTGGCTGATCCTAGTGTTGAGTACTATCTCATTCTTTCAGGGGACCAGCTCTACACACTTGATCTATTACATATGGTCGAGTTTGCAAAAAAACTAGATGCTGACCTTGTCGTGGCATCGCTTCCTGTCGCTGAAAAAGAAGCTAAGAGAATGGGGCTTTTAAAGCCAGGGGCTGATGGACGCATTGATGATTTCTATGAAAAACCTCAGACCAAAGAACTTTTAGATAAGTTCTCTTATGAAAATGGCAAATACTTAGGATCCATGGGGATCTATGTCTTTAAAAAAGAGGCGCTTTTGAAAATCTTAAAAGAGCCGGGAGATGACTTTGGTAAAGATCTTATTCCGCTCATGATCTCTCAAAAAAATAGCTTCGCCTATATTTATAATGGATATTGGGAAGACATTGGCACGGTCGCTTCTTTTTATGAGGCTAACCTAGCTTTGATAGAGCAAAAAAACTGTCTGAACATGTGCGATCCTTGGCACCCTATCTATGCAGAAGTGCAGCATTTACCCAATACTCTTATTAAGGGCGCCCGCATAGACAGATCGATCATTAGCCTTGGCTGTAACATAGAAGCTAAGGAGATCACCCACAGTTTGATTGGGCCCCGTACCAACATCGGCAAGGATTCTGTCATCCAAGATACCATCATTATGGGAAGTCCCGGGTCTTTTGGAGAGCACTCCCTTTCTATTGGTAAAAACTGCACAATTCAAAAATCGATCATTGATGAGCACTGTCAAATCGGTCATCATGTTGAGCTTACCAATAAAAAAAATATTCTCCACTACGATGGAGATGGCGTATTTATACGGGATGGGATTATTATTGTGACATCAGGGACAAAGGTCCCAGACAACTTTATTTTATAATAAGTTCTATATGTCTATTTGGGCCCTTTCAGATCTCCATCTTGCCGTCAGTAATCCGTCTAAAGACATGTCTGTTTTTGGTCCTGATTGGGAAAATTACATGGAAAAGATCAAAGACAGGTGGCTCTCTACCATTAAGCCTGAAGATCTCGTTCTTATTCCTGGAGACATTTGCTGGGCCATGACGCTTGAAGAATCAAAAGCTGATCTTGATTGGATTGACAAGCTCCCAGGAACCAAACTTATCCTAAAAGGAAACCACGACTATTGGTGGGCCTCTAATAACAAAATGAAAGCGGCCTTGCCGCCATCTATTCATTTCATCTACAACAATGTATTTAACTGGAATGGGGTGACAATAGGGGGATCTAGACTTTGGGATACAAAGGAATATAACTTTTCTTCTGCTATAGAGTACAAAGAAAACCCAAGAGAGAAGAAAACCGCTTATGATCCCGCAGCCGATGAGAAGATCTTTCAAAAGGAACTTGAGAGATTAAAGCTCAGTCTACAGCAACTAGATCCGAAAGCAACTTTTAGAATTGCTCTCACTCATTATCCACCGATTGGAGCCGATCTTGCTTCTTCTTCTGTTTCAGCAATTCTAGAAGAGTTTAAGATCGATGTCTGTATCTTTGGGCATCTTCATAGCCTCAAAAAAGGCTCCCTTCCTTTCGGCACCAAAAATGGTGTTCGTTACGTCTTTGCCTCTTGTGACTATTTGGATTTTAAGCCGGTGTTGATTCAATAATTAACTCATTTGAGTCAATTTTTCATCAGTTTTTCGCTTTAACTCTATCAACACAACTCCATTGAAATCAAGGATAGTAGGCAGAAAAAGAAAGAGTCGGAACCGATATAGAGGCAGTCATGGCCAACTTTTTATCGATGCCGCATAAGGATCGAAAGATTTTAAGACCCACTCACTCTTTGGCAGCGGTTTTTCGTTATATTTACATGAGTCTTCCCGATTGTTTCTCATCTTCTTCTCTATTGGAAGAGCATAGGTTTGAAAGCAAACAAGTTTAAGGCTGTATTGCTCATTAGGTTCGATAGCATTCGGAAATAGCCGCTCTATTTCCCGGATAGTATCGGAGTTGTGCCATGGGCTAGGTATCTGTGCACAGACGATTTCCCAATTTCTCTTTTCACAAGGTTTGTCTTTAGGATACCAGCCGTGGATGAATTGCATATCCGGCATAGTATGCCAGTTTAAAGAAGGAAATTCTCTTCCGGGCACTAGATCTACGGTAGTGCCCTTAAAAGCCTCGAGTTCATTATGGGCCATGCGGCAAAAGTAGTGGTTCCAAGGACAATAGTATGCCATAAAGTACAAGTAAAACGCGTCATTGCCAAGACTTGTAAGAATTAAATCGCGACTAGCTCCTTCATCAGCGATGCTAAAGGAAGATAGCCTTCTAAGATGATGAGTTTCCTTATTTCCATTTGATAAAAAGATACCTAAAACACTTAAAGCAGCTAGAGCTATTATGCCAACAACTAGAACTCTTTTAGAAGTAGAGGCTTCTTTTTCTGCAGCCTGGTAAGGGTTGTTTTGAATAGGTTGAGTTGTTATTTTCATGCTTATACTCCATTTGAGATTAAATTAAATAGAGTTTAGCTGCGTTTCTTATATTTTATCAATGCTGCATTTTTTATTTTTAGTTATTTAAAATTTAGTGTTTGTTTTTTGTTGATAACAGGTGGGGAGCCGTACGAAAATTGCTATGGAAGCGTCTTTGTAAAGCAAAAATATTATTATGCTTGGGCTGTTAGAAAAGGATAATCACCTCAAAAGAGGTGATTATCGAGGAGTTATTTTAATAAGCCTTTAAAATCCACTCGAGCTCTTCCTTGCTTTCTTTCGTCAGATTAGGAAGGTTAGTTAGCTCCTTAAGCAC
>CAIJXB010000027.1 GCA_903824495.1 uncultured Chlamydiae bacterium
GTCTGTGTGCGGAGAAAGAGTGAAGGTGGGTTGTCAAATGGGATTCTGTTTGTCGTGAAAAATAGGCTCTAAAAATAGGGGGGAAACCTCGCGTTCGCTTCATTCGCCAAAAAAGATCTGCTGAAGATGGAATTGCACTTCATCTGGAAGTTCATCGTTATTTTGTAAGTTAAGGATGCAAAGCTCGTGAGGAATAATACGCGAGATATAAGAAGTGAACCCTCGAATCCGGCCCATATGCCAAAGATAACCTTGAGGCTGCTCGTTAGGAAGATACGCCATGTGGATTCCGAACCCATAGCGTACTTTTTGATATTCCCCTTCAGATAGTGGATGATGTCTTCCTGCGCCGTCCGTAAAGTATTTTTGCGGTTTTTTTGGGTCGTACTCTGTAAGTGGGGTGGGGCAGGAAAACATTTTGTCTTTTGTCTCCTGAGTAAACGGCGTGTTACGATAGAGAGCTTTATCCCAGTTTCCTAAATCTTCTGCGGTACTAATCATATTCCCCCCGGCCCCCGCTTTTGATGCGTCAATCATTTGTAAGCGCTCAGAGACCTCTTGTGCCTGGCCCCCTTCAATATCAAAACCGGTTGCAATTCCCTCATATATTATATTTCTTTTTAGTGTTCATTTTTAGGTTATTGGAGAATACTCTCTTTCAATCTCTCCTCAGGAGCTGATATGAAATGGAAACGCTTTTTCCTTCTCCTATTTCTTATTCCTAATCTGATCTACGCCTCCTCTTCTTATTATTTAAAAGATTATAAGGAAGATGCAGATAAAATCCCTGTTGAATGGAAACGACACAACGAATTTGTTCAGAAGTTTAACGGGCTTAAGGCAAATGAAAAAGAACAAAACTTAAGTCTAATAAGGGAGTCTATTATTTGTTGCCAGAGGGCGATTGGCAACTGCGATCACATTGTAAAAAAAATTGCCGAAAAACCTAAAAAAGACAGAAAAGAGTGGGAGAAGGAAAAGAATCAGGCTCAGAAAGATAAAGATACTCTCAATACTGAAATCGGTCAGCTGCAAGCATTAATCAATGATACACTTAGAAATGTTGCTTTTTCAAAGGCGACTTCTCTTTACCAAGAGAGCGAGAAGAAAGCAAATCTTGCAGCCTTTAAGAACCAAAGTTGCGCCCGTCGCTTGAATAATGTTGAGGAAGTAAGCTCTACCCTAAATGAAACGGGTAAGCTCTACGAAGAAGCTTTATCGCTTGCACGTGATGCTCTCAATCTGATTGCCCCTTATCCTGATGAGGAAAGCCGGAAGGTTGTAACGCAAGCAATCGAAAATTACAAAGCGGCGGCTAATCAATATAAAAAAGAAGTGACAGATTGGCCAGCAACTGTTCTTGCTCAGAAGGCGGCGCTGAGAGAGTGCCTCGCAGCTTTAAAAGAGGGCAAAAGGCGTTTTGAAGAAAATGGCTTGAAGCATAGCTCCTATGAAATGCAACAACAGGCCCTGCCTATTTTAGAGCAGCTCATAGAAGGCAGCTTAGGCGATGAAAGAAGAGTCTTTGAGGAAGAGCTTACTCATCTGAAACAAACGATTACCACTTTTGAAAGGGGATCGGACTCTTCCCGTTTAACGGAAAGCGCGCCTCTTTTTTCCCAGGAAAAGTTTAGAGACAGAGAAAAAGAAAGAAGGGAACTTTTCTTTAAAAGTGATTTTCTGTTAAGGCCTGATCTGTTTTCTTATCGTCTTTTACAAAATAGATCTCGTCCCTTCGTCATTCCTTTAGATGGACAAAGAGGGGAAAAAGAAAAAAACTTCACTCTGTATACAGGGCAGTTTTACCGTTTTTTATTCCAAACTGATACTCCCATTCAAACACTTTTTATCAAAGTCTATGAAAAAGAAAATCTCGTCTGTGAAGAACAAATTGTTCTTCCTCTCAAAAACACACTGAGCTGGGAACGGTATCTTAAGGATGGGATCATTTTCATTCCTGAAACGAGGCTGAAAACCGAATTTGGACTTGATTTACGCTTGAGTGTTGTCTGTGATCCACAGAATCCCTTTTCCCTCATTCTTGCACACAAATCCGCTCTTACTCAATATCAGTTTTCTGTCTCTTCAGATAAAGGAGATTTTCTTTGCGCATGTCATTTCTCGGAGCCACCCCCTTGGCAATTGGGAATACTACGTAAGCCTGCCCTGCAATTAGCGCAGAAGCCCACTGTCAATCCCCCGCTTCCTGACATGATCCCTTTTCTGAAAGAGACGAATCAAGCTCTTACTTTACCAGCTCATTTTCCCCTTCTTGATCAACTTGTAGAGCAACTTAAAGCGGATCCCCTCGCCCTTGCAGAGTATGTCCACAATGAAATTGCCCTTGTCGATCCTTTTTTACATCAAGAAAACGACATCTTTTATGCCCCCAGTATTCACAGGAATGCGTGTATGACCTATTTAGAGAGTCAGGGGTCTGCATGGGAACAATGTCAGCTTCTTGTTTATCTTTTAAGAAAAGCGGGTTATTCAGCTCTTTACGCTAAAGGAGCGGTTAGCGTTCTCCCAAAGGCTTTTGCTGAAAAAATGCTTTTAACTCAGCTTCCAGAAGAGCAAAGCCAAGCTCTACTTCAATACCCCTGGGTTGTTTTCTTTGATGGAAAAGAGTGGGTCTCTCTTTTCCCCTGGATGAAAGAGATGCAAATTCATGAAGGGTATGATTTATACAGTTTAATGCCCGAAGAGTATGCCTCTGCGGATCGTTTTGTCCTTCGTTATTTGAAAGGGGACGAAAAAATTTTAGAGAATATCGGACCCGATAAGGATGATACCGCAGGAGTGCTTTTTGTACATCTTGTTGAGAAAGAGCTAAGAAAACAGGGGCTTTCTTTAGACGATGTCGGCATTCATCGTACTCAGCTTAAAAAACAATTTTCCTCCTGGCAAGAGTTCCCTCATCCTGCCATTCAAGGGTCCCCACAGATTTTTGCTTCTTTGGACGAAACAACGGCCCCTTTCGCTAAGGCTTTTGTTGAGATTTATTCTCACGAAAACCCCTCAAAAAAAGTGCTCTTTAAGTATCCACATGCTGATCTCGGCTACAGCATGGCGACTTTAAGTTTTTCCTCTGATGGAGAGAATCATCAAAAGCTTTACGTGCAAGTTCCAGAAAAACACAGAGAGGTGTTCTTAGATTTAGATGAGTCGGATCATCTAATCGATGTTAAAGTGACCTATCTAGATCCTTTGGAAATCCAGGTTGTTCAACCAAGCCAAACCCTCTCTATAGCCAAGGGAACAAGCGCCGTTCTTTGTTCCCATTTTGGGGGAGCAAACTCTCGCATTGCTTCCCAGTGTTATGAACAGTTTTCCTCTGAAAAAGAGGAGGGAAAACGGCTTCATGCACTCCTTTCTTTTGTGGGAGCTGCCTATTTTGAAAAATGTGGTCTTGCAGAACAAATTTTAGCTTCTCTTCACAAAATAAATCCTACGACTGTATTCGCTTTTGGACTTGCAAAACTCTCTCCCGATTCACAAAAAAGTTCTTTTAATTTGACACGGCCTCAAGTAGATATGTTTTGGGTTCGTTTCAACCCACCCTCTAATCCTAATCCCTCTATATGGCATCAAGAAATTAACACGGCGCGCATGCAGCTTACCACTCTTTCAACAGTGGATTCCTCTTCAAATGAGCACCAAATTCTACGCGCTATTTTTAACGATCCTTACGCGATTTCTACGACTCGACTTTTGCAGCTTTCTCATCTTGAACAACAGAAAAAAGGATTGCAAGCAGAAGGTTTTTTAGTTTTTACCCCCTCTATGATTGAAACAGCAGAAAAGATGCCCGAGGCAGCACAAAGCCTCTATTTTTCCCATTTAAAAGACTTACGACTCCAAGACGTAAAAGCTGCATCTCCTGGGCAGTGGGATGTGATGAAAAGGCTGTTAGATCCTCAAAACCCTTTAAACGCCTGGTCTTATGCTTACATGACCCCAGGTCTAGTCCTAAGTCCAAAAGGAGCTTATAAAGAAATAGGCTCTTTCATCTTTTCTCCTCATGCACAATGGGCTTTTATCTCCGACAACAATTTGCTGTGTCACGGAGGATTAGGGTCCTCCTTGCCCAAGGGTTGCCTCTCCACACCCGCCATCAAAGAGTGGCAACTTGTACTAGATCACAAGGGTTACACATTGCAAGTGCCTCCTCAATTTATAGAATTGAAAGGGAGCATTCCCGTTGTGCCCTCCATTTTTCAGTCGTTGCCAGAAATAAAAAAACAGAGCCCTGATGTTGGGCTTCAGTCCTTGCCGCAAATAAAGCAGCAGAGCTCTGATGTTAGGCTAGGGCACAAATCTTGGTTCCATGGTGTGGAAGATCCCGTTGATGTTGTGACCGGAGCCTTTTATGTTGATGAGGCCGACCTTGTCCTGCCCGGGTCTTTCCCCTTAGAAATACGGCGCAATTACAACAACCAAAATCCCTTACCCGGAGATTTTGGATGCGGATGGAAGTTAAGCTTAAATCCCTTCCTCATCAAACAAGAGGGCAAATTATATGCTGCTGAAGCAGACGGTTCGGTCATCACTTATAGTCTCAATCCAAAAACGACAAGATGGGAGGTCCTCCCTTCCGATAATCCTGACTTGTGCAACTTTAACAAACGAGGAATCGGTAGTACGGCGAATCCCTTTCATGCCTATATTGAAAATGATGTCCTTTACGGATCAGACGGCTCGAAGCGCTATTTTGAGGAAGGGCTTCTAAAAAAATGGGTCAATGCCGAAGGAGATACCCTATCATTTTTCTACAAAGAAGGGCGCTTTTCTCGAGTCGAGAGTTCCAATGGCGATTTTTGCGGACTGCTTTATAATCATGAAGGCAAGATCTCTGAGATTTATGCCAAAGACGGAAGAAGAATCTCCTATACCTACGATTCACGGGGAGACCTTGTCACGGTGAAGCTTCCCAATACAGCCACTATCTCCTACGAATATGATTATGAGCATCGCATTATCCGAGAAACAAAACCGCACGGAAAAGTTTTAGAAAACCGTTACGACGATCAAGGGCGGGTGATTCAGCAACGCTCTCCTATGGGCTTGGCTCAAGAGATGATCATAACAGCCACCTTTGAATATCAAGAGGGCGTGACTATAGTTACAGATGCAGGCGACGGAAAAACAACTA
>CAIJXB010000028.1 GCA_903824495.1 uncultured Chlamydiae bacterium
ATGAGGGGCTTTTTTGGGAAGCAGATCTCGATATACTGCCATATGTTTTGCAAAGCAGCTCTTTTGCTATTGAAAGCGCTGCGCCTCTTCAACTGCATTATTCCAATAATAAGGGGCTTTTGCTATGTGGACTTAACGCCACAATTCAGAAAAAGGCGAGAGACTTTTCTTTTGTACAGGGACAAGTAGGTCTTGTTCAGTTCGATTTAGAAAAAAATCGATGGATTTTGACGCATTGCCGTATGAGGCTTCCTGCAGAAACGTTAAAAGTTCTCTCTTTGCAGTCGGAATGCAAAGAGCTGCAACCTTTAATAGAAATGCTAGATGCAAAACATGAGCTTGAATTTTTAGCAGATCTTGAGTGTAGTGCAGATTTGTCTCAATGCTCTTTTCGATCGCAAGAGTGTTTTATTCCTCTTCTAGGGACAGTGCGCCATCTGCAAAATCTAGATCTTCAATGGAGTGGTGAAAAGCTGGCTGCTTCATTTTCAACTCTTCATCAAGGCCATAGTCTCAAAATCAAAACGGATTTTCACCTTGAGCCGCTTGCTGGTACTATTGATTTTGAAGATGAGGAGTATTCTCTTTTAGAAGGAGAAAGACCTCTGACGGTTTCATGGAAATTCGATCCAGATATTGGGATTTGCATCCACTCGATTGAAGGCACCTTTGGTGGGATGGAAGCGACGTTTCATGAAGAGATTGCTCAGGACAAGGGCAGCCTTATTGGTTCAGCCCGCATCGCTTTTGGCCCGGCATCAGAACTCATTCCACCAAGAATTGGTCAAGTGTTTCAGCAGCTGAAGATGGGCAAGGGCTATGAGGCCAAAGGACGACTTGCCTATGATAGAAAAGATCTTACAAGCCTCTCATTTAAAGGTCTTCTTAGTGGGAAATCCTGCGAGCTTTTTGGATTTCAAGTGAGAACTCTGCTTACACAAATCGAAGCAGACGCTAAGCGAGTACATCTTTTTGAATTCAAGGCAAGCGACTCTGCTGGCATTCTCAAGATTCCTGATCTGCTCATGTATGAAGAGGATGAGCTTTGGCAAATCTCTATACCGAATCTTACTTTGCAAGAATTTCGTCCAAGTCTTTTGCAGAAAATGGGTCAAGGTGTGGGGTCTGTTGGCCCTTTTGTAATCCGTGAGCTGAAAATCAATGACTTTAAGGGACTGCTTGAGGAGACTGATACATATACGGCCCTATGCGAACTCTCCTTTATCAACTCGTTTAAAAGAGAGCATACTGTATTTGATCTCCCATCCGATTTTTTAGGAAGGATCTTCGGTCTTGATCTTGAGCTTCTGATTCCTGTTGTTGGTCATCTGAGTTTTGATTTAAAAGAAAATCGTTTTTGGCTGAAAGATCTTTTAGATGCTTACAGTGAAGGGAAACGATCGAAATTTTTTCTTGTAAAAGAGGGTCTTTCTCCGTCGATAGATCTTGATGGAAATTTAAATATTTTAATTAAAATGAAGCAATATGTTCTTTTTAAATTTACAGAGCACTTCCTTCTTTCGATCGATGGCTCGTTGGATAAGCCCTCTTATCGCCTGCAGAAAAAAAGTCGTTTTTTGGGCC
>CAIJXB010000029.1 GCA_903824495.1 uncultured Chlamydiae bacterium
ATATCGAACATCACCATTGCCAGTCGTTCCAGACCCAAACCGAACGCCCACGCTTTCTTGTTAGGCAATCCGAGGTCTTTCATTATGTCGGGATGGACGGTGCCGGCTCCAAGTATCTCTAACTGCTTAACTTTGCCGCTTTCATCCTTAATAGATACGCTAACCTCTAACGAATCGACGGTGAATGGGAAATACACCTCTTCATATTCGGCATCTTCCAAGAACTGACATTCGGCTTTATCACCAAACAGATGCTTTACAAGCCCAGCCAGTCTTTCTCGTAGGTGCGCCTTAACATCAACGCCATCATCAACGATATAGAATGCGTCCATCTGATGGAATACTGGATAGTGCGTTGCATCAATGGCATCTTTCCTATACACATCGCCACAAGTAATATAGCGAAGCGAACTATCACCAGTGGTCGATTGCCCCAATGGATATAAGTAGCAGGTCATATGAGTGCGAAGACAGGTCTCATCATCCTTGTAATATGTATCAGTTGGTGCGCGAGATGGATGATCCTTTGGCACTCGTAGTCTATCAAAGTTGTTTTCGACATGAACATACGGATTTTCGATCTCAATCCTGGCGAGGTCATCGAAATACTCAAATACCTTCTCTTTGACAATGCAAATAGGATGATCCTGTATGGTGTATAGGGAGCGGCCAATCTTTGCTTCAATGCCAGGAGTTATGTTGTTCATAAATCTACCGCGTCCAATGATTGTCGTTGTCGATCCTTCACATCATAGACATACTTATCGATATACCTACGATCCTGCGAAAAGACAGGAATGTTGTTATCAACAGTCCATTCATTGCGCTCTGCCATAATAGTCTGTTGTGTCTTTGGGTTATAAGCCGGTCTCAAAGTGGTGGTCTTTATGATACACCTTCCGCGCTTCTGCGGAACGGGGCAGTCATTCCAGTTAATACCCTTTTGGAAGATCATCTCTTGTAGTTCGCTACCATTCTTATGATCGAGCTGCTTGTGCGAGTATAGTGTGCGAGCTAACATCTGCACGGAGTTTCTGGTCGCATCTTGCTGGCGCCATAGCGCGTAGTTGCATACATCTTCTTTTGGCAGAACAAACGCACGAGCATCAAAATAAGCAGGCTTGATATATTCCATAGTGTCATATCCTATTGGATAATCACTATCTTTGGGTGCCCAAATCTTCCAAGAGTTCATAGTGAATGTAGCCCCGGCAATAGAGGCTGCAACGCTAACAATCTTCTGCAAGTTGTTCTCGAATATGGGCTGCGTATCCAATGTCTTGTAGTTGTTCAACAGCACAGATATTTCATCTGACTGCACGAATGCCATCTGACTGCCCTGCAAGTTCTTACACAGTTCAATGGCAGTTAAGTTCATACACTCTACAAGCCCATCATCTATGGGGCGCTTACAGCCTTTGGTATATGTGTGGAAATGGGATCCGTCTACTCGTATTACTACTGGAAGTCTATTGGGCAAATACTGCCTAAAAACATCCTCGTATTCTTTCATACGATCGCCTATTTGATCTTTTAACATGGTGTGAAATGCTTTCCTGATTATACTAATAATTAGCTATGTTGGCATGATAACAACAAAACAACGAGACATATTAATTGGGCTATGGTCTTCCATCCTAATAACCTAATCATTTCAAGCGCGGTTGTCAAGGTCCGCGCAATTTACGGACTTATAAAGTGTAGTCGGTCTTCCAAATAGCCATTCCTAATGCCAAGAATGG
>CAIJXB010000030.1 GCA_903824495.1 uncultured Chlamydiae bacterium
ACGTAGCTTGCCATCCCTAACAAAACCTGCAAGCAATTCATCCCGCTTTTCAGCGATCAGGCTCGGTCTTATCTGAGCCAACAAGAGATGGCCAAGCTCTTGCTTCCACCAAAGCAAATGTCTAAGAGTATTTTTTGCATTCTTTGGTTTGGAAGGAAGAACCCTTTCTATGTACAGGTCGATTAATTCTGCAAGAGTGTGCTTCGTTGCAGGGTTGGTGAATTCGTACCTGTCATGCTCAATAGCTGATTCCATATCTCTTTTCCACTTTTTAGCCAGCGTCTTCGATTTGAATGACCTATCGAAATACTGCCCACCCTTCATCCGAATACGTACCCGATAAGATTGACAATGCTTGTGTGTCCGCATCGTAATTCCTTTCAGGTCATTGTCAGCTCTATTCAAGCTTCCTCTCTGTTCCATGTTTGCTCCTATTGTTATAGCACGAGTTTAGTTGTAAATGTTTGAATTCTATCGCAAACTGTTGGAACGAAAAATGGCGTCAGTGGAAAAATTCAGAGAATCGTGTTGCATTCTAAACGCAGAAACAACACAAGTTTCTGATTCTTAAATATTTTTGACTTTTAGCTGTTCACTGAAACGGACTGTTCACTATATATTGAACAGTTTTGCTCAATGAACAGTTAAAACTAACAAGGAGTTAGGGAGTTGTGATTTTTTGATCAAAAAGGCTGCTGTTTATTGCTATTCTTGCCAGTTCCTCGACAAGGTGCACATCTTTTGAAATGCGTGTATTATCTTCAAGATTATCGGGATCGATATAAGGCTTACGAAAGACATGGGCTATTGCACTCCTACAGCTATAATCCAAATATGTAGCAATGTCTTCTTCCCGAGCCATTATTTCTGCAACGCGCTGTTTTCCCATTCGAACCTGTAAACAAGTACTTCGGATCCAGTTGTCTCTCGATTTTTTCTCTTTAATCGCGACCTCGATTATTTTCCAAAAATTGAAAAATTTATAAAAGACACTCTCTGAATTTAGCCCTTCTTTATAAAAAGACAAAGCCAGCTCTTTTCTTGAAGAGTTAGGTTTTTCATATCTAGAAAGAAGGTATTGAGTATCTATTTTCAAGCCACCAACCATCCTTGGGCCCCAAGTAAGGGGAATACTTCTTCGAGGACCACGTGCCCCATAAGTCTTTCTTATCGGGACTTGATGCTGCCATACGAGAAAGCTCAGCAATTTATTTACAACTGTTTCCACATCTTTAGAGTTGTTCATCTCTTTAAAACCAACGCTAAGAATGGGCCTGCTTTCTGGAGTGCCGTTGATCCACCGAAAAGTTTTTCCTTCAAAAGAAAAATAAATTTCTTCCTCATCTCCAATTACAAGGCTCGTGTCTAAAACATAATCGATTTGAAATAAGCAATCTGCATCTAAAGCATTTTGTTTTTCTGCGTACCGTTCAATATGTTCACTCCAAGGATCTTGCACCAATCCATCAGTGAGTTTTGCTACTAATTGTTCAGCTAACCATGTTGGATCACAAAGGTTATTATTGGGACGCCATCTTGTACTTTTTGTTTGATGAAATTGACTTCGGTGCCAATGAAACATCAACGTTCCAGACTGAAGTTCAGGGATACAAAGCCGAAGAGAGAGCGGGTAAGTTTCTGGATTACGAGCAAAATCCTCAGAGATAGCAAACAATGAAAATGTATTTAAGATTCTCTTTATTAACCCAAAGGAATGGAAAATCGTTCCGACAATAAAATCAAGA
>CAIJXB010000031.1 GCA_903824495.1 uncultured Chlamydiae bacterium
CTTATGACTAAGACTTTTCTCTTGTTCATTTTTATTCCTTTCTGGTTAGGGTTCAAAGTTCGGACGACTCGATAAGTGCGCCGATGGATTGGAGTTTAGCAATAACATCTTCCATCCCGCGTTCAATATGATTAAGACCCCTGACAACCAAAGGACTGCCTTCGGTCGCAAGGGCTATTAAAAGAACGCTTGAAGAACTTCTGATGTCGCTGCCATCCAAAATGACGCTCTCTTTGGTAGAAAGGTGATCGCGCCCCTCTACAAACAGAACATTCTTTTTTATTTGCAAGGACGCTCCGACTTTTACCAACTGCCTCGCCCAGCGTATCCTTTCAAATCCATAGCGATAGCAGTAAAAACTGCCAAGGCCATCAGTCTTAAAAAGAAGTGTTGCTAAAATCGGGCACGCATCGAATGCTATGCCGTTCAGCTCGTGCTGAGTAGACAGAAGGCTAAACGGGTGAAGCTGAAAATTTTCATTTTGGCAATCAACTCTGAATTGATTTGGGCCAATCACTTCTAAGGGAATACCGGCCTTCTCCAAAAGAGCTGACTTCATTCCCATCATGGTTTTTTCCACCTCATCGTTTCCGGGGATGTTGAGCAAGATGTTCCCTTTTGTCAGTGCCGAAGCACAAATCCAAAAAGGAATTTCGCATTTGTCTGGACCAATCACATAACTTTTGCCAGAGCATTTGCTCCCTGCATGGATTGCATCCAACCCGGGGCTCACTACCTCAAGCGTATCTGTACCGATGCCGTTCATAAACACCGATCCCATGGAAATGATTTGCAAAAATTGGCACAGCTGGATAATCTCGGGGAGGATCAAGACGTTCTTCATCTTGGTAGTCCCTTTGTTAGCATACGCCAACATGATTGCCAAAGCCGACCTGTTATTTCCCATCAAGGGGAACATTTTCGAACAAAGGTCGAATTCCCTGTTTCCGCTAATGCTGTCTAAATGCGCCACAACACCTCGATTTTGCAAATCGTGGCGAATGTTAAACGCATCCAGCACATACAGAAATTCATGGAGTGGCCTCAGCCCTAATTGATCTCCCCCTGGAACCGGAAGCAAAACATGCCCACAGTTTAGCAGAATACTGCCTAAGTATAAAATCGAGCTCCTAAGTTGCGGCACACGCCACAACTCTTGCGATGAAAAATTAATTTCGTCGGCAGAAAAAAGATATTCTCCATTTTCAACCTTAAGACTTCTAACCCCAAGAGACTCGTTGATTTTGAGCATGTGCCCCACATCGCGAATATCAGGAAGGTTAGACAATCTTACGCCGCCTCGCAACAATGGCATAGCGCCAAGAATTGCTAATGCTGCGTGTTTTGAACCGCTAACTTTAATCTCACCTTGCAGCGGAATACCGCCGCAAACTTTCACTGCGTTTCCGCTCATGGCTACCTCGCTTTCTTATCTGAAGTTAAGTTTTTTTGTCAAAGGACACGATATAATCTTTTACCATAAAATAACAAAAAAGTCCAGCAAGACGCTGAACTCTTTTAACTTGTCTATAAAACTAATCTTTATCTATTTTACTAAAGGATGTTCCTTGAATTCTTCTATTAGTTTCTTCAAAAAGTTTGAAACTTTTAGCTCGTTATAATTATCAAAAGAGACCCACTTATAGTCTGAATGTTCTTCACTCAGAAAAACTTTTTGGTTTTCTTTTTTTAAGTTGCACAAATAAAAAACTCCATAGCTTTCACGAGGATTTTCTGGGTCAAGATAATACGAAACTGCTTTTAGAGGATGTAAAATTTCCACATCCAAGCCGCTTTCTTCTTTTATCTCTCTCTGCAGTCCAGCTACAAGATCCTCTCCCA
>CAIJXB010000032.1 GCA_903824495.1 uncultured Chlamydiae bacterium
CCTCGTCTTTGCTTAACAAGAACTCGTTCATTCTTCGTTTGAGTGTTAGGCGCTGGGCACGAAGCTGAGTAAGAAGCTCGGCTGCTTTGATGAACTCCTCTTTCTTTTCTGTATCATCTGGCGTGATCTTAACTTCGTCTTCCAAAGACTTTACGATAGCCATCTGTTTGATTAGGGCGGCCAGCGTCTTTATCAGCTCAATGATATTGGCTTTGTTAGCAGGATCCGCTTCGGTCTCCAAGCTGGCTTGAAGAGTTTCGATTTGCTTGGCATACTTTTCTGGCGTCTCTGGTATGGCCCTCGCTGATATGCCGTGGCCTGTTTCGGCACCAGGCTTACCCTTTTCATAGACGGACTTTTGTTCGCCCATCTCTTGTCGAGCCTCTTGTCTGTTGAAGTCGTCCTTAACTGCTTTTAACATTGCGGCAGCTTGTGGTTCATCCATCTGTTGTGTTATGGATGCCTTGGCTCTTTGACGTAGGTCGTTCGATAGGTTTTCCAATGTCTCATCGGCAATGTCCCTAACATCTTCACCAATGCGCCCATCGCTTTCATCAATCATCATATCGATGTTGGCCATTGTGCGTTTGATGTATTCCTTCATCTGATTGAAGCCGCCGTTTATCTCAACGGCCCTTTTATACAGCTCGGCAATTAGAGAAAGCTCATGAGCAATGTCGTCATACTTGTAATCGTTGCTCTCATCGCTAAGACTATTGATGGTCGCCATTACCTCTGGGTATAGCCCAATATCTGATCCACCTTCTGGTGCCGCTTCTGGTTCTTCGTCTTCTGGCTCATCTGGCATATAGTAGCCCTGACCCATTTTTTTCAGGCTGGCAAATGCTTCCGATAAGCGGTGGTAATCATCTATCTTTTTGATTAGGCTTGGTAAGTAGGTCATTCTTCCCCATTAAAAGGTGAGCAGTTTTCGGTCGTTATATATGCAATGTTATTGCTAACTTGGTAGGAGACTATAATGCAGGTCGTTTATACTGGCGAAGAAGCCCCAGAAACACTAACGAAGTCAATATTTTTGGCCGGCCCATCCAGACGCCCAGACCAAGAAGAGCTGCCGTCGTGGCGTGAGGATGCAATAGACATCCTAAGAGATAAAGGATATGAAGGCGTGATCTTTTGCCCAGAGAATAAGAACGGCCACTTTGATGAGGACTTTGACTATTCCGCCCAAGTAGAGTGGGAAGACAAGCATCTCAATATGGCAGACTGTATTGTGTTCTGGGTTGCTCGTGATTTGTCATTGGACAAGAATGGTAAGATAAAATTGCCGGCCCTGACTACTAACGTAGAATACGGATTTCATGTGGAAGAAGGCAAGTGTGTATTTGGTGCTCCGCCAAAAGCCCCCAAGAACGAGTATCTAAAACATTACGCAGAGAAATACAACGTCCCAGTAGCCGAGACCCTTACGGAAACACTGGATAATGCGTTGGCCATGTTAGAAAATGAAGCAGAGCGCTCCGGCGGTGAGAGGTTCGTCCCGCTGTTCATTTGGAATACGCCATCTTTCCAATCGTGGTATAAGGCGCAGAAAGGCGCCGGCAATCGTTTGGAAGATGCTCGCCTCCTATATTCTTTCCGTCCCCGCTATAAGAGCTTCGTTTTTATGTGGGTTCTAAAAGCCAATGTTTATATTGCGGCGGAAGACAGGGTTAAAGAGAATGAGTTCGTTTTATCAAGAACGGATATCTCTTCTGTATGTTTGTATTACCCAAAGCCCACTATGGATGAGTATGGAAACAAGTATGAAGTTGGTGATACAGAAGTCGTATTGGTCAAGGAGTTTAGGACGCCGGCAGCTACCGAAGACGGTTTTATTAGAGAGTTGCCTTCCGGCTCAACAAGAGAAGAAGGCGATCCAAAGGATATTGCTGCCGAAGAAGTTCAAGAGGAGACCAACTTCTATCTATCACCAGATCGATTACAAGAACATGGCGCAAGGCAGTTAGCTGGAACATTCTCCGCTCACAAGGCACATCTATATTCCGTTGAATTAACCGAAGAGGAAATAGAATGGTTTAAGGCTCAAAAAGGTATTGCTTATGGTAAAGAGGAAGATACTGAAAGAACATTCATAGAGGTCTATAAAGTTAGTGAATTGATCAATGATAAGCTAACCGATTGGAGTTGTTTGGGTCAAATACTTTCTGTATTGTCAGAATGACATACTAAAACTACCGCATATCTTTATGTTCGATAGCAAAAAGCATAAGTTCTTATTCAAGTGCGAAGGCTGTGAGATGATCGTTGCTATTGAGTTGGACGATGAAGAAGATCTGAAAGATGTTCAGGAGAACAAATTCATTCTAGATTGTCCCTGTGGATCTAAGCGGCACGTATTGCGCGATTAATTTATTACGATGCGGCGCCTTGACTTTTAGCGCTGTGTGATTACATTGTTAAACTGCACGGAGGCTTATATGGAAGACGAGATGGCTATATTACAATCGCGTATTAAGTTTGCTATTGAGCAGCTTCATTCTCTTTCTAATGAGATGGTTTATCATTCGCATCTTTGCGGCAAGCCAATGCAAGTAGATTGGGATGACCTGCAAGAAGTGATTGATGTATTGAATGGAAAGACCGCCATATGACGACCGCTTGTCGTAGTTGTAAAATGGATTACAGCTTGGTCGGTGGCCGACGACACAGATTAATTGATGTTGGATTACAGTGCCCACTTTGCTATTACAATGGCAAATGGTGTTCTCATATTAATGATGACTTGTGGGGTGATGGTATAGAGTGCCGAAAGTGTCATAACTATATCTTGTATGTTAGTCCCGAGAACCAGATATGGAAAGACGAAATCTATCTTCAAGGTGAAGTCTATCTGATTAGACACATTGATACTAATACATCGGCTCTTTATATTGGCAACAAAACTATTGTAGAGATGGATCACATAATTCAGTTTCAAGATCTCGCACAATTAGAACGAAGGATAAAGACTATGATGGTGTTCTCATGATCAAAAGAGATGGCGTAGCGCTAATGAACGCTCGAACAAAAGGCGTTTCAATCGCAAAAGAGACGATTGAAATTATGAAGCAAGGACATTATACATCGCCGTCTGGC
>CAIJXB010000033.1 GCA_903824495.1 uncultured Chlamydiae bacterium
AACCTAGCGTTCGTCCGGTTTCTTCCAAAGATAATGATTGTCCCTGAGGATCGGTTGATTGAAAAAACTGTTCATTCACCAGATTGTCTTTAAAAGAGGTAACTTGCTCATCGATGGCCATTTTGAGTGCGGTGGTTTCTGGAGGCGATGATTTATCTGTTTGTTTTTCCTTGGAAGAATCTGGTGCCGCTGCTGCTCCAGCAGCACCGGCTATACGTAAGCGGGAAATAAACTCATCTTTTCAAGATGGGAAGATCTTTTTATAGAGCAGCTTGCATCTTAAGCCATTCGTTGGGCAGCAATTCATAGAGCTTCTGTGCATTATGTCCCATGATACATCGGCAAACATCTTCCAAATAGGTACGTGGATTGATATTGAGAGCGCGACAGGTTTGTACAAGCGAAAGCAGTGTCGCTGCTGCCTCGCCGCTTTGTACACTGCCAAAAAAGAGCCAGTTCTTTCGTCCGATAGCAAGAGGACGGACTGCTCGTTCAGCCGGATTGTTATCTAAACGAGCCGATGCATGCTGCGTATAATTTTTAAGATAGGGAATCAGCGAACAAAAATATCCAAGAGCCTCTTTGAACTTCCGATATCGTTCATATAATTTAGAAAAATCAGAAAAGCTCGTTTTTGCCTAAGAGATAGCAGCGTTTTCTCTTTTGCTAGTATTGTCATTAAAAATCTTTTCGTTGTTGTCGTATTTGAGGAATTATGGTTTGTAATCAAAAGCTTTTAAGACCTCTTTTGCCATTTCCATAATTTTTGCCCATTCTGGTGTGTCTATGAATTCTTCAGGCCAGTTGTTTTTATCAGAAAAAGTCTCAAATGCATTACGAAATTTTAGTAAAAGATGATATTGATTATCTGTAATTCCATAATCTTTATATTTTTTTAAAATAGGATCACCATCATCAAAAAAAGCACAGACTGTATCGTCAAAATCGTCACATTCTGGTCCTTTTCCTTCAATCCAGACTCTTCTTTGATATTCTTTGCTAGAAATTCCGTTACAAATTTCTAGAAAATTAATTAATGCTGGTTTTTTTTCAGTGTTCATAATTAATCATTTCTATAAATAAATTCATCGATAGGAATGTGAGCTTCGGGATCATTCCGATTTACAACTTTTCCATTTTTATCCCAATACTCGCCATTTTTCACATTAGATACATAAGGTTTTTGTTGATATGGGTACGGACTATGAGCCTTTCCTGGCATCACTCTTACATAAGTGTTTTCATTTGTCGGATGCACATATTTCATTCCTGCACCCTTTTTAGTAATTTTAACTCTAAAATTTTCTGGAATGCCTGCTGGTCTAGAAAATGTTGGAATGCCTGTTTGATGGATAAGTTCCCTGACTTGCATTTCAGGCATATATTTTCCCGAATAAAGTTTTAGAAATTCCTTCGCATGCTCGAATTTCTTAAAAGATGCCAGCATAGCTGGATCGTTTGCAACATGCTCTGTCGCAGTGGAAATAGCTTCTTCTAAAGTTCCAGCTTGTTTTAGCTGTGCCATTTCACAAGCAGGAAAACCTAAATCCTCACCGAGGCTTATTGTTTTCTGGCTGGCTTGAATGACCTCGCCGATTTTAGCGCCGTTCGTTCCTAGGTCAGCTGCAGATTCAAGGATGAGGGTTTGTTCCGCTGTTTGGAGATTTCTGTAAATTGCGCTGAGCTCTTGCGCTCCTTTCACGCCACTAGAGACTGCTTTGGCTAAAGCTCCGGGGACGAGAATATCTGCTCCGTATTTACCAAAGACATATCCAGCTCTTTCTCCACGCACATCGGGAGGAAGATTATCCCATTCTTGGACGAGCTGAGACACCTCAGGAGCTAAGACTTCACTGAGTGTGCTCCATTGCTCGGTACGAGCTAGATTACTGAGAAGAGCGAATGAATCCCAGATTTGCTCTCCTGTGTGAACCGGATGTTGAATGATGTCGGTGAGAAATAAAAGCAGGCCCTCGCCAGAATCGTAGATTCCTTGTGGAAGCCCTTTGGCAAAGCCTAAACAAAAACTCGGAACCGAAGAATGGGGTTCCTGAGAGGCAAAATGATGGTAATCCTCTAATGATTGATCGTATTGTCCTAAC
>CAIJXB010000034.1 GCA_903824495.1 uncultured Chlamydiae bacterium
ACTTGGCTCTGGAAGTTTTGCAAGATCTCAATACCAAAAATGTCGAAATTGAAGCTCTAACAGGCGCTAAAGCTGTGCATGTGCTCTGCGATGAAGACCCCGTTTTGATCACGATCTTACGCGGCGGTGTGCCGATGCTCGTTGGCATGCAGGAGGTTTTTCCAAATTCAGAAGCTGGCTTCTTAGGCATGGCCCGCAACGAAGAGACGCTTAAAGCTGCCATCAGTTACATCGGCATCCCCAACGTCAAAGACAAATGTGTAATCATTGCAGATACGATGTTAGCTACCGGCGGATCGATGTTAGATGCGATTAAGATCGTCGAGAAGCAAAACCCAAGACAAATCATTCTCGTTTGTGCAATTGCATCTAAAAAAGGGATTTCTCGGATCTTAGACTACAATCCGAACATCAAGATCTACGCTGCTGTCACAGATCCTAAACTCAATGAAAAAGGATATATCGTTCCAGGTCTTGGCGATGCAGGGGATCGTTGCTACGGAATGAAGCATGAATAAACTTCCCGCTCTTATAAGAGCGGGATCGATTAAACGAGAAATGGCGGCTGCTTGTAGAAGTAGACGCCTGCCTGTGTTGGTAGAAGACGACCAGCGGCATAGAATCCGAGGTAAGCACCTGCGAGGGTAAAGCAAGCAATGCGTATCATTCTTAATCGCGAGAGTGGAGGAGGTACTAAAAAACCTCTATGGTTTTGAGCATACGATCCTTTTGCAAGCATTCGACTGAAAAAGAGATAATGGAGACCTCCTAACGCTGCCGCTAAAGAACATTGGATGATAAGGCGTCTTGTGGGGCTCATCGAAGAAACAATCGCCACAGGTCCTTGGAAGGTCACCGTATCGCCGACTAATTTGACATGCTCTGGAAAAGCTTTCAGCAGTTTGCTGACATCCAACCAGGTCAGATAAGTTTTATCGATCACAGCTTCGGACAAAGCAACGACGACAGCCGGCATGTTAGCCAAACTCGCGACAAGCGGCTTTCCATAGATCACAGTTCCACTGATACTAACTCCCATACAAACCTCATTTTTTGTTAAAAATGGAGCCATTATATGAAAGGCTTGTTTAGGTGTCTATAAGGGTTAAAAAAGAATTGAACGCAGCAATGACATCTGAAGGATTTTCTATCCATGGGAAATGACCGGCTTTTTTGATTTCTTTCATAATGATATTTTTCCGCATGAATTCTTTTTTTTGGAAAAGCTCCAGGGGAGTTGCTAGATCGTTTTCTCCTGACAGAATAAGGGTCGGGATTTTGGGGATCCAGCGGGCTTTGTAAGTAGGATCAAAATGGGCTTCAGCCCATTGGAAGGCTTTGTAATTATAAGGCAGGTTTTTCAAAGTGCGTGTACCTTTTTTTAGGTGGGCTTTTAAAAACATGTTGTGTGTTCCTGATAAGACAAATTTCTTTAGAGTTCTATTCGAGGGGTTTTTATAGTAAGCCTGCTCGTATTTTCTCATATTACCTAAAGTTTTTTTTGGAAGGGGAACTCCATGTATTATTTGATCCAAGCGATCTTTCCAGGTTCGATCAGGAGCAGCATCAAGTAAAACTAGGCCTTTCAGCAGATGTTGAAGTTCTGGAGTTGCAAGGGCAAACATGCCGCCTCTGGAATGGCCGACTAAAATGACATTCTCTAAAGTTTGGACAGCTTCTAGGAGGGCCGGTTTCCAGTTCTTGAACGATCCTCTTGGATTAGCACCGTCTCCAGGCAGATCTAGATGCCAAATCGTACCAGGTAATTTGAGAAGTGAAGTGAGAGGAGCAATCGCTTCAGAACCCAGTCCCGGGCCGCCTGGTATAAAAATCCAATTGAGATTCTTTTTACCTGTAGTGCGGACTCGTTTTAAGCGGGATCCTAGTTTAGTCCAAAGATAAGATGACATTCTTTTTTATTATCAGGGAGAGGGGATAAATGCTAAAGTTTTTCTAGAAGGCTTTTGATGATTTTGATAAATTCATCCTATGAAAATTGTCATAAGTTCCGATGAATATTTCCCGTTGATCGACGTCCTTTTAGAAGAAGTCCAGAAGAGGGGGCATGAGGTCCATTATGTGGGCCCGCGGCAGGGTGAAAAATCGATCGATTGGCCCGATGTTACTCTGAAAGCCATGGAAGAGATCAAAGAAGGAAAGGCAGATGAGGGGATTGTGCTGTGTTGGACAGGCACGGGATGTTCGATTGTGGCAAATAAGGTCCCTGGAATCCGCGCAGCGCTCTGCAGCGATGCAGAAACAGCTAAGGGAGCACGAATTTGGAATCATGCCAATGTCTTGTCATTAAGCTTACGGCTGACATCGTCAGCCGTGCTTAAAGAGATCTTGGGAGCCTGGTTCGAGACTCCCTATAGTTCAGATGAGTGGAATCTTCAGCAGATGGAAAAGCTGAAGACTCTCGAGACTACCTTCTAGAAAAACGTCTAAAATTGCTTTTCTTCTGTTTCGGCCGGTAGTTTCCTTGGGAAACAAAGCCCGGTGTGGAAGAAGAATGCGTTGTCGTCCGAGGTTCCATTCCTGGAACTGTATGAGGCGTCATCTTTTGGTGCGTGAACTTCTCAATTGCACGGACAAAGCCCATTTCTTTAGGAGTTGCAAATGACAGGGCAATACCGGTTGCGCCGGCGCGTCCTGTTCTTCCAATACGGTGAACGTAGTCTTCTTCGCTTTCAGGCAGATCAAAGTTAATGACGTGGCTGATCGCTGGGATGTCGATTCCGCGAGCGGCGACATCGGTTGCGACGAGAATACGGATCTCACCTTGACGGAGTCTCATGATCGTCTTCGTTCTTTGACGTTGGTTCATGTTGCCGTGGAGGGCTCCAGCGCTATATCCTTTTTTAATCAGCTTGTCGACGAGTTGGTCGGCATGGTGCTTAGTCCGGGTAAAGACGATCGCTTGCGTGATGTCTTTGCCGTTGAGGATATGGTCGAGGAGTTTGTATTTGTGTTCGATGTTGTCGACAT